>DATDEZ010000035.1:0-15171 GCA_036522875.1 Gemmatimonadales bacterium | reverse complement strand
GCGCCGAGGCTGCCGGCGTACGCGGGCATGACGGCGAAGAAACCCTGGTGCGGCGTGATCGGCAGAACGGTCCGCACCGGCTGCACGACTTTCCCCGCGGCGAGCGCCGCGAGCGCATCCGCGATGGCGGGAATGAGCTCGGGATAACGCAGCCGCTCAGCGACGGCCGGCTCGTCGAGGACGGCGAGACTGCTCATGGCGTGCACACTCGTAGCGGCCCGGCCTGCGCGCCGACCATGGCGGTCCCGTGGCTCCTCAGGAGCTGATTGAATCGTACCAGATCCACCCGCACGACCTGATTCCACCGCGCGACCAGCTTGGCCAGCTCGGCACAGCGCGAGCGCGCGACCGCCAGCGCCGCGCGCGTCGGTGTCTGGTCGGCGTTGTCCTGGCCGCTCAGCTGCAGGCCAAACTCGCCGTTGAGGTCCGCGAACGTCCAGTTGTCGGGTGGATCGTCCCAGACCTGACGCGCGTCCACCAGCGAGTCGCCCGCGATCGAATCGAGCGTCGCTGCGAGCGCCTTCGCGGCCCTCCCGACCTCAGAGGTCGTATCGCTTGGAGCAACCTTCCTGACCGCAGCCCGCAGTGCGGACACGGGCGTGAAGTCGCTCCAGGTCGCCTGTACCGCGGAGTACAACCGCATGAGTAGCGCGTGTTGTGCGGCATATGTCGCGGGCATGACGTGCATGCGCGGATCGGGGCGCACGGTGAGTCGCTGCGTGTAGGATTTGCCGTCGACCGTGAGTCGAACGGTGTATGCCCCGGGCCGCGCCAGCGGTCCTTCGGGCAACGGGGGCGTCGAGCCGGGATTGCCGTTGAACGCGAACGCGTGCGCGAATGCCGGCGGGGCGTCGTAACGCAGATCCCAGACGGCACGATTGAGTCCGACGGTGGTGGTGAGCGACGTCGGCGGCGCAAGCCAGAACTGCTCCATCGGCGCCCGGGCGGTTTCGCGAACCGCGATTGCCGGCGTGCTGGTCATGTGCCGCACGACGCGCCCCTGTGCGTCGCGCACGTCGAGCGCGATGTCCGCGCTGGGTTTTGCGCTCAGCTCATAATAGATCATCGCGCCCGCCGGCGCATTCGGCGCCTGCGGCTCTTCTTTGGGGAACGGCGTGTTGTAGTCCACGTTACGCCGGACGCGCACGGCGTCACTCGGCTTGAAGAGCCGAGTTGCCGAAGCGCCCGCGGGGCCAAGCTGCCGGAGCACCGCATAGTCGTCCAGCACCCAGATCCCCCGGCCGTAGGTGCCGACGATGAGATCGTTGTCGTGGATCGCGATGTCGCTGACAATCGTCGTAGGGAGGTTGAGCTGCAGCGACTGCCAGTGGTCGCCGTCGTCGAACGACACGAACACGCCGCTCTCGGTGCCGGCGAAGAGCAGCCCACGCCGCGCGTGGTCCGCGCGCACCACATTCACGGACGCCCCACCCGGAGCGCTTGGCGGCAATCCGGTCACGATCTTCGTCCATGTCTTTCCAAAGTCGTGAGTGCGGTAGATGTATGGCGCAAGGTCGCCGCGGAACGCCAGGTAGAACACGGCGTACGCGGTGCTCGCGTCGAAGGGTGACGCCTCCAGCCACACCGGGCTGTAGCGGACACCGGGAGCGATGTCTGCAGTCGTGACGTCGGACCATGTCTTCCCATGGTCACGGGTCACCTGGACGATGGCATTGGTGGTCCCGACCCAGATGACGTCGGCCTGCACGATCGATGGCGCGATCGACCAGACGCTCGCGCGACGCCCCATGGTGGTATCGCGTGGGGCGGGGTGCGCCGGCGTGATGGTGAGATCCGGACTCAATTTCGACCACGTGACCCCGCCGTCAGCCGTTGCCATGAGGTGCTGATAGCCGGCGAGCAGCTCCTGTCTGCCGCGCCGGGTGGTGAACGCGATCGGCAGATTGAGCGAGGCCCGCAACTTGAGCGCGGGATCCTGCTCGGGTCCAATGTTGATCCACTCGCCACTCGGATACCTGATCTTCGCGATGCTCAGCCCGCTCGAGTAGATCTCGTTGTTGTCGCGTGGATTGGGGAGAATCGTGCCCCATTCCCACCCGGGCACCGGCTTCCAATCGATCGTAGTGACGGCACCCAGGTTCCCGCGGCTCAGCGTCGCGATCGCGCCCGCGTCCTGCTGCGTGGCGTAGATCCAGTACGGGAACGAATTGTCGGTGGCGACGTGGTAGACCTGCTCGGTCGATTGGTTGTACCACGAGCTCCAGGTGTCCCCGCCGTCGAGCGATACGATCGCGCCCTGATCGTACCCGAAGAGGATGCGCTTGCCGTTGGTGGGATCGATCCACATCTCCTGCGGATCGTCCCCGCCGGGGGGGCCGCCCTTGAATGCGGTGAACGTATTGCCGCCGTCCGTCGAGCGGTACGCCGTCACGTGGACCGTATACACGATGTCGGGATTCTTCGGATCGACGTAGACGCCGGAGTTGTAGCCACCCTGTCCGTTGGCGATGCGCTTGTCGTCGGCCGCCATCTGGCGCCACGTCGCGCCGCCGTCGTCCGAGCGATACAAACCAAAGTTGCCGATGAGGTAGACACGCTGCGCGTTCGCGCCGGCCGCGATCGACACGCGGCCCTCCAAGCGCGGCAGTCCGGCGCCGGAGATCTCGCGCCAGCTGACGCCGGCGTCCGACGACTTGTACAGGCGAGTTCTGGTGCGCGCCGTGTCCGGAGCGGGCGGACCGCCGGTCCCCGCCGGAAACGAGCGGTTCAGCGTCGTGGCGAAGACCACATCAGGAGCGTCGGCTGCGCGTGCGAGCGTGCTGATGCCGCTCTGCTCGTCGATGTACAATGTCCTCACCCAGGTCGCCCCTCCGTCGGTGGAGCGGTAGGCACCGCGGGCGCCGCTCTGGCTCTGGAAGACTCCCCCGAGCGCCGCCACGAGCACGACATTGGGATCGCGCGGATCCACGAGAATCGCGGGAATCAGCTGTGTGGTGTCGAGTCCGATGTGGCGCCACGTGTGGCCGGCGTCGGAGGACTTGTACATCCCGTCGCCATTCCCGCTCACGGTCGCGTGGCGTTCACCGGTGCCCACGTAAATCACGTTGGGATCGGAGGGGGCGACCGCGACCGCGCCGATGGACGACACGGTGGTGATGGAGTCGAAGACCGGATACCAGGTCGCGCCCGCGCTGGTCGTCTTCCAGACGCCGCCGTTCGCGGCGCCGAAATAGAACACGCCCGGCTGCCCGATGGCGCCCGACACGGCGGAGATGCGCCCGCCGCGGAAGGGTCCGACATTGCGCCACGCGAGGCCCGACAGGAGGGAAGATTGTGCGGCAACGGAGGTCGCTGCGACCGTCACAGCGCAGAGCATCAGCAGGGATGGTGCGCGCATGGCGGCCAATCTATCCCCAAAACACGACGGCCGCCGAGAGACTCGGCGGCCGCGGTGTGTCTACGACTATGGCTTAGCGCTCCTCTTCGACGTACCCGCCCTCTTCTTCGTGCTCGGGGTTCGAGCCGGGGCGATTGCGCTCCCCTTCTTTCTTCTTCATCGGGCCCATTTCGTCCGGGCGCGGCTGACGCGGGTTGTTCGGGTCGAGTCGCATATTCGTTCTCCGAAAGTGTTTGGGAAAGAACGCCTGCGTGCGAATGAATCCTACGAGGATGTAATCCCGCCTTGTATCAGCCTGAGGGGCGAAAACCGAACTATGCCGGCCCGGCTTCGGGCTTAGTACCGAAGGCGACCTCGTTGTATGTTGCTCCGTCCCGTGCCCGGAGATACGCATGCGTGCATTGCTCGCCGCCCTGGTCCTCCTGACTCTTCCCGCCGCCGACTGGGAGCTGCTCGGCACCCGGCGCGTGAGCTTCGCGCTCGATCACGACGCCATGATCGTCGCCGCGCGCCAAGGGGGATTCACCGCGCTGAAAATCGAGGTCGCCGGTGGTGATCTCGAGATGTACAACATCAAAGTCACGTTCGGGAACGGCCAAACATTCTCGCCCGACACTCGGCTGAGCTTCGGCCAGGGATCCTGGAGCCGGACGATCGACTTGCCGGGGCCGGTGCGCGTGGTGCGTCGCGTGGATTTCTGGTACCGGAGCCGCCTGCGCGGCGGGCGCGGCGCCGCGTCGGTGCGGTTGTTCGGCCGCAAGTGACGCCGTGGCAGCTCGCCGCCTTCGCGTACGCCATCCTCGCTCGAATGGCATACGTGTTGTTCGTCGGGAGTGTGCTGCGGCGACAGGAACGCGGCGGTTCGGGATTCACGCATCGAGAATTTCGCTGGCGCGCGGCGCTCGTCATGAATCACGACGCGTTCGCGTTCATCGTGTGCTGCGTCGTGACGCGAGACACGTGGGCGCTGCCGGTCTCCTGGCCGGTGTCGTTCACCGTGGGCGCGGTCCTCGCTGTCATCGGGCTCGGCGTCAAGCTGTGGGCGGCGCGGACGCTCGGCAGTAACGCCTATTACTGGCACAACTTCTTCGAGCCCGAGCGCGCGATCGGGCCGGTGTCGAGCGGACCGTACCGTTTCATCTCGAGCCCGATGTACACGGTCGGTTACCTGCCGACGTACGGGCTCGCGCTCATCACCCGGTCTTTCCCCGGGCTCATCGCCGCGGCGTTTTCCCAGGGCGCGATTCTCACGTTCTACTTCGTCGTCGAAAAACCGCATTTCCGGCGGCTGCACGGCTCTAGCTGACCGCGCGGGCGGCGCGTCTATTCTGTCGTGATGCGACGCGCGCTCCTTCTACTATATGCATTTTCCGGCGGCTGCCGCGCCGCGCCAGCGGCGCAGGCGGCCGACGAGCAGCAAGTCGCGCCGGCTCAGCATTCCGACAGCATGGCCGGGATGGAAGCCGAGCACGCGATGGCGGGGATGGTGTCGAACGAAGACCTGCACTTGCGGCTCACGCCGCGGCGCGCCGCCACCGCGGCCGACTCGGCGCGCGCGGCCGAAGTGCTGGCGACGATGCGGCGCGAGCTCGTGAAGTACGCGGACGTGAGCGTGGCCGAGGCCGACGGCTTTCGCCAGTTTCTGCCGGGTGTTCCGGCGCCGATCGCGCACTTCACGAATTTCCGCTGGGCGCTCGCGTCGCGCGCTCGATCCGGCGCGCCCGACGTCGCTGCTGTATCAGCGTGACTCCACGGGACGGTTCACGCTCGTGGGCGCGATGTTCACGGCTCCGCCGTCGACCGGCGACGACGAGCTCGACCGCCGCCTGCCGCTGTCCATTGCGCGCTGGCACGAGCATGTGAATTGGTGCCTGCCGCCGGCCGGCGCGCGCGAGCGCTGGCGCGAGACGAAGGACGGGCAGCCGGTCTTCGGCCCGAAGTCGCCGATCGCGACGCGCGAGGCGTGTGACGCCGTCGGCGGCCGCTTTGCGCCGCGACTGTTCGGCTGGATGGTGCACGTGATGGCGTTTGCGAGCGGTGACCCGTGGAACACCGGCCATCACTAGCGTCGCTTGACGGTCCCGGCGGTGCGCGGTAGCACTAGAGCGCCGTCCCCACTTTCTCGCGAGGAATGATTATGCGACGGGCTGAGACTTTACTCGCCGTGCTCTGTATGGTCCCGACGTTCGCGCTCGCGCAAGGCGGCTCGATTCGCGGCCGCGTGGCGGACGCCGCCGGCGCGCCGCTGGCCCGCGCGTCGATCTCCGCGGAAGGGAGCGGCCTGCGCGCGACGAGCGACGATCAGGGCCGATATGAAATCCGCAGCCTTTCGGCGGGCACCTACACGGTGCGCGTGCGGCTGCTCGGCTACGTGCCGCAGTCGGCGCGGGTGACGGTGGGGCAGGGCGCGACGACGCAGGATTTCACGATGGCGGCGCAAGCGATCAGCCTGTCGCCGGTCGACGTGGTGGTCGGATCGCGCGCGCGCCACACGGCGGCGGAGCAGCTCGCGGTGCCGGTGGACGTCTTTACGTCTGAAGACATCGCGGTGCAGGGCACAAACGAGACCAGCCAGATCCTGCAGAATCTCGCGCCGTCGGTGAATTTCCCGCGTCAGAGCGTCACCGACGCGAACGACGTCGTGCGGCCGTTTACGCTGCGCGGTTTGAGCCCCGATCACACGCTCGTGCTCGTGAACGGATGGCGCCGCCACCAGATGGCGGTGCTCAACACGTTCGCGTACGGCATGGGGGCCGGGTCGAGCGGCGTCGACATGAACGCGCTGCCGGGCGGGGCGATCGATCGGATCGAAGTGCTGCGCGACGGGGCGTCGGCGCAATACGGCTCGGACGCCATCGCGGGCGTCGTGAACGTCGTCCTGAAAGAGGGCGGCTTCACGCCGTTCGTGAACGTCGATGCCGGCGAATACAACACCAAGGGTTATCCGATCGACGGCCAGACGGCCGACGTGAACGGTGGCTTCGGGATTCCGGTGGGCCGCGGCTCGCTGGCAGTTTTTGGGGAATACCTGCATCGCGACAAGACGAACCGCGCGTGGCCTGACATCTTCCTCGACGATGCCAACGGTATCACGGACGTTATCGATACACTGACCGGTCGAATTCTGCAGAAGCGGAACTCGATCCCGCAGCCAAATTATCACTGGGGCGACGGGCAGGAAGTCGACGCGATGTCGTTTGCCAACTTCCGGATGCCGCTCAATCCCTCCGGCACGAGCGAGCTGTACGCGTTCGGTGGCTACAGCCACCGCGTCGGTACGGGGAACGGCTTCTGGCGCTATCGCGAGAGCGAGCGCAACTGGCCGGAGCTCTACCCGCAGGGCTTCCTCCCCGAGTTTCATCCGGACGTCCGTGACTATTCCGCGGTCGCCGGTTTTCGAGCCAACGTGAGCGGCTGGTCGCTCGACGCGGGTGGGTCCTTCGGAGGCAATCGGTTCGACTACAACCTGCGCCATACGCTCAACTCCTCGCTCGGTCCCTGTCTTGACGTGGCATGCGCGCCCGGCCCCGACAGTCTGCTGGGCACGCCCGACGACCCCGGAATCCCGAACCAGCTGTCGTTCTTTGCCGGCCGGCTCGAGCGGACCGAAGCGATCGGCGCGATCAACGTCGCAAAGCCGGTGCAGCTCGGCCTCTCGGCTCCGGTGAACGTCGCATTCGGTGTGGCGGTGCGACGCGAAAGCTTCAAGATCACGGCGGGCGAGCGCGCGTCATGGATCAACGGTGGCCATCTCGCACAAGACAGCGCCACGGGCGGCGGCTTGGCGCCGGCCGGTTCGTCCGTGTTCCCCGGCTTTGCGCCGAGTGACGCGAGCGATCACAGCCGGAGCAACATCGGCGCGTACGCGGATCTCGAAAGCCAGCTCTCGCCCAAGTTCCTGGCGAACGTGGCGGGGCGCTTCGAGCACTACAGTGACTTCGGTCAGCGCCTCACCGGGAAGCTCGCGCTCCGGTTCCAGCCGACGGCGCGGTTCGTCGTGCGCGGCGCGGCGAGCACGGGATTCCGCGCGCCCGGCCTGTCGCAAAGCTTCTTCAGTCATACCACGACGAACGTGATCGGCGGGCAGTTTGTCGAAGTCGGCAACTTTCCGGTCGACAACCGCGCGTCGCGCATCTTCGGTGCAAAGCCGCTGCGCGACGAGACGTCCGTGAACCTGAGCGGCGGTTTCGCGTTCACGCCGCGCGACAACCTCACATTCACGGTCGATTATTTCCACATCGCGATCGACCACCGCATTCTGCTCGGCGCCACATTTGGGGACACGGTGTCGCAGCGGATTCTGGTCGATTCCGGCTTCTCGAACATCGGGGCGGTGCAGTTCTTTACGAACGGACTCGACACGCGCACCCACGGCATCGACGTCACTGGTGACTTGCGGGTGCCGGCCGGTGCCGGCTCGCTGGACCTCAACGCCGCGGTCAATTACACGCAGAACCGCATCAGCCGGGTCGACCCGCTGCCGGCCATCCTGCAGGGCACCGCGACAGATCTGACGAGTATTCTCGATCTCGTCACCAAGGTTGGCATCGAGGAAGAGCGCCCCGATTGGCGCGGCACGCTCACGGCGCAGTACAGTCTCGCGCGACTCCACGCGCTCGGGCGGGTTTCCTATTACGGCGGGTTCGCGTCGGCGCAGCCCAGCTTCACCGATCGCGAAGTGTACGGCGCCAAGACGCTGGTGGACGCCGAGCTCGGCTATCAGTTTGCCGACGTCAACTTGTCAGTGGGTGCGCGGAACCTGTTCGACGTCTACCCCGACAAGGCGAAGGCCGAGTTCAATAACAACGACAACACGTTCCCCTGGGCCGCGGCGTCGCCGTTCGGCTACAACGGCCGCTACATCTACGCGCGCGCGGAAATGCGCTTGAGCCATTGATGACACTCCATCGAGGAGGAGCTATGGGTAGTACCGCCAACCGTCTCTTGAGCCTCGCCACGCTGGCGGCGCTACTGTGCA
This sequence comes from Gemmatimonadales bacterium, assembly GCA_036522875.1. Taxonomy (GTDB): domain Bacteria; phylum Gemmatimonadota; class Gemmatimonadetes; order Gemmatimonadales; family GWC2-71-9; genus 20CM-2-65-7. Next base: position 6,835 of record DATDEZ010000035.1, on the reverse strand, counting down.
CGCCCGCGCTGGCGCTCGCCCAGAACGGTCGCGTCCGGGGCATGGTGCGCGATGCGCACAGCGTGCCGATGACGGGCGCAACGATCCGGTTGACCGGCGGCACGGGGGCCGCTCGTCGCGCGACGACCGACGCCGAGGGCGCGTACGCGTTCGCGGACGTCGCGCCCGGCACGTACACCGTCTCGGCATCGCTGCCCGGCGTGCGCACGCAGGTGCAGCAAGGCGTCCAGGTCGCGGCCGACGCGGAAGCGGTCGTCAACTTCGTGATGCAGCCGCTCGAGCTGGAAGCGGTGACCGTCACGGCGATGAAGCGCGAGCAGGAGGTGATGGACGTACCGCTGTCGATCGCGGCGCCGACGGAGCAGGCGCTGCGCGTCCGGGGCGTCGACAACATCGAGCAGGTCGCGCAAAACGTCGCCGGCTTCAGCGTCCAGAACCTCGGCCCCGGGCAGAGCCAGCCGGCGATCCGCGGCGCGTCGTCAGGGCAGATCTCGCGCGACCAGCCTGGCGTGAAGGAAGACGTCGGCGCCTACCTCGACGAGTCGGTCGTGTCGCTGTCGCTGTTCACACCCGACCTCGATTTGTTCGACGTCGGCCGCGTGGAAGTGCTGCGCGGTCCGCAGGGCACGCTGTTCGGCTCGGGCTCGCTCGCCGGCACGGTGCGATACATCAGCAACCAACCGCAGCTCGGCGTCAGCGAGACGTTCGGCGAGGCCGGCGTCACGTCGGTCAGCGACGGCGATCAGGGCAGCATCGGGAAGCTTGGCTTCAACGCGCCGCTCGGCGCGAAGGCGGCCGCGCGGATCGTGGGCTACAGCACCCGGACCGGCGGCTGGATCGACGCCGTGCGTCCCGACCTCACGGTCAGCCCGAACGTCAACGGCAGCACGCGCGCGGGCTTGCGCGCGGCCGTCCTTCTCGAGCCGAGCAGCCGGTTCCGAATCACGCCGCGTGTCGTGTATCAGCAGGTGAAAGCCGATGGATGGAACCGCCACGATGCGTTCAACGTCCTCGGCAATCCCTTCACGACGACGCGGCCGAAGGTGGCGCTCGGACCCGAGCAGCTGTTCAACGCGATCGACGAGCCGTACACGGACAAATTCCTGCTTGGCGACCTGAACGTGCAGTACGATCTCGGCGGCGCCACGTTGACGTCGGTCACGTCGTACACGCACCGCAACATCCTCGTCACCCGCGACGGCGGCGCGCTTTATTCCAGCATCGTCGGGGGATCGTTCGCCCTGCCCGAGAACATCTACACGCTGCCTGACCCGTTCCGGGATCACACCAACTCGCTCGTCTGGACGCAGGAAGTGCGGTTGGCAGGAGCGGCGAGCCAGTTGCATTGGCTCGTGGGCGGGTTCTACGCGAACAGCAAGCGCGGCTACGGGCAGGACGTCTTCGTGGCCGGCTTCGACACGCTGGCCGAGCCCGTCTGCTGCCCCGCGATCGGCATACCGGCGGGATCGCTGCCGTACGGCTTCACGCAGGGTCCGCTGGCGCCGAAAGACCACCTGTTCTTCTCGGACCTGCACTACAAGCTGCGGCAGACGGCGGTCTTCGGCGAGGCAACGATGGCGCTCACGTCGAAGCTCGACCTCACGGCGGGAGCACGCTGGTACGACTTCAAGGAAGACCGCTCGCAGTTCTTCGACGGGTTCTTCGTCGGGTACGTCTCCCAGCCCGGCACCACCAAGGCGAACGGCCTGGCGCCGCGCTTCATCGCGAACTACAAGGCGTCCGACGCGCTCGCGTTCAACGCGCAGGTCTCGCGCGGCTTCCGGCTTGGCGGCATCAACGACCCGCTCAACAAGCCGATCTGCTCGCCGGGCGACACGCTCACCTTCGGCGGTCACGATCGCTGGAAGGACGAGACCGTGTGGAATTACGAGGCGGGCGTGAAGTCGAGGCTCGCGGGTGGGCGCGCGTCGCTGAACGTCGCGGCGTTCTACATGGACATCAAGGATCTGCAGCTCAACCTCACCGCCGGCACCTGCTCGTCCCGTCTCGTCTATAACGTGCCGAAGGCGCGCAGCGACGGCCTCGAGTTCGAATTCACCGCCCAGCCGAGTGACCACTGGGACCTGGAGTTCTCGACCGGCTTGAATGACGCCAAGCTCCAGTCGACCGTGCTCACGACGGATACGTTGGGTGTGAAAACTGTCGTCGGCGGCGTGAAGTCCGGCAACCGGTTGCCCAGCGTGCCGCGAGTGCAGGGCAGTGCCTCGATCACGTATTCGCTGCCGGTGGGTGGCAGCGGCTCACGCGTATCGCTCAGCGGCAGTGCGCAATACGTCGGCTCCCGCTTCACGCAAATCGACGATGAGACGCCGGGCATCGGCAGCGTCAATATCGGCAAGTTCGGGGCGAACATGGGCGGTCCGCTCACGCAAAACACGTTCACGTTCAATCCATTGCTGCCGGCGTACACGCTCGCGAACCTGCGCGTGGGATTGTCTCGCTCGACATGGCAGGCCGCGGTATTCCTGAATAACGTGACCAACGAGCGGGCGCTCCTGGCGTTGGACCGCGAGCGCGGGCTGCAGGCGCGGGTCGGGTACTTGGTGAACCAACCGCGCACCCTTGGCGTGACGGTGAACTTCAACTACTGAGCCAGACGGCGTAGCAACGCGTGAAAAAGGCGTGGAAAAGGCGTGGTGGCTGTCCTAGTCACCACGCCTTTCTTACGCCCTTTCACGCCTTTTCACGCCTTACATCTGTCACATTCGAGCGCCGGCTCCCGCCATTCCAGCGCCCATCGCTGCCCCTTCCGTATAGAACTTCGCACCGACCACGCAGGCGATCGGCCATTCGACCAGCGCCACCACCATTGTCGTGATCGTGAGGCCCGCCGGCATGAGATGCTGGGGCCACATGAACAGGTTCACGAGCAGCATGCCGACGAACCACGCGGCAAGACCGGCCTTCACCGCCGTCGCGGGACCGGCGCCGAAGCGCGGCCGCATCGCGGCGTAGAGCCACACGAGGAATATTCCAGCGACGAAATCGAGGAAGACGAACCAGGGAATCTGCGCGTTGGTCATGGCCGGCCGGTTGATCGACGCCATGGCCGCCGCCATCTGATCTTTCAGGACCACTCCGAACAACACCGAATCAACGACGTTCAGCACGACACCGGCGATCAGTCCGCCGACCAGCACTTTCATCATGTTGATCTTGCCCATCGCGGCACCTCCTCAGAGGAGAGGACAGCACCCACAGGAGCATTGCAGCCGCCGCCAGGGTAGGGAATTCCCCCGAAATCGTCAAGTCAGAGCACGTTCAGGATGGCCAGCATGCCGCCCATGCCGTCCGGGATGACGGCGACGCCCGCGGGCACAACCCATTCAGTACCATCGACTACGAGGTTGAAGTAGTACGTCCCCGGTGCCAGCTGAAGCGCCGCTTCCCAAATGTCGGGCGCGACGGACTGGAGCTGCGCCGGCGTCCAGCCGTTCCAGTTCCCCGCGATCGCGACCGTGCCCGCGCCCGGCATCTTGAACCGCACGACGACCGTGTCGGGCCCACGATGCTCGGCCACGAGCGGCTGCAACGCCGGGCGCGCGCTTGGCTCGGCACCCGTGCGCACGGCAGCGGCGCGACGCGCCGCAAACACGCGCACGCCGCCGGCGACGAATCCGGCACGCGGCAGTCCCTGAAACGGGTCGCGTAAGTAATTCCCGCCCGAGGCTTCGATCGCGACGTTCGGCGACACGAAATACTGGAGTGACGCGCTCGCCGCGCCCGTCGAGCCGTAGACGCCGCTGAGCCGGCCGCTGATCCACACCGAGCCCACTGTTCGCGCGCGATCGAGCGTCACGCCGCCGACGAGGTCCGTGTACCAGGAGCCGAGGAATCGCGTGGCTTCAGCGGAGAGCGAGAGCTGCGCGCCCTGCTGCAATGGACGCCATGTTCGCGCGCGCAGCCGAAACGCGCCCACGCCGGGCAAGCCCTCGATGACGCCGGTGACGAAGCCCGCCCCGAACGCGCCGCTGTTGCCCGTTGCTTCGAGCAGCGCGCTTCCGGATCCGGCCGCTACACCGTCGGTCCGCGTGCTCGCGGCGAGCGTCACACTCGCCGCGGGTCGCACGCCGCTCGTCCGGTGGGACAGCATCGTCCACAGATCGGCGCGAGCCTGACCGGCCCACACGGCGCTGTCGAGAAGCGAGGCCGAGCCGCTGACGGCGAAGTAGGAGTCGGGATTCAGGGACTGGAGCGCGGGTGATAGCGTAAACGCGCTGAAGCTCGAGCCACCCGCGTAACGCACCACGCCGACGCCCGCGCCGAGCGACGCCTGGCGCTGCGCGGGGAGCGCGAGCGGCAGCGCCGTGAATGCGAGGCAAAAAAGAACCGGTCCCACTTTCATGGGACCGGTAAGATACAGTCCAACGTCACGACGTGAGCTTAGGGCCGGCGGCTATGCCCCGCGCCCGCGTTATCGGGACGATGCGACGCGGAAGCCGGAACCGCGGGCGTCGCCGGCGTCGCCGGGACCGCGCGCGTGGCCGGACCGCCGTCAGGATTCGGCACAGCGGGCGTCGCGCGGGTCGCCCGGACTGCGGGGACCGCCGGCGTCACCGGCCGGTTATCCAGGCCCACGGCTTCACCGCGGACATGCGTCGCGCGCTTGGCCATGGCCGCTGCTACACGAACTTTCGCGGTGTCCGATGCATGCTCATTCGGCGCCGCAACCTTGGGAGTCTGTGCCGCCAACAGCGTGGGCACGAGCAAGGCGGAACAGACGAGAAGTGCTGGCTTGAACATCCTACCTCCGACGAACGGGTGAATCGCGCAACGCGCGTTCCGCGCGCACCAAGTCCTTCGCCATGTCGCGCAGCAGCGTCCAAACGCTCCGTTTGCCGCTGTAATCTGCCGCAATGAACCACAACTGCGCGAATGCATCCTGGACCACACGCTCGGCGGCGATCGCATCCATAAGGGTGCCGTACGCCTGCGCGTAGAGGGATGCGCGATGCCGCCGTTCGAGCTCGACCAGCGCCGTAGAATCGCGTCTGGCCAGCCGGCTCATGAGCACGGCGTCCGCTATGATCTCGGGTTGTGGCTCTAGCATCGTAGACATGACGCGGTAAAGATTGCGAGGGGGGGCGGGTGGTAACGCAGGTCACGTTACCGAGGTCCCCCCCAGGCGCTCTTTAGCGGAGGAAATCGGTTGCCCCTTGAAACAGAGGCTCCAGATGGGGAGATCGTTCGGGCAGTGCTCGCGGGCGACCGCGAGCGCTATGCTGAATTGGTCGAACGATATCGCGACCGGTACGCACGCTACGCGGCCCGGATGTTGGGCTCGGCGGACGCCGCCGAGGATGCCGTGCAGGACGCGTTCGTGCGAGCTTTCGATCAGCTGGGGCAGTGTAAGGAGCCCGACAAGTTCGTCGGTTGGTTTTTCCTTATTCTGCGCAATCGTTGCTTCGCCGAGCGGCGCCGCAGCAGGTCGTCAGCCTCGCTGGAAGCCGCAGAAGCGGTGGCGGCCGCGGATCGCACGGACGGCCATACGGAATCGAACGAGCAGCGGCGCGCGCTGCAGCTGGCACTGCTCGAGTTGACGCCGGATCAGCGCGAAGTCTTCGTTCTGAAGCACGTAGAAGGACTGTCGTACGGGGAAATCGCCGAGCGGCTTGGCACGTCGGTGCCGTCGCTCAAGATGCGGATGCATCGGGCCTACGACCGACTGCGCGAGCAACTGCGGGAGCATGTATGAGCGGACGTGAATTTCATCCTCTGGTGAAGCAGCTGCTCGACGGCGACATCACGCTCGCCGATCTGCCGGCGGAGCTGCGCACCGAAGGCGAAGAGGCGCTGGCCCTGCTCGGCGCCGTCGATCGCCGGCCGCTCGCGGTCCCCTCGGTCACCTGGCGCGTCATGGCGCGACTCGAGCAGCGGCGGCAATCGCGCCGCGTCCTGCGGTGGGCGATCGCCCCCGCGCTCGCACTCGCGGCCGCGCTCGTCCTCTGGCTGCGTCCAGGCGCACCCTCGTCCCCCGCGTCTGCGACGCCCTCGCTCGTCACCGTGCGTTTCGTGCTCACCGCGCCCGATGCTCATGCGGTCAGCCTCGCGGGCACGTTCAATCAATGGAATTCGCAAGCGACTCCGCTGGTCCGCACCGGCACGAGCGGCGTGTGGACGGCAACGGTTTCGCTGCCGCCGGGCCAGCATCAATACGTCTTCGTGGTCGACGGCGTGCGCTGGGTTCCGGATCCGGCCGCCCCGGCCGTCGACGACGGCTTCGGCCGTCGCAACAGCATCCTCACCCTGTGAGTCTGTTCCTCGCTCTTCCGCTCGTCTTCCTCGCGCAGCAGCAGGACATTGCGGCGCGGCTCGACGGGCGCGTCCCCGCCGCCGTCGCGGCGGTCGCCGAATCTCTGGGCGCGGCGGCGCGCGCGCGCGGGTTGCCGATCGATCCGTTGATTCAAAAAGCGATTGAAGGTGGCGCCAAAGCCGTCCCCGCCGAGCGCGTCTCGGCCGCGCTGCGGCTGGTCGTGGCGCAGCTGGATGAGTCGGCGGCGGGCTTGCGTGCGGCCGAGATGAATCCCGATACGCTGGCGATCGCCGCCGGCGCGTTCGCGATCAGCGCCGGCCTCAGCGGCGACGATGTCGCCGGCATCGCGCGCAGCGCGCCCGGCGCGGAAGCAGAGCTCGTCGTCGGATTACGGGTCGCCGGAACACTCGCGGCGCTCGGTGTGCCGGCGCAACAGACCGTCGATCTCGTGGCTGCGACCCTTGCGGCAGGTCGCCCCGCGACCGATCTACTGGCGCTGCCCGGCCGGGTTCAGGCCGAGATGGCCCGTGGCGTTCCCGCGGCGCAGGCGGCGGCGGGCCT
>DATDEZ010000034.1:0-35819 GCA_036522875.1 Gemmatimonadales bacterium | reverse complement strand
GCCGGCAGCGGCCAGCCGACGCGCCCCGGGGACGGCTCGGAAGATCCGCGCACCAAGGCGGCAGCGAGCAGGATGAACGCCATCGCCGTCACGGCCAGCGCCGTCTGCCACGAGAGCCACAGCCCGATGCTGACGCCACGCGCCGGTGGTGCGATGCCCCGGCCGAAATAGCGGACGACGTAGGGGGCGGCGAGAATGAGCAGCCCCGCCGCCGTGATCCCCCACCAGCGCCGCGGCATGCCTCGACGCCAGAGCGCGCCGGCGGCGACCAGAAGCAATACGGCCGAGACGAGCAGCGCACCGGCCGACGTGCCGAACGCCGGGACCGGACGGTAGAACGTCGCCGGTGAGAACAGCGCCGCCGGGCCGACCGGCGCGCGGAGCAGCGTCCAGGCCGCGACCAGCAGAACGCCCCAGCGCCACCGTCCGGCGGGAGCGGTGAGCAACAAGAGCGTCAGCAGTAACGCCAGGCCGAGCCTCGCGAGCCACGCCGTCTGCGCGAGCGCCGCGAGCTTGGCGTCTCCCTGGGAAGGCGGAATCGTGAGCACGGAAAAGAGCGTATCGCCGGCGGCGCACTGGCTCGCGGGAGGCGGGCGCGGCGTGCAGATCTCGAACACGCTCGAGTCACGCGGTCCCGCGCCCGCCGGGAAGAATCGCAACCCGACTCCGTGGTCCCGCGCGAACTCGGCGCCGAGCGAGTGGCCGCCGTCCACGATCGCGGGCGTCGCCGACAGGAGGACGCTGCCGACCGCCATGCCGCCGTGCGTCTGGCGCCGCGCCTCGAGCACCGCGTAGAATGGAGTCATGACCGCTCGCAGCTCGGTCGTGTCCGGCGCCGGCAGCACGCGGTGGCGTCCCGCCCAAACGATCGGCTCGGGATCCGGTCCATCGGCGACGACCATTGCGCCATGCTCGAAGGGCGGTCCGGACGTCACGGCATCCGCCAGCCGGTCGAACGCGGATACGCGAGGCAATGGTGCCGCGATCGACGCTCGCTCCGCCAGGCGTCGTGCCGCGGCAATCGCTTGCTCCAGCGAGCTCTGCAGCGCGCGCGAGGCGGCGGTGATACTCCGCTCACGGAGCGCGGGCCAGCAACACTCGATGCGCCAGACGCGCAAGGCGCCTGCCGCCAACGCCACGCCGAGAACGAGGCTCGCGAATGCCGCAGCAGCAGTCAGCACTGACCGCGGCGAGCTCGACTGTCGCAGCGCGAGCCAGACGGCGGCAAGGCCGGCGAGGCTGACGAGGACGGCCCAGACCGCGCCCCCGCGTGCCGCGCTCTCCCTGAGCCATTCGGCGGTCGCGAGACTCGCAACCGCGCCGGCGATTACGACATGAGCTTGCCGCTGCACGTGAGCGCCCTCACCCCCGATGCTGTGCGTGCTGCCGTGGCGCGCGATTCACGAATGCTCGTTCCGGTCGGCACGTGCGAGCAACATGGGCCGCATCTGCCCCTGGGTTGCGACACGCTGATCGTCGAGCGCCTGGCCGACGACCTGTCGAAAGGCTTCAATATTCTGCGCGCGCCCACCATCTCCTATGGCGTCAACACGGCGACCAAGCGCGCCTACCCTGGGAACGCAGCGGTACGGCGCAAGACGCTGCACCGCTGGATGAACGATCTCCTCGGCTCCTGGGAGCAGGGCGGGATCCAGACCTTCATTATTCTCACCGCGCACGGGCATGACCCGCACCAGGAAGCCCTGTCGACGCTGCGGACTCGCCGCGCGCGTGTCTTCACGGTGGACATCTTCAGCCTCGACTTCAGCGACTACCTCGAGGACCCCACCGGTCCGACGCACGGCAGCGAGCTCGATACCTCGCTGATGCTGTATCTCGCGCCGGAGCTCGTCCGCATGGATCTCGCTCAGGATTTCCCGCTCACCGAACGCCAGGTGGAGCGCTTCCGGCGCCGCGCGGCCGCTTCCGTCCCTGCCCTGTCGCCGGGATCCGTGGGGAGACCCACGCTTGCGTCTGCCGAAAAGGGGGCGCGTCTGTATAAGATGATTCATGACCGTATCGCGACGCGAGTTTTGGGCGCCCCCGCCCCCCCCGTTCCAACGGTAGCCGCATGATCGGCGTTGCCCTCGCGCTCCTCCAGGTCGTGGCCGTCACGCCCGTCGACGAGGGCGTGCTCGTCGTGCGCGTCGACACTCAGGAAGTCGCGCGCGAGTCGTTCCGGCTGAGTCGCGGCCACCTCTCCCGCGGCGGCGACGGGTGGACGCTCGCCACGACGATTCGCTATGACCGCTCCCGCCCGGTCGTGGTGCTCGCCCCGATCCTCGAGGTGAATACCGATACCCTGCCGGCGACGCTGCAGTACGACATCGCGGACCCCCGCCAGCCTTCCCGCATTCTCGGCGAGCTCGGCCGCGGGCGGTTCACCATCCGACTCGTCGCCCGCGCCACCGAGCGCGCGCGCGAGTTTCCGACGGGGCAGCGCCCGGTCGTCCTCGACGATTCCGTATTTGCGTTGTACGTGTTTGCGGCGTGGCTCGCGCCGGCGGGTGGCAACCTCACGGCCATCTTCCCGCGGGCGCTGCGACGCGACGTGCTGGCCGTTGCCGATCAAGGAATGGCGTCCACCACCCTGAACCACGATCCCGCGCGACTGCGCCACGTGATCCTGGGGTCGGACGGGCCGGCACCCGTCCATCTCTGGCTCGATGACGCCGGACGTCTGATGAAAGTCGACATCCCCGCACGACATCTGACCGCCGAGCGCCTCGCCGGGAGCTGATCCTTGAAGTCGCAACCCTGCGGGCTAGGTTCTGTCGCAGGCCGAAACCACTCCCCGTAGCCTCGCGTAGGGGCTTCGACCTCACGACATATTCTTCTTTAAGGACGACCATGAAACACGTGTTGCTCATGGCAGGCCTGCTCGTGGGCCTTCCCGCTGCCGTTATTGCGCAACAGCCCACAACTGTAGGCACGCCGATTCCCGTCGCCGGCCTTTCCCTCCATGACGCGATCGCGGTCGCGCGCGAAAAGAATCCCGCCTACCGCCAAGCCCAGAACAATCGCGGTCCGGCGGCGTGGGGGGTGCGCGGCGCCTACTCGAGTCTGTTGATTCCGTCGGTCACCGCCTCGGGCGGCATGTCGTACACGGGGCCGGGATCGCAGACGTTCCTCGCGCAGAGCTTCTCCCAGTCCGTGTCGACCGTGTCGTCCTTCTACGATCTCGGGCTCAACTGGCAGCTCTCGGGAACGACGCTGTCGCAGCCGGGCCTTGCCAAGGCGCAGCAGCACGCGACCGACGCCGACATTGCCGGCGCCGAGAACCTGCTCGTCACGGGCATCACGCAGCAGTACCTGACGGTGCTGCAGGCCGGTGCGCAGGCGGATCTTGCCAAGAAGACGCTGCAGCGCAACGAGGAATTTCTGCGGCTCGCCCAAGCTCGCTACAGCGTCGGCCAGGCGACGTTGATCGACGTGCGGCAGGCGCAAGTCGCCCGCGGGCAGGCGGAGGTCGCGCTGCTCCGCGCCCAGACGGTGGTCAACGTCGAGAAACTGCGGCTCTTCGAGCAGATGGGCGTCACGCCCCCGCTTGACGTCGCCAACGTGCAGCTCACGGACTCCTTCTCCGTGCAGGCGCCGCAGTGGCAGCTGCCCGACTTGCTGACGATGGCGGCGCAGCAGAATCCCGCGCTCGAGGCATTGCGGGCGCGCGAGGGCGCGGCCGCCTGGAGCGTGCGGGCGGCGACATCGAGCTACGGGCCGGCCCTGTCGCTGTCGGCTGGGTGGTCGGGGTTCACGCAGCAATTCACCAACGTCGATCCGCTGATCTTCAACGGGCAGGCTGCCTTCAGCTCGCAGCACCAGGAGTGCCTCGACAACAACCAGATCCGTCAGAGCGCGGGGCTTTCGCCCAACGACTGCAGCGTCTTCATCTGGGGCGCGGCAAACGAGCAGCAGCTGCGCGATCAGAACTCGGTCTTCCCGTTCCACTTCACGCAGCAGCCGTTCCAGGCTCGGTTGACCGTGACGTTGCCGATCTTCAACAACTTCGCGCGCGAGCTCAGTGTCTCCAATGCGCGGGCGCAGCACAGCGATCTCGAGGAATCGGTCCGGGCAAAGGGACTGGCAGTCCAGACCGACGTGAGCCAGGCGTTCCTCACGCTCCAGACGGCATATCGCTCCGTGGGCTTGCAGGACACGAACCTGACGGCGGCGCGGGAGCAGCTGCAGCTCGCGACCGAGCGCTATCGCGTGGGCTCGGGGACGTTCTTCGAGCTGCTCGACGCGCAGGTCGCCTCGCTGCGCGCCGAGAGTGACGCCGTGAACGCGACGTACGACTACCACAAGGCCCTGGCCGCGCTCGAAGCCGCGGTCGGCCGACCCTTGCGTTAACCGAGAGGAACGATTCGACATGTCGAAGCGGAACAAAGTCCTGTTGGGCGGCGGCGGCATCCTCCTGCTGATCGTGCTCGTGATGGTCAGCGTCAGCGCGAAGCGCGACAAGGGAATCGAGGTTCGGTTCGAGCGCGTCGGCCGGCGCGACCTCGTCGCCGCGGTGACCGCGAGCGGCAAGATCCAGCCCAAAAAGAAAGTCGACGTCAGCGCCGACATCACGGGCCGCATCACGCGGATCGCCGTGCGCGAGGGCGACCTGGTCCAGAAGGGCCAGTTCCTGCTGCAGATCGACCCGACGATCTACCAGGCGAACCTGCAGCGCGCGCAGGCGGCGATGTCGCAGGCGGAAGCCGGCGCCGTACAGGCGCGCGCCACGCGCGACCAGTCGCAGCGCGCGCTCCAGCGGACCAAGGAGCTGCGCGAGCAGAACCCGAACCTGGTCTCGCAGGAACAGCTCGAGCAGGCGCAAACGGCGTCCGATATCGCCGATGCCAACCTGAACGCGGCGCAGCACCTCGTCGAGCAGTCGCGCGCGGGCTTGCAGGAGTCGCGTGATCAGCTCGCCAAGACCCACCTCGTCGCGCCCATGACGGGACGCGTGACGCGCCTCGCCGTCGAAGAAGGCGAAGTCGCCGTGCCCGGCACGTTCTCGCGCGAGACCGGCCTCTTGCTCACGATCTCGGACCTGTCGGTCATTCAGACCAAGGTGCAGGTGGACGAGACGGACGTCGTCCGGCTGCACATGGGCGACTCGGTCGAGGTCACGATCGACGCCTTCCCCGACACGACGTTCGTCGGGCGGGTGACGAAGATCTCGAACAGCGCGATCCTGACGGCGGCTTCCGCGGCGACCGGCCAGAACGACCGCGCCGTGGACTACGAAGTCGAGATCACCCTGTCGAATCCACCCGCAGAGGTGCGGCCCGACCTTTCGGCGACCGCGCGGATCGTGACCGACACGCGCAAGCAGGCGCTCTCGATTCCGATCATCGCGCTCACGGTGCGCGAGAACACGCCCGTCTCGACCGAGCGGCCCGGCAAGGGCCAGGCGCAGGCGGCACCCGCGCCGGCGCGTGATTCGTCCCGCGGCGGCGCAAAGAAGGAAACCGAAGGCGTGTTCCTCGTCCACAACGGCGTCGCCACCTTCCACCCCGTGAAAGTGGGCATCGCGGGCGAGGAGCATTTCGAGGTCGTGGAAGGCGTGCAGCAAGGCGACACGATCGTCGCCGGGCCGTACCAGGCGATCCGCGACCTGAAGGACGGCGCGCGCGTGAAGCCGAGCCGCGAGTCGTCCGACACGACGAACCGCGCCGCGGGGCGGCGGTCCTAATGGTCATTCAGAACTTTCGCACGGGTGATACGCCGCAACCCGACGTCATCATCCTGACGCACAAACTCACGCGCGAATACGACATGGGCTCGGAGCTCGTCCGCGCGCTCCGCGGCGTGAGCGTGCAGATCCGTCAGAACGAGTACGTGGCGGTCATGGGGCCGTCAGGATCCGGTAAATCGACGCTCATGAACCTGGTCGGCTGTCTCGACACGCCGACGAGCGGCGAGTACTGGTTGAACGGCCAGAAGGTGAGCGACCTCAAGGACGACGAGCTGGCGCGCATTCGCAACAAGGAAATCGGCTTCGTGTTTCAGACGTTCAACCTGCTGCCCCGCGCCGACGCGCTGCACAACGTCGAGCTGCCGCTGATCTATGCCGGCATGACGGCGCGCGTGCGGCGCGAGAAGGCGGCACGTGCGCTCGAGCGCGTGGGACTCGCCAATCGCATGGACCACAAGCCCAACGAGCTGTCGGGCGGCCAGCGCCAGCGCGTCGCGATCGCGCGCGCGCTCGTGAACGAGCCGTCGATCCTGCTCGCCGACGAGCCGACGGGAAACCTCGACTCGACGACCAGCACCGAGATCATGGGCGTGTTCGCCGAGCTGCACCACCAGGGCCAGACCGTGGTGATGGTGACGCACGAGCAGGACATCGCCGCGCACGCCGAGCGCGTCATCACGCTGCGCGACGGCGTCGTGGCCACCGACCAGCTGCGAGCCGCCTGAGTGCCGTTCTTCGAAGCCATTCGCATGGCGTTCCACACGATCCGCGCCCAAAAACTGAAGAGTGGGTTCTCGCTGCTGGGCGTCTTCGTCGGCGTGGCGTCGTTGATCGCGGCGTGGGGCATCGCGAACGGCGTGAACCGTTACATGACGGAGAAGTTCGCGCAGACGCTGTACGGCGTGAACACGTTCCAGCTCCGCCGGCAGCCGATGTTCAACGCGAACGTCCCCGATTCCGTGTGGCGCGCGTGGCGCCGGCGGCCGCGGATTCGGTTCAGTGACGCCGAGGCGATCAGCACCGGCCTCACCGTCCCCGTGATCACCGCCTGGCAGTCGAGCGACCAGGTCACGGTCTCGTTCGGCAACAAGGAAGCGCGCGACATCGAGCTGACGGCCGCGAGCGAGCGGTACTTCGACATCAAGAATCTGCGCATCGCGATCGGGCGCCCGTTCACCGGCGAGGAGAATCGCTCCGGCGCGCCGGTGGCCGTGCTGGGTGAAGCAGTGGCGAAGCGTCTCTTCGCCGACCGCGCGCCGCTCGGCAAATCCGTCCGCATCGGCGGCGTGCCCTACCGCGTCATCGGCGTCGTCGAGCACCAGGGCTCGATCCTCGGCTTCCCGCTCGATCGATTCGTGGTCGTGCCGGCGCTGTCCCCCGCGCAAAACCTCGTGAATCCGCCCGGTATTCTCGACGCCTTTCTCGTGAAGGCGCACTCCGATCTCGAGATGCGCGAGGCGATAGCGCAAGCCGAGGGGATCATGCGTAGCCGCCGGCACCTGCGACCTTTGCAGCCCAACAATTTCGTGCTGGACACCTCCGAAGGCGTGCAGCGGTTCTGGGCCGGGATCAGCAGGATTCTCGTCACCGTCATCCCCGGCATCGTCATCGTGTCGCTCGTAATCGGCGGCATCGTGATCATGAACATCATGCTCATGGCGGTCGCGGAGCGCACCCGGGAGATCGGCCTGCGGAAATCGCTCGGCGCCCGCCGCGCCGACGTCCTGCGGCAGTTTTTGGCCGAGTCGACCGCGATCGCGACGGTCGGCGCGACGTTCGGCATCCTCGCGGGAATCGGTCTGACCTTCGTGATCAACGCGCTGTCGCCGTTACCGGCCAGCGTCTCCCCGGCGTCGGTGGTGCTCGGGGTCGTCATGGGCGGCGGCGTTGGCGTCGTCGCGGGTGTCTATCCCGCGAGCCGTGCCGCGAAGCTCGATCCCATCACCGCGCTCAGGCAGGAGTAAGCGATGACCGGTCTGTTCGAAGGCGTCGGGATAGCGCTCACGTCGCTGCGCGCGCACAAGATGCGCGCGGCCCTCACGATCCTCGGCGTCGCCATCGGCGTCACGGTGGTGATGGTCATCGGCGCGCTGATCAGCGGCTTCAACAAGGGCATCTCCGACATGCTCGCGTCGCTGGGCCCCAAGACGTTCTGGGTCGGGCGCTACTGGGGCGGGCAGAACGACGAGGATCCCGAAGATCCGAATCCGTGGCGTCGCCGGCCGCCGATCACCGTCGAAGAGGCCAATCAGCTCGCGACGCTCCCCAGCATCGCGTTCGTCGTCGTCGACGAGGGGACCGCCGCGGACATCGACTTCGAAGGCCACCGTCTCTCGGCCATTCGCATCCGGGGCCGCAATGCCGACTGGCCGAAGATCGAGGGCGGCCAGATCGATCCGGGCCGCTCGTTCACGCATCTCGAAGACGCGTCGAACGCGCACGTCGCCGTGATCAACAGCAAGCTCGCGGAAAATCTGTTCGGCAACCGCGATCCGATGGGCCGCCGCATCAAGATCGGCGGGCTGCCGTACGACGTGGTCGGCGTCTTCGACCCCCCGCCCCGGCTGTTCGGCGAGGCCGACCAACCCGAGGCGACGATTCCGCACGGCACGTTCGTGAAGGACATGCAGTACTGGCCCGGCTGGATGGACATGTTCGTCGTGCCCCAGGATTCCGTCACGCTCGAGCGCGCGATCGACGACGTCACGATGGCCATGCGGACGATGCGCGGCCTGCGACCCGGCCAGAAGAACAACTTCGACGCCGTGACGCAGGAGGTCTACGTCCAGGCGATCAACAGCTTCACCAAGGTCGCGCGGATGCTCATGTGGGCGCTCTCCATGGTCGGACTCATGGTCGGCGGCATCGGGGTCGTCGCCATCATGATGATCTCGGTGACCGAGCGAACCCGCGAGATCGGCGTCCGCAAGGCGCTCGGCGCGCTGCGCCGCGAGATCATGTGGCAATTCCTCGTCGAAGCGGCGACGCTCACCATGGTGGGCGGTCTCGTCGGCATGCTGATCGGCTGGGGCATCGCGCTCCTGCTGCACTCGTTCACGCCGGTCCCGGCATACGTCCCGCTCGCGTCGATCGTCACGGCGCTCGCGGCGGCGGCCGTGACCGGACTCCTGTTCGGCATTTATCCGGCGAATAAAGCCGCCCGTCTCGATCCGGTAGAAGCGTTGCGTTACGAGTAGAGGGGTGTCCTTCCTCGACGCCGTGCGCCTCGCGTTTCAAACGATCAGAGCCCAAAAGCTCAAGAGCGGGTTCTCGATCATCGGCGTCTTCATCGGCGTGATGTTCCTGATCGCCGTCGTGTCGGTCGTCGAAGGCATGAATCGCTACATGACCGACAAGTTCGCCGGCACGATCCTCGGCGTGAACACGTTCCGGCTACGGCAATTCCCCGACGTGCAGCTCGGCAACGTCACCGACTCGATGTGGCGCTCCTGGATGCGCCGGCCGCGCGTGACCTACGAAGACGCGCAAGCGGTCGCTCGCGGCGTCACCGTGCCGGTGCTCGCCGCCTGGGAGTCGAACACGCGGGCGCCCATCTTCGCCGGCAAGCGCCAGGTGAAGGACGTGCAGGTGACCGCGGCGACCGAGCTGTACTTCGACATCCGCTCGTTCACGATCGAGCAGGGACGCGCATTCACCGGCCAGGAAGTCCAGGCGGGCGTCCCCGTGCTCGTGCTGGGACACGAGCTCGCCGACAAGCTGTTCGAAGGCCAGGATCCGATCGGGCGCGAGGTGAAGGTGTTCGATATTCCCTATCGCGTCATCGGCGTCGTCGAGAAGCAAGGCACGCTGCTCGGCCTGTCGCTCGACAAGTTCGCGATCGCGCCCGCCACCGCGCCGCTCAAGCGTTTCGTGAATCCGCCGCGCGTTGTGGACGCGGTCGCCATCAAGGCGAGCACCCAGTCCGACATGCGCGAAGCGATGTCGCAGGCGGAGGCGGTGATGCGCAGCCGCCGGCACCTGCGGCCGCGGCAAGGCGATGACTTCGCGCTCGAGACGGCCGACGAAGTCCTCGACTTCTGGGCGAAGATCAGCGGCATCCTGCGCATCGCCTTGCCGTTCCTGCCCGGCATTTCGCTCGTGGTCGGCGGCGTCGTGATCATGAACATCATGCTCATGGCGGTCGCGGAACGCACCCGCGAGATCGGGATCCGCAAATCGCTCGGCGCGCGGCGCGGAGACATCCTGCGGCAGTTCCTGGTCGAGACGGTCACGCTCGCGACGGTGGGCGCGGCCGCCGGCGTGGGAACGGGCATCGCGATGGCCGCCGCGGTCGCCGCGTTCACGCCGTTACCGGCCGCGGTTGCCCCCTGGTCGATCGTCGTCGGCGTCATCCTGGGCGCCGGCGTCGGCATTGTGGCGGGCGTGTATCCCGCGACGCGCGCGGCGCGCCTCGATCCCATCACCGCGCTGCGGGCCGAGACGTGATCGGCGGCGGCGTGTTCGAGGGCGTGGGCATCGCGCTCGAGTCGCTGCGTGCCAGCAAGGTGCGCGCGGCCTTGACGATCCTCGGCATCGCGATCGGCGTCATGGTCGTCATGCTGATGGCCGCGATGATCAGCGGCATCAACAAGAGCGTGTCGGGGGTGTTCGAATCGATCGCGCCGCGGACGTTCCTGGTGTGGCGGTTCTTCCAGGCCGGGGTCAACGTCTCGGACGGCTCCGACGAAACGAGCCCGTGGCGCCGCAACCCGCCCATCAACGAGCTGGAAGCCGACCGCGTCCGCGCCCTTCCCTCCGTTCGCTTCGTGACGCGGCGCGAGGAAAGCTCGGGAACGGTCGAGTTCGGCAGTCTCCGGCTCGAGTCGGTCAGCATCTCCGGTTTGTCGGCGGAATGGGTCGAGGTGAACGGCGGGGATGTGTATCCGGGCCGCACGTTCACGAAGTTCGAGGACCTTTCGAATGCCGCCGTGGCGGTCATCAATCGCAAGCTCGAGGACCAGCTGTTCCGCGGCCGCGATCCAATTGGGCAGACGATCAAGGTCGCGGGCACGCCGTTCACGGTGATCGGCGTGTATAGCCAGCCGCCCAGCCTGTTCAGCGGCGCGGCGCCGCCGTTCGTCGGGATTCCGCACGGCGCGTTCGTGAAGAGCGTGCCCTACTTCAAGGGATGGATGCGCCTCGCGGTCGCGCCCGCGCCCGGCTACACGCAGCAGGAGTCGATGGACGAAGTCGTCGCCACGCTGCGCGCGATGCGCGGCCTCAAGCCGGGACAGGACAACAATTTTTCGATCGTCACACAAGACAAGCTGCTCGATTCCTGGAAGCAGGTGACGGGCATGTTCTTCCTGGTCATGCTCGTGCTGTCGTCGATTGGGTTGATGGTCGGCGGCGTCGGCGTCGTGGCGATCATGATGATTTCGGTCACGGAGCGCACGCGCGAGATCGGCGTGCGCAAAGCGCTCGGCGCGACGCGCCGCGCGATCCTCTGGCAATTCCTGGTCGAAGCATCGACCCTGACGCTCGTCGGCGGCGCCGTCGGCATGCTCGGTGGCGGCTTGCTCGCGCTGCTCGTGTCGCTCATCACGCCCATCCCCGCCAACGTGCCGCTCTGGTCGGTCGTCGCGGCGTTGCTGGCCTCCGCGCTCACCGGCGTCGGCTTCGGGCTCTATCCCGCGAGCCGCGCCGCCCGGCTCGATCCCATCGAGGCTCTGCGGTACGAATAGGTGCACGGTAGCTTTCCGCCGTGCCCCTGTACGAAGCCATTGCCCTCGCCGTCCAAACGATCTGGAGCCACCGGCTCCGCTCGTTCTTCACGCTGCTCGGCATCATCGTCTCGGTCGCATTTCTCGTCGCCGTCGTCGCCGTCATCCAGGGGATGAACGCGTACGTCCGTGAGCGGCTCGCGGGCGCGATCGTCGGCGTGAACGCGTTCCAGATCCGCCGCGATCCGATTCAGGTGGGCTTCATCGACGACGAAGCGTGGAAGCAGATCCAGCGGCGGCCGATCATCGCGCCCGAGGACGTCGGATTCATCGCGCGCGCCGTCCCGGACGCCGAAGCGATCGCGCTGCAATCGGGATGGCCCACGCCGATGGCCGACGTGCAGTGGCGCAACCGCACGACCGGCGACGTCTTCATTTTCGGCGTCACGGCGCCGTACGTCGTGGTGCAGGACTACCAGTTCGCGGCCGGCGAGCCGCTGACCGACGTGGACGTCCAGCAGCGCCGCTACGTCGCGGTGCTCGGCTACGACGTCGCCGAGAAGCTCTTCGGCAACGCCGAGGCCGCCGTCGGCCGGCCGATCCGCGTGCGCGGCATCCAGCTGCTGGTGAAGGGCGTGATCGCGCGCAAAGGCACCGTGCTGGGGCAATCGTGGGACGGCTTCGTCATGCTGCCGCTCAGCACGTTCGAGTCGATGTATGGGCGGCGGCAGACGATGGTGATCTCGGTCAAGATGCCGACCGCCGAGGGCGTGGCTCCGGCGATGCTGCGCGCCGAGGAAGCGATGCGCATCGCGCATCGGCTGCGGCCGGGCGCGGACAACGATTTCACGATCGACACGGGTGAAGGCCTCATCGCGTTCTGGGCAAAGCTGACCAAAGTCATCTTCGACGTGGTCCCGATCGTCGCGGGGATCGGCGTGATCGTCGGCGGCATCGTGATCATGAACATCATGCTCATGAGCGTCACCGAGCGGACGCGCGAGATCGGGATCCGCAAGGCGCTGGGCGCGTCGCGCCGCGACATCCGGCGGCAGTTCTTCGCGGAAGCGGTGACGTTGTCGCTGTCGGGCGGCGTGGCCGGACTCATGGCGGGATTCGCGCTCGCCGGTCTGGTCGAAGCCATCTCGCCGCTGCCGGCGCGCGTGACCGGCTGGTCGATCGCCCTCGGGCTGTTCGTCGGGATTGCGGTCGGCATCACGTTCGGCGTCTACCCAGCGCACCGCGCCTCCCGGCTCGACCCCATAGAAGCGCTACGCCAGGAATGACGTGAAGCTGCATTCGGTGCGAGAGGGATGGCGGATCGCGCTGGAGCAGCTTCGCGCGAACAAGCTGCGCTCGAGCCTCACCGTGCTCGGCGTCGTGATCGGCATTGCGACGGTGATGGCGATGGCATCCATCGTCGCGGGGTTCCGCGAGCAGATCGTCAACACGCTCGAGGTCGTCGGCCCCACGACGTTTCGCGTGCTCCGCTATTTCTCCACGACGGGCGTGAACCCCGACGCGGTGCCGCGCGAGGTGCGCATCCGGCCCAAGCTCGTCGCGCAGGATGCCGAGGCCATTGCGCGACTTCCCGAGATCCATTATGCGGCGATCTGGACGCAGCTGTTCGAGCGCTTCGAATACGGCGGCAATCACACTCGCGTGCTCGGCGTCTTCGGCGCCGACGATCGGTTCATGGAGATTCTGGGCGGCGGCCTCACCGCCGGCCGCTCCTTTACGTCCGCGGAGCTGCGGGGCGGTGATCCCGTGGTCATCGTGGAGCAGCGGACTGTCGACCGGCTGTTCGGGGCCGTGAATCCGCTCGGCCGCGTCGTCCGCATCGGCGGCCATCCGTTCAAGATTCTGGGCGTGTGGCAGCGGCCGACCAACATTTTCGAGGTCCCGGGGACTCCGGAAATCGCCGGCATCGTGCCGTTCGAGGCGGCGCGCCGGAATTTCTTCATCGACGAGTGGAACAGCCTGATCATCCTTGTGAAGCCGAAGCCCGAGGTCTCGGTCAACCGCGCCATGGATGCCGCCACCGTAACGCTCCGCCGGATGCGCGGGCTCAGGGTCGGCCAGCCCAACACGTTCGACCTGCTCACCTCCGACCAGGTCTTGAGTATCTTCGATTCCCTGACGTTCGCGTTCTTCTTCGTGATGCTCGTGCTCTCGAGCATCGCGTTGATGGTCGGAGGAATCGGCGTGATGGCGATCATGATGGTATCGGTGACGAGCCGGACGCGAGAGATCGGTCTCCGCAAAGCCCTCGGGGCCACGCGCCGGGCAATTCTGTGGCAATTCCTGATCGAAGCCGCGACGCTCACGCTCCTCGGTGGGATCATCGGCATTCTGCTCGGCCTCGGACTTGGCGAGACGCTGAAGCGGCTGCTCGCGTTCAATACGACCGTGCCGCTGGTGCCGGCAGCGATTGCGACCGTGGCGTCGATTCTCGTCGGACTGGTGTTCGGGATCGCGCCGGCCGCGCGCGCCGCGAAGCTGGATCCGGTCGAGGCGCTGCGCTATGAGTGACACGATCGATCTGCTCGCGATCGCCGCGCATCGCGACGATGTCGAGCTCACGTGCGGCGGGACGCTCGCCAAGGCGGCGAAGGCCGGTCACACCGTCGGCATCATCGACCTCACGCAAGGGGAAATGGGCACGCGTGGCGACGCCGCGACCCGCGCGGCGGAAGCGGAGCGCGCCGCGAAAACACTGGGCGTGACGGCGCGACTCAACGCAGGTCTGCGCGATGCGCATCTCGAAAACAATGAGGCGTCGAGAACACGAGTCGTCGAGCTGATTCGCCGGGCACGACCGCGTGTGGTGATTCTGCCGTTTCCGGTCGGGCGACATCCTGATCATCGCATCGCGTCCGAGCTAGGTCGCGACGCGTGCTACCTCGCGGGACTCGCGAAGTACGCCCCGGGCAGCGGCGGCGAGGCGCATCGCCCGCACAAGATTCTGTACGCCCTGGCGTATCGCGAAGACCCGGTCAAACCGACGTTCGTGGTCGACATCTCCGACGTCTTCGAAACGAAGATGCAGGCGATTCGCTGCTATGCGTCCCAGTTCGAGGGGGCGAAGGCGGCGGGCGAGATATTCCCCACCGGACAGGACCTCTACGAGCTGATTCGCGTGCAATCGGCGCATTACGGCTCACTCATCCGCCGCCGCTACGGGGAGCCGTTCTACACCGCCGAGACGCACGAGGTGGAAGACGTGCTGCAGCTTGGCGTGCAATCCCTCTAGTTGGTAAATTGCGCATCCCATGACCAAGCGTCTCACGTACCTCGACAACGCCGCCACGACGCCGGTGCGGCCGGAAGTGCTCGAGGCAATGCTGCCCTACCTCGGCAAGGACGCCTTCGGCAATCCGTCGTCCGCCCATCGCTTTGGCCGGGCCGCGCGCGCGGGGGTCGAGGAAGCGAAGCGCGCCGTCGCCGAAGCGGTCGGGGCCGAGCCAAACCAGGTCGTGTTTACGTCGGGTGGAACTGAAGCCGACAATCTCGCGATCATCGGCGCGGCGCTCGCGGCGAAGGACCGCGGCGGCCCATTCCGCGTCGCCGTGTCGGCCACGGAGCACAAGGCGGGACTCGCCGCCGCGCACGCGGTCAAGCACCTCGGCGGAGACGAAGTCGTGCTGCCGGTCGGCGCGTCGGGTCAGCTCGATGTTGCCGCGCTCGAGCGGACACTCGCGACCGGAGTCGCCATCGTCAGCGTGATGTGGGTGAACAACGAGGTCGGAACGCTGCAGCCCGTCGCCGAGCTGGCGCAGCGATGTTGCGATGCGGGGGTCTCATTTCATTCGGACGCGGTTCAGGCTTTCGGCAAGGTTCCGGTCTCCCTTCGCGACGTCAACTGCACGCTCCTCACCATCTCCGGCCACAAGATCGGCGCCCCGAAGGGCATCGGCGCGTTGATCGTGCGCGACCGTAAAGCGGTCGAGGCGATCATCCACGGCGGCGGCCAGCAGTACGGTATCCGGCCCGGCACCGAGAACGTGCCGGGCATCGTCGGGCTCGGCACGGCGGCGCGGCTCGCGGCGGCCGAGCAGCCCGCGCTCGCGACGCGGCTACGCGAGCTCCGCGACGAGCTGGAGCGTCGCGTGCTCGCGCTCATTCCTGACGCGGTCATCAACGGCTGGCAGGGCGAGCGCGCGCCGCACATTTCGAGCGTCTCGATTCCCGGCACGGACAGCGAAGCGCTGCTGATGCACCTCGATCTCGCGGGCATCGCGTGCTCGTCGGGCTCGGCGTGCAGCACCGGCGCCGTCGAACCCTCGCACGTGCTCACCGCGATGGGCGTCCCGCGTGACCTCGGCGTCGCCGCGCTGCGGTTCTCGTTCGGCAAGGACAGCACGATCGATGACGTCGAAGCGGTGACGAGCGTGCTGCCGAAAGTGGTCGAGAAGGTCCGTTCCCTGTCCGCCGTCCTGCACCGATGAGAGTCCTCGTCGCGATGTCCGGCGGCGTCGACTCCTCCGTGGCGGCGGCACTGCTGGTCGATCAAGGGTACGAAGTCATCGGCGCCACGATGAAGCTGTTCTGCTACGGCGACAGCGTGCCCGATCGGCCGTGCTGCTCGCTCGACTCCATCACCGACGCGAAGCTCGTCGCGCACAAGCTCGGCATCCCGCATTACGTCCTCAACCTCGAGGACCGCTTCGGGCACGACGTGATCGACAATTTCGTCGCCGAATACGCGCGCGGCCGGACGCCGATTCCGTGCGTGCGCTGCAATTCGTTCACGAAGTTTCGCGACTTCCTCTATCACGCCGATGCGCTCGACTGCGACGCCATCGCGACCGGCCACTACGCGATCGCGCGAGACGGCGCATTGTACCGCGGCCGGGATCGCCAGAAGGATCAGTCGTACTTTCTCTGGGGAATCGATCGCGCCGTCGTGCGCCGCATGCTCACGCCCGTGGGCGAGCTCACCAAGGCGGAGACTCGCGCCGTCGCGCGCCGCCTGGGGCTCGTGACGGCCGATAAGCAGGAATCGGTCGAGATCTGCTTTGTGCCGGACGGCGATTACGTCTCGGTCCTCGAGCGCCGCCTGCCCGCCGACGCGCCCGCGCTCGTCCCCGGTCCCCTCGTCACGACGTCCGGCGAAGTAATTGGCGAGCATGAAGGCTTCGCCCGCTACACGGTCGGCCAGCGGCGCGGCCTGCCCGGCGGCTTCGCCGAGCCGCTCTACGTGGTCGCGATTCGCCCCGAGACCCGTGAGGTCGTGGTGGGCCGCGGTGCCGAGTTGTTTGGACACGAGGTGTCTCTGGAAGGGGTCAATTGGCTGGCCGAGTTGTCCCCCCCGGGAGACAGTGTGTGGGTGCAATGCCGCTACCGTGCGCACGCCGTCCCCGGCACGATTGCTGCTCTGGCGGGTGATCGCATCGCGTTGCGGCTTGCAGAGCCGGTTCGCGCGATCGCGCCAGGTCAATCGGGCGTGCTGTACGACGCCAGCGATCGCCTACTCGGCGGTGGCGTGATCGTCTAGCCGGTTCAGACGTGCGGGGGGTCACAGCCCCTCTGGCCGCAGCGCCTGCAGTATTCCCATTCGTCCCATTTTTCTAGCGGAGGCTGCATGCGACGGCTCCTCGGTTTCGGGCTCGCACTCGGATTCGCGGCAACGGCGGGGGCGTGTAAAGACTCGCCGTCACCGGTCGACTTCAACGATCCCGCGGCGATATCCGCGAACCTATCCGCGGTCGACTCCACGTTCGACAACGACGTCTATCGCGGCTTCACTCTCGCGACTGCGCAGCTCGGCAGCGCCGCGTCGGCGCCGGTTGGCGCGAGCGCGCTGCTGCAGATGGCGCAGCCGAAGCTGCAGCAGAGCGGCGGGCGAATCTTCCTGCCGAACCTGCTGCAGGCCGCCCGGCTCCAGCAGGCGTTGCCCAACCTGAGCGTCTCGGCGGCTCAGGGCCGGATCATCCCCGACTCGATCGTCGGCCGCGTATTCCAGTGGGATACGACGCTCAACGAGTACACGTGGCAGGACAGCGTCATCGCCGGGTTGAACGGCGTGCGCTTCGTCCTGTACGCCACGGGCCTCGATGGCGCCGTCATCGAGCCGGTCGTTGCGGTCGGCACGCTCGACATCATCGATCAGAGCACGGCGACGAAGCTGCAGCTCGAGGTGCTCGTCAAAGGCTCCGGCGGCACGCCCACGTACGTCGACTACACGGCCGGCCTGTCGGCCGGCGCGACCACGGCAACCGCCACCGCGAACGGCTTCATCAGCAACGGCAAGAGCGGCGCCGATGGGAAGACGCTGACGTTCGACCAGACGTTCACGATCCGGCCGACGGGCGCGACCGTGAACGCGACCTTCACGCTCGACAATCCGGCGATCACGCTGGCGATGTACGAGTCGGTCGCGTTCTCGGATCCGAACATCGTCATCACGGCGGATTTCCGGCTGGTGCAGAACGGCTCGACGATTCGCACGGTGGGCCGGATCACGCTGAATACGGCGACTGACAGCACGACCATTCACGTCGCGGTCTCGCTGGACGGCCATCCCGTCGCGTCGATCGACGGCGACCCGTCGAGCCCCGGCACGCAATGGGTGGACGCGGGCGGCCAGCCGCTGACGGTCGACGATCTCGCGGCGTTGGACCATCTGTTCGACGTCTGGGAGAATTTCCAGGAAGCGGTGACCGGTCTGTTCGCGCCGATCAGCACGTTCGCGACCCTGTAGCGGAGGCTCCACACGAAACTCCCCGTCCGGCTCTGGCCGGGCGGGGAGTTTTGCTTTATTACCTAGAGGTGCGCTCCCCGTCCCTCGTCTGATGCGAGGTTCCTGATGCCGACTCGTCGCCACTTTCTCCGCTCGCTGTTCGCCACCACCGCCGCGCTTCCCGCACTTCGCAGCGACGCGCTCGCGCGCATCCGGCCTACCGTGCAAAGCGCCGCCGGCCGCAGCCCCGGCGAGATTGCCCAGGACGAGGATTTCTGGCGGGACATCCAGGCGGCGTTCGACATCGATCGTGGAATGATCAACCTGAACAATGGCGGCGTGGCGCCGTCCCCGCGCGTCGTCAACGCCGCCTTCCAGCGCTACCTCGCGGTGTCGAATCAGGCCCCCGCCGTGACCATGTGGGGGTGGATCGAGCCGGAGATCGAGGCGGTACGCCGCAGACTGGCGGCGAATTTCGGCTGCGATCCCGAGGAAATGGCGATCACCCGCAACGCCAGCGAGGCGCTGGAAATCGTCCAGCTCGGCATGGCGCTCGAGCGCGGCGATGAAGTGCTGACGACGACGCAGGATTACCCGCGCATGATCACGACCTGGCGGCAGCGGGAGCGCCGCGACGGCATCGTGCTGAAGCAGATCACCTTCCCCGTTCCGCCGCCGTCGCAGGACGACCTCGCGCGGCGGATCGAAGAGGCGATCACGCCGCGCACCAAAGTGATCCACATCTGTCACATCACGAATCTCACCGGCCAGATCTTCCCGGTAAAGCGGATCGCCCAGCTGGGACGGGCGCGCGGGATCGAAGTGATCGTCGACGGCGCGCATGCGTACGCGCATTTCCCCTTCACGCGCGACGAGCTCGACTGCGATTATTACGGCACCAGCCTGCATAAGTGGCTGACCGCGCCGATCGGAACCGGCTTCCTGTACGTCCGCAAGGCGAAGATCGCGAAGATCTGGCCCATGATGGCGGCGCCGCCCGAGATGAACGACAACATCCGCAAGTTCGAGGAAATCGGCACGCATCCGGCGGCGAATCACAACGCGATCGTCGAGGCGCTCGATTTTCTCGACGGCATCGGCCCGGAGCGGAAAGCGGCGCGGTTGCGGTTCCTGCGCGACCGCTGGGCCAAACGGCTGGAGCGCTTGCCGGGGGTCAAGATCCTGACGCCGTACGATCCCGCGCAGTCGTGCGGGCTCGCGTCGTTCACACCCGCTCAGCTCGACGTCGGCAAAGTCACCGGCTACCTGTTCGACCGGCACCGCATCATCGTCACGCCGATCGCGCATCCCGAGTTCAACTGCCTGCGCATCACGCCCAACGTCTACACGACGCTGGCCGAGATCGACCGCTTTGCCGATGTGATGGAGGATGTGCTCCGAAAAGGCTTGCCGGCGTCGTAGGGTTTGATAAAGTTGCGACCCATGAAATCCATCCTGGTCGTGCTTCCGGCATGCCTGCTGCTCGCGTGCGCCGGCTCGGACAAATCGAGCCAGACGGTGAACCGCGATACGCTCAGCGAGCGCCAGAAAGACAGCATCCTCGCGCACTCGCAGATCCCCGGAGCGAGCGCGGTCGGTCGCGCGATGAACGCGGCCGATTCGATGAGCTCGCGGATCAACCGGAGCGACACGGTCGCGAGGGATACGACGGAGCGCTGATGCGCACCGCGGTCGCCGCGGCGGGACTCGCAGCTTTCGTGGCGGCCTGCGGCCCGTCGAATCCGTGCAAGGGGTATCAGTTCGACCGGTTGCGGCGCTTCTCGCTGCCGTACGCTGGTCGCTGGACCGTCGCGCGAGGTGACACGCTCACATTTCCCGACGCGCCGGCGATGAGCGACCATTTCCGTCTCGCCGAAATCACGCTCGATACGGTGCCGGTCGCCGTAGGCCGCGACTGCGTGCTCCGCGGTCAGATCGTATTTCGCGCGCCGCGCGCCGATACCGTGGCTGCCACGTGGTTCGGCCAACCGGAGCACGCCATCGTGACCGGCTGGCCTGCGGAGCTCGGCCCATTCGCCGGCATGTCGCTCACGGCGGCCGGTGCGGACTCCATGTCCGGCGCCATCCTGCTCGACTCGAAGCTCGGCGTGCAGGCACGGCCGGGGATGACGGCGCGCTTCGTCGCGGGCCGCGCCCGGCGGTTATCTTCTCACCCATGAAAGGCTTCCTCGTCAGACTGCTCATCACGGCGCTCGGACTCTGGATCGCCGACCAGCTGCTGCCCGGCATCGCCTTCGCGAGCACCGGGACGCTCATCGTCTCGGCGCTGGTCCTGGGCATCGTCAACGCGCTCATTCGTCCGATCATCTTCATCCTCACGGTGCCGCTGACCATCCTGACGCTCGGGTTGTTCATCCTGATCGTAAACGGCATTTCGTTCGCGCTTGCCGCATGGCTGGTTCCCGGATTCCACGTCACGGGCCTGTGGTCGGCGACCTGGGGAGCGATCATCGTCGGCCTGACGAGCTGGGTGGCCTCGCATTTCATCGGCGGGTCGGGCAAGATCGAACGCCTGCAGCGGGTGGAGGTCACCGGCCGCCGCATCGATGGATAGGGCGCAGGGCTTCGCGGTCGCCGGCGCCATCTCCGCGTTCATCGCCGTCGGCGCCGGGGCGTTCGGGGCGCACGCGCTCCGCGCCCGCCTTTCGCCCGATCTCCTCGCGGTGTTCGAAACGGGCGCTCGCTATCAGATGTATCACGCGGTCGGCCTCCTTGCCGTCGCCTGGGCTGCGACGCGCTGGCCGACGACCCCGACCCACGCCGCCGGCTGGTGCTTCATCGCCGGAACGGTGCTCTTTTCCGGCAGCCTGTACACTCTTTCACTCACCGGCGTGCGCTGGCTCGGCGCGATCACGCCGCTTGGAGGTCTCCTGTTTCTCTGCGGCTGGGCGGCACTCGCCATTGGAATCGTGAGCGCGCGATGACCCGCTCGACACAGCTCTTCGACGTCGAAACGCCGGCGCTGCTGCTGTACGAGGACGTCATGGAGCGCAATCTCTCGCACATGGCCGATCGCGCGCGGCGGCTCGGTGTGGCGCTGCGGCCGCACATCAAGACGCACAAATGTCTCGAGCTCGGACGTCGCCAGCTCGCGCACGGCGCGCAGGGCATCACGGTCTCCACGCTCTTCGAGGCCGAGGCGTTTGCCCGCGGCGGGTTCACCGACATCACATGGGCATTTCCGCTCGATCTCTCGCACGTCGCGCACGTGCAGCGCATCGCCGCGAAGGGCGTCACGGTTCGCGTGCTGCTCGACGACCTCGAAACGGCGAAGGGACTGGCCAAGAGCGGCCTGCACGTCTGGCTCAAGGTTGACAGCGGCCTGCATCGCGCCGGCGTCGATCCCTCATCGCGCTATGCGCTCGAGGTCGCCCGCGAGCTCGGTGCCGAGCGCGGGCTGACGTTCGACGGCATCCTCACGCATTCCGGTCATGCGTATCGCACGCGCAACAAGGACGAAGCGGCGCAGGTCGCCGAGCAGGAGCGCCAGGTGATGACCTGGTTCGCGGAGCTGCTGCGGAAGGACGGGATCCCGGTGCGCAGCGTGAGCGTCGGCTCGACTCCCGCGATGGCGGCCGCAAAAGACTTGACCGGCGTCACAGAAGCGCGGCCCGGGAACTACATCTTCTATGACCGCACCATGGTACTCATCGGTTGCTGTGAGCCGCAGGACGTGGCGGTGTCGGTCCTCGCGACCGTCGTGTCGCACCAGCCCGGGGCGTCGCATTTCGTCGTGGACGCGGGCGCACTGGCGCTCTCCAAGGACCTCGGGCCGTCACATCTCGGCCTCGACGCCGTCTTCGGTGAGGTGAAGGGTCATCCCGAGCTGGCGCTCGCCTCGGTATCGCAGGAGCACGGCGTCGTGCGCGCGCGCTCCTCCGCGGCGATCGAAGGGAAATTCGCGGTCGGGCAGCAGATCGAGATCATTCCCAACCACTCCTGTCTGACCGAAGCGCACTTCGACGAGTATGTCGTGATCAGCGGTGAAGGAGGTCGTGTGTCGGATCGCTGGCGCATCGAGCGGGGCCGATGAGGATCCTGAGTCGTCAGTTCTTCGTCGCGTTGTTGCCGCTCATCTTCGGGCTCGCGGCAAGTTGGGGCTTCGCCTTCACCCAGGACAAATGTGGTCACCTCGTCGGGCCGATTTTCGCTCCCAAGTGTCATTGGATCCAGCTCGAGTATCAGCTCGGCTTTCAGATGGGCGGAACCCTGCTCGGGTGTTTATTGGCCGCGATAGTCGGTACGTGGCTCGAACGGCGCAGCCGGCGCGCGGCCGAACGCGCGATCAATCAGGGCGTGACGCCATGACGCCGCGCGTGGAGTCTTTTGCATGTCCGCGCTGTGCGATGTTATTCTAGGCCACATGGACCTCGTCGAGCAGGTCGTCGCCAATCTGGAAGTCGAGCCCGGCCAGGCCGAGAAGGGCGTCGGCGCCATCCTGATGGCGCTACGGATGGCCGTCGATAAGCCGACCTTCGAGAAAATCCGCGCGGCCGTTCCGAACGGCGACAGTTACATGGGCCGGGCGTTGATGAGCGGCGCGCGGACGGGCGAAATGATCGGCGTGATGGGGCCCGGCGCGCTCATGGCGGGGTTGTCGGCCGCCGGATTCAACAAGGATGACGTGCCACGACTGGGGCGGATCGTGCTGGAGCATCTTCGGCCTGCCGTGGGCAACGACGTGATCGACAAGTTTCTCGCCGGAGCGCCCGCGCTCAACGGCTAGCGGCTCACCCGCCAGCCCAGATTCCTGCCCCACCCACCGAGCGCCAGCAGCAACAGCACGGCCCCCGTCGTGATCCCCATATCGGCGAGATTGAACGTCCAGAAGCGTACGCTGCGCACGCCGATGTCGATGAAATCCACGACGCCCGCCGACGAGCGGAGCCGATCGACCAGATTGCCGAGCGCCCCTCCGGCAACAAGCGCGACGCCGATGACGCGCAACCGCTCGGAAGCCGGCGTGCGATGATAGAGAAACCCCAGGACGATCAAGGCCGCGAGCGTGAGAGCCGACAGCATCAAACGACCGCCCAAGTCGACGCCCATGGCGGCGTTGGTGTTGTACTCGAGCGTGATCCGCACGACTTGCCCGACCACGGGCACCGGCTCACCGACCGCGAGGTGTCTCTCGACAACGCGCTTGCTCGCGCAGTCGGCGACCAGCAACGCGATCGCGAGCGGCCAGAACCAGCGCGCTTTGGGAGTCACGCGCCGGCCAAGGCGCGGAACACCCAGCGCGTCAGCAGGATCCCCAGCACGAGCAGCGCGAGCACCGTAGCAAGCACGCCAGAAGTCACGAGCCAGACGAACCAGCGGTCGGCGCGCTCGGCCCGTGCCGGCGCTGCCAGATGGCGCTCCAACAGGGCCACGTTCCGAAGATTGGCTTTCCATGCGAAGTCGAAAATATCCCCGAGGAGAGGCAGGGCGCCCAGTCCCGCATCGAGCGCCACATTGGCGGCGATGCGAATCAGCGTTGCGCGCGACGCCCCCAACCGGATCGCCGTAACGAATATCCAGCCAGCAAGAACGGCGCCAGCAGCGTCGCCGAAGCCGGGGATCAGACCGATGATGGGATCGAGACCAAACGAAAGGCTGGTGCCGGGAATCCGAATGCCGGCATCCAGCCAGTATGCGAGCCGTCGTGCGGTCTGAAGACTAGGCGACGACGTCGGTCGCGCGTCGTCCCACGAACCGGCGATGCTCACGCGCGGGTGAGACGTCGATGATCAGCGCGATCACCAACCCTGCGATCGTCCACAGCGACCACACGCCTCCGAACCAGTGCAAAACCACCGTATACCAGAGCAGGCTCGTTGGCAAGAAGATAAAGCCGAGCACCGGCCAGAGTGTCGAGGTGAACAGGCCATCGAACCATGTCGAGAGCGCCCAGAGCAGCACGATGGCGATCCGGGGCGCGAGCAACGCCAGCAGGGCGAGGAGCAGGGGCATCGGGCGTTCGTCCTCCGCTACTGCGACGTTCCGAACCGGGTCGCTTCATCGGCGTAAATCGCGATTTCGATCCGCCGATTCCACTGGCGCCCCGCATCCGTGTCGTTGGTGGCGATCGGTTCGGCGTCACCGCGGCCGATCGCGGTCATCCGCGCGCGATTGATGCCGATCTGCTCGAGGAAATCGGTCAGCGCTTTCGCGCGCCGCTGCGACAGGTCCAGGTTGCGGTCCGTGCCGCCCTGCGTGTCAGTGTGTCCCACGATCATGATGCGGGTGTTGGGAAAGTTCTCGAATGACGTCGCGAGCCGGCGCAGGTTGTCGCGACTCGACGAAGACAGCTCATCCGATTCTTGCGCAAACAGCATGGCCTCCGGCAGCGTGACGACGATGCCGCCGCCCAGGCGCTGCACGATCGCCCCCGGGAGATCGAATGCGAGCTCCTGCGCCTGCTTGTCCATCTGCTTAGTGATCGCGGCGCCCGCGGGACCGGACGCGCCGGCGCCCAGAATGGCGCTGCGCACGGTCGCCCCGGTTTCCTTGCCCACCGGTGCGGCGTTGACCGGGACAGCCGAGACTTGGTTGCGTTGACTGCGTTTGGCACAGCCGCTGATGAGCGGCACGATCGACGCGCAGACAATCGCGCCTGCCACTAAGCGATGCATGACGATCCTCCGACAAACGGGCATGAATGCTGGTTCATTAAAGGATCATCACGAAGCCACCGGGCGGGAATCGGTCCAAGGAGGGGCGGGGTCTAGCTCCCTGGTGTTACACGGAGAAACTGGGGCGGGAGGACTCGAACCTCCAACTTCCCGGTTAACAGCCGGGCGGTCTGCCAGTTGACCTACACCCCATCACAGATGCCAGACGCCAAGTGCAAGTTGCGAGAACGAGTGACCGACGGCTAGTACTTGAGGCCGGCTTTCTCGGCGAAGCTTTTCACCGCTTCCTGCTCCTCGGGGCTGAGCTTCTCCGGCAACGTGACGTGCGCCTCGACATACATGTCGCCATGCCTGCCGTTCTTCTCGATCCCGTGACCCGGGATCCGGAATTTCTGGCCGTGCTGCGTGCCGGGTGGAATGCGCAGGACGACGCGTTTTTCGTCAAGCGTCCTGACCTTGATCCGTGAGCCGAGCAGGGCTTGCGCCAGATTGATCGGCACGACGCCGACGAGATCGAGTCCCTCGCGACGGAAGAAGCGATCAGGCGCGATCCGAATCTGCACCATCAGGTCGCCGCGACCCTTCGGGCCCTGATTCTTGAGCCGGAGCCGCGCGCCGTCTTCCACGCCCGCCGGGACGTCGACGTTGATGCGCTTCTCGACGCGCAGCTCGCCGCTTCCCTGGCACGTCGGACAGCGCTGCGACGGCACGGTGCCCTTCCCCCGACACACCGGACAGGGACGATTGACGGCGAATCCTCCCTGACCAAATGAAACGGTGCCGCGGCCCTTGCACTCCGGGCAGGTACTGATCGTCGCGCCCTTGGCGCCGCCGCTGCCGCCGCACGTGGGACACACTTCCGGCATCGCCAGCGTGATCGGCACCGTGCCGCCGAGCGCCGCGGTGCGAAACGGAATCGTGACCTCGGTCTCCGTCTCCTCCGGCTCGGCTTCGCGACCCGTGCCGCGGCGGCCGAAGATCGACGAAAAGATGTCGCCCAGGCCGCCGAGATCGGAGATGTCGAATTCCCCGCCGTCCGGCGGCGCGCCGCGCGTTCCCGCGCCGCCGCGGCGCGGCGAGGATCCCCCGCCGCCGAAGCCGCCGCTGAACGCACCGTAGCGGCGCAGCTGATCGTACTTCTTGCGTTTCTCGGTGTCGCTGAGCACGTCGTGCGCTTCGTTGATTTCTTTGAAGCGCTCCGCCGCCTGCGGATTGTTGGGATTGCGGTCGGGATGGTGTTGCTTGGCCAGCCGCCGAAAGGCCTTCTTGATCTCGTCGGTTGTGGCGGTTTCAGCGACTCCCAGGACCTGATAGTAGTCGCGCTGAGCTGCCATTACTGTCCCTGCCAGGTCAGCACGACGACGCGTGCCGGCCGCAGCAATGTGTCGCGCATCTTGTAGCCCGGTTGCACCACCTGGCCTACGGTGTGGTCTTGCTCCGGTTTCGCGGCGGGCTGCATCGTCACGGCTTCGTGCATGTTCGGATCGAAGGGCACGCCAGCCTGATCGATGCGCGTGACGCCCGCGGCCTCGAGCTCTTTCCACACTTTCCGCTCCACCAACTCGACGCCTTCGTGGAGCGTCTTGGCATCGGTTTGCGCGGGATCGATGTGCGCGAAGCGGGACAAGTCGTCGAGCGCATCGGCGAGCCGCGCGACCAGATCGGCTTGCGCCCGCGTCCAGGCTTCCGCGCGCTCCTTCGTCGTGCGCTTGCGGAAGTTGTCATACTCCGCCGCCAGCCGCAGATGTCGATCCTTCAACGCCGCGAGCTCGCCGCCAGAGTCCCCGCCCGGCGGCGGCAGCTCCGACGCCGACGGTTCGACCGGTGCCGCCACGTTCTGAACCGGCTCTTTCGTGTCCGGGTCGAGCGAGGGAGCCTGCGGTTGGCGCGGCGGGTGCGAATGCGGATGTCGTTTATGGGTCATGATGGGAACTTTCGTTCTGGCAACAAGATACCCCGGGACACTTTGTCTGCAAAGCGCCCCGGGGTTCGGAAATCTCGTTGGACTCTAGTAGCCGAACAAGAGTCCCACAGTCAGCGGCACAAGCGTGGTGGATGAGCCGCTGGTCTGAATACTCGCGTAACGTGCCTCGGCGAACGCGCTGAGCGCGCCGATGTTGAAGGTCACGCCACCGCCGAACGCGTATCCAATCTTCGTTTCCGAGCCGCCGCCGGGATCCACGTTGTAGATCCCGAGGCCACCGAGGATATAGGGACGCGCCGTCGCGTTGGGCGCACTGAAATGATAGAGCACGCTCGCGGTGCCGCCGAGGATCGACGTGCTGCCGGACGCGCCGTCGTGCGACGTGTTCGAGTAGAGACCATCCGCACGCAAATACAGCGGACTGTTGGCGAGCGGCGTCTCGAACACGCCGAGAATGTTGACGCCCATCTTGTCGAGGTCGCCGTAATTCCCCATCGGCAACGTCGCGCCCAACCCGAGACCGAATCGGAATCCTTCGCCGCGCGGGATGATTTGCGCGCGCACCGGCATCGCAAACGCCAGGGCTCCGACGGCACAGAGCGCGCTCAGAGACATCCGTTTCATGAAAGCTCCTTGTATGTGGTGCTGGATTGCTCTTCGGTGGGGACTATATACCCGCGCGGGGAAAAAACGCAGACGCCGAGGGTGCGACCTGCATCGCTCCTTGGGTGGCGTTCCTACGAATGATGTTCGGACAGAAACGCGCGCAGGTCCGCCATGGCGCGGGGACCCTGCAGGAGCTCGCTGCCCTGCTCTGCGTACCAGCACACGCGCGCCGGCGGTGCCAGCTTCGTCGCAAAGTCGCGCGCCGCGCCGGCGTCGGACACGGGATCCGCGCCGCCCAGCATGAACAACAGCGGTCGCTCGATCCGCGCGCAGTCGTCGACCACGGCGCACCGCGCCCACCGCAGCTCGGCGCGGGCACCGGCCGTCATGTAGCCGTCGCCCCGGCCGGTCGGGAACGTGGGCCACAGGTCGGCGAGCGTTGCGGCCAGTCGCTTCCAGACCGCGGGCTGCCGGCGCAGGGCGAGCCAGGGATTCATGACGACCGCCGCGACCGGCGACTCCCCCGGCTGCGTCTCGAGATACCGAAGCACGACGAGTCCGCCGAACCCGTCGCCGACGAGAATCTGCGGCACGTCAGCGCGGCGCCGCACGGCGCGGCGAAACGCATGCAGGTCGCCGAGCAGTTGGCTGAAGCGTGAGAGGTGACCACGGGGCCCACCGGAGCGCCCGTGACCGCGCTGATCGAGGAAGTACACCGCGAACCCTCCATCGCGGAGCGCGGCCCCCGCGCCCGCCCACTTCCCTTCAAGTCCGTCGGCGCGAGGATGCCAATCGTGCAGAAACAGCACGGCGGCCAGCGCGCGGCTCGTGGGCGGCACG
Source organism: Gemmatimonadales bacterium (assembly GCA_036522875.1). GTDB lineage: Bacteria > Gemmatimonadota > Gemmatimonadetes > Gemmatimonadales > GWC2-71-9 > 20CM-2-65-7. The sequence continues at coordinate 7,783 of DATDEZ010000034.1, read as the reverse complement.
GGTTCGTACATGTCGAACGCGAGTGGCGTGCCGTCCGGCGCGTTGACGCGATTCACGCAACACCCGCCATCAGACGACGCAGCAGGTCCAGCGCCGCTTGCGCCGCGCGCGCGCGAATCTCGGCGCGATCGCCGGGGAAGATGCGCTTCAGCGCGCGCACTTCGGTTCCGAAGCGCGCCGCGAGCCAGACCGTCCCGACCGGCTTGTCCGGCGTCCCGCCCGAGGGGCCGGCGATGCCCGTGATCGCGAGTGCCGCGTCAACCGCGAATTGGCGCTGGACGCCGGCGGCCATCGCGCGCACGACCTCCTCCGAGACGGCGCCGTGGCGCTCCAGCAATTCCGGCGGGACGTCGAGCGTTCCGCTCTTCACGACGTTGTCGTAGGCGACCACGCCGCCGATGAAGACATCGGACGCGCCGGGTACGGCGGTAATGCGGCCGCTCAGCAACCCGCCTGTACACGACTCCGCGACCACGAGACGAGACTTCCGGTTGCGCAGCTCGGTCAACACGACGGCCGCGAGGTCGATGCCGTCGAAACCGTAGCAATGGTCGCCGGCGCGCTCCCGCAGCGTCTGCGCCACCGCCGTGAGGCGGCGCTCGGCCTCGTCTTCACGCAGGCCCCACGCCGTGACACGCAGTTCGACGCCGTCCGTGGACGGCAGATACGCGAGCGTGAGCGGCGCGATCTCTTCCTCGATGGCGCCGACGCGCTCGGCCAGCGCGGACTCCGCGACGCCGGTCGTCCGCACCGTGCGCGAGCGCACGACGGCGCCGGTGCCGCGCGATACGAGGCGCGGCAACACTTCCTCCACCAGCAGCCCGCGCATCTCCGACGGCACGCCCGGCAGCATGATCACGACGCGACCGTCCTGCTCGATCCACAGCCCGGGCGCGGTGCCGCGCGGGTTCGGCAACACGGTCGCGCCTTCAGGGACCTCGGCCTGCGTCCGATTGATCGGCGGCATCGGTCGGCCAAATCGCCGGAAGCGATCTTCGAGCGCGCGCAGCACCGTTTGGTCGAGCACGAGCGGTTTGCCGAACAGCTTGGCGACTTCAACCTTGGACATGTCGTCGCGCGTGGGGCCGAGACCGCCGGTGGTCAGCACCCAGCCGGTGCGCTCCAGGGCCTCGGCGACGGCGGCGCGAATCGCTTCCGGTCGATCGGCGACCGACGTGTGGCGGACGACCTCCACGCCCGCGGCCGCGAGCGCTCGACCGAGCTCGGCGGCGTTGGTGTCGACGATCTGTCCCAGCAGGAGCTCGGTGCCGATGGTGAGGACTTCGAGCTTCACTTGCCGAAGACTTTGAGCAGCGTCCGATAGCGGTAGAGGTAGACGAGGAGAGAGTAGATCGTGAGGACGATCGCACCCGCGAGGGTCACGGCGACGAACCAGCCGTGGAACTGATCCCAGAAGTTGCGGAAGTCCCCCACGAGATGCATCTGCACGATCGCGTCTTTCCAGGCGAACCACGCGATCGTGGCGCCGATGAAGACGTTTTGCACGACCGCCTTCAGCTTCCCGGCGCCGATCGCCGGAATGACGATGCCGCGGCGTTTGGCGAAGAACCGGAAGATGGTGATCAGCACTTCCCGGCCCACGAGCAGGATCGCCGCCCAGACCGGCAGGCTGCCCCACCACGGGATCGCGTAGTCCACCTTGTCGCGCGCGAGGAGCACCGGATGGCGCGTCATCCAGAAAATCGGCACCAGCGTCGCGAACAGCAGCAGCTTGTCGGCGATCGGATCGAGCAGCATCCCGAGCTCGCTGATCGTGCCGTAGCGGCGCGCGAGGTAGCCGTCCACGAGATCCGAGAAGGCGGCGATCAGGAAGACGAGGAACGCGATGACCTTGGGCCAGTAGCCCGAGATGAACGGCAGCAGCGCGATGACGGGCGTGAGACAGATGCGCGCCAGCGTGATGACGTTGGGGAGCGTCCACCGCATCGAACTGGGCTTCAGCTCAGCGTCTTCAGGACGAGCTTGCTGACCGCCTTCAGGGTGTCGAATACGCCGTCGCCGCGGACCGCCACGGCCTCATGGTAGGGGGCTCTGCCGACCCATTCGTTGCCGACTTTCTCGACGAGGCTCTCGCCGGGATGGGCGGGATCGGGCGTCTGTTTTTGCCGCGCGGCGTCCTCGATCGGCCAACCCGGATTCAGCGACGCCTGCAGATCCTTGATCGGCGCGGCGTTCGGCAGGTCGCGCTTGTTGTACTGAATCGCGAACGGGATCTTCGTCAGGTCGTAGCCGTACTCGGCCATGTTGTCGTACAGGTTCTGCATCGATTCGACGTTGGCTTCCATGCGCTCGATCTGGCTGTCCGCCACGAATACGATGCCGTCCACGCCTTTCAAGATGAGCTTGCGGCTCGCGTTGTAGTAGACCTGCCCCGGCACGGTGTACAGGTGGAAGCGCGTCTTGAAGCCGCGAATCGTGCCGAGGTCGACGGGCAGAAAGTCGAAGAAGAGCGTGCGCTCGGTCTCGGTCGCGAGCGAAATCATCTTGCCGCGGGTATTGGGCGAGACCTTCCCGTAGATGTGCTCGAGGTTGGTCGTCTTGCCGCCCAGGCCCGGTCCATAATAGACGAGCTTGCAGTTGATTTCGCGGGACGCGTAGTTGATCATCGACATGGGCGCGTCCCTCTAACCGAAGAGTTTGTCAATTTCGTCCTCTGCCCCTTCGAGCAGGCCTTTCTGCTGCGCGCCGGCCTGGCCCGTACCCACGCGATTGAACATCTCCTCGAAGACCTTGTTGAGCTCTCCGACGACCGACCTGGCTTTCAGCTTCACGAGTCCGAGCGTGGCGCGCTGATCGAACAGCACGACGAGGATGACGCGCTTCGCGACGTCGGCGAGATACATCGATTCCTTTTCACCTTGATGCACGAGCGACGCGAATTCCGCCTCGCCGATCATTTTCGCGAGCTGGTCGTTGGCGCTGAAGTCGGCGGCGGTGAGTGACGCGAACGCGGTCGGGTCGAACTGCGGCGTCTCGCCCACCGTCGCGACCAGTTGGCCGTTGCGGTCGACCAGCAGCGCGCAGCGGGCGTTCGAGTCGCGCAGGAACGCCTGCAGATGCGTCTGGATTTGCTTGAAATCGTTCTCGTTGAAAGACCAGCTTGCAGCCCCGGCCATGCGCCTCCTTGGGGTCGGGTGTCAGTCGGTCTCGGTCATCTCGCGTCGCGCCGCCAGGGCCTGCGCGATCGTCACCGCATCGGCGTATTCGAGGTCGCCACCCACCGGCAAGCCCCGCGCGATCCGCGTGATCCGGACCCCACTGGGCTTCAGCATCTGCTGGAGGTACGTCGCGGTCGCCTCCCCCTCCATCGAGGGATTGGTCGCCACGATCACCTCACGAACCTCTGAGCCGTTGGCCAATCGCGCAAGCAGCCGGTCCACGTGCAGATCGTCGGGTCCGACACCGTCGAGCGGTGAGATCCGACCGCCCAGCACATGATAGCGCCCCCGATACCGTCCCGCGCGCTCGATGGCCCCCACATCGCCCGACTCTTCGACCACACACAAGAGCGCCGCATCGCGCCGCGGGTCGCGACAGATCGGGCAGGGATCGTCGTCCGCCAGGTTGCCGCACGTCCCGCAGGCTACGACCTTGCCCCGAACCCGCCGGATGGCCTCCGCCAACCGCTCCGCGGTTTCCGCGGGCTGCTTCAGCAAATGGAACGTGAGCCGTTGAGCGGTTTTCCGCCCGATGCCGGGGAGCTTGGCGAGCTCCGCCACGAGCTCCTCGATGGCGGACACTGGAAGGGCCTACAGCGGAAGCTGAAACGGGAACGGCAGCCCCGACGCCAGCTTCCGCACCTCGGCCTGATACAGCTCGGCCGCGCGCTTCTGCGCCTCCGCCACCGCCGCCAGCACGAGATCTTCGAGCATCTCGACGTCACCCTGCTTGACCGCCTCAGGGTCGATTTTGATGCCCCGAATTTGACCGCGGCCGTCGACCGAGGCCTGCACCATCCCGCCGCCGGCCGATACCGTCAATGTCTGCTGCGCCAGCTGTGACTGGATCTCGGTGAGCCGCCCCTGCATCTGCTGGGAGAGCTGGAGCAAGCTAGATAAATCCGCCATGCGTCGAAAGTTACACCGCAGGACACCGTTAGCAAGCTACTCGAGAAGCTCCAGATCCAGCGCGTCCACCGCCGCGCTGAGCGTCGGATCTTTCGCCCGCAGGCTCTTCAAACGCTCGGCATTAGCCCCCTCAGCCGTCAGCCGCGCCGGTGCGGGAGTCGCGTTCGGCTTGGTGTCGGACTCGACGATCTTGATCCGCGGAGCCTCGCTGACGAATCTGCCCAGACTTTGTCCGATCGTCTCGCGCTGCCGCTCGAGCCCCTCGGCGTGCACGGCGTGGCCCGGTCGCAAGCTCACCGTCCGTCCGTCCACTGCGACGACTTCCGCCTCGGCCAGGAGACTGCCGAGCATCGGCGCCTTGGTGCGGGCGTCGGCGACGACGTCGCGCCACACCGAACGGACGTTGTCGAGCGTGGGCTCGAGCTTTTGGCCCGTCGGACGGTTGGGCGCCTGGACGGTTGGATTGTCCGGCGTCGCGGTCGCCATCGGCGGCGGCTGCTGGGGCGACGGCGGCGGCGCGGAGGGATTCCGTCCGGCGTCTTTCAGCGCGTCGATCACCTCCGACAGCTCCACCGTCCTCTCCAGCATCACCCATCGCAACAGGAGCACCTCGACCAGCAGCCGCGTCTGCGCGCTGCGGCTCAGCCGCTCCTCGGATTCACTGAGAATCGTGAGGAGCCGGACGACGTCGCCGGGGGGGAGCTGCGGGGCGTACTGTCGCACGACCGCCAGCAGTCCTTCCGTCAAACCGTCGGGCTGACCCCCGACCCCGACGAGCAGCAGCGCGCGCAATGCCTCGGCGGCACCGTTCACGAACTCGCCGAGGTCCGCGCCGGCTTCGAGTACGCGCTCGATGAGCGGGAAGACGGCCGCGGCGTCGTGCGCGACGATCGCGCGCAGCATGTCGGCATACAGCTCGTCGGGGATCAGACCGAGCACTTCGCGCACGCGCGCCACCGTAACCGGCCCTTCCCCGAACGAGAGCACCTGGTCGAGCAGCGACAGCGCGTCCCGCATGCCGCCGTTGGCGCTGCGCGCGATCAGATGGAGCGCGTCGTCCTGCACGTCGAGCCGCTCCGCGTCCGCGACTTCGCGCAACCGGGCGACGATGGCGTGCGGTCCGATGCGGCGAAAGTCGAAGCGCTGCAAGCGCGAGAGAATCGGTGCCGCAGTATTCGCGATCTTCTGCGGCTCGGTCGTCGCGAACACGAAGACGACCTTTGGCGGCGGCTCCTCGAGGATTTTCAGCAGCGCGTTCCAGGCTTCACGCGTCAGCATGTGCGCTTCGTCGACGATGTAGACCTTGGAGCCGCGATCCGTGCTCGCGGCGTACATCGCGCGCTCGCGCAGGTCGCGCGCGTCGTCGACGCCGCGGTTCGACGCCGCGTCGAGCTCGACGACGTCGAGATTGGCGGCGCCCGTCCAGATGCGCTTGCACGAATCGCAATCGCCACACGGCTCGCCACTGGGGCCGCGGCGCTCGCAATTCAGCGCCATCGCCAGCACACGGGCAGCGGTCGTCTTCCCGACGCCGCGCGGCCCGGCGAACAGATAGCCGTGCGCCACGCGGCCCTGCGCGACGGCCCCACGCAGCGCCGCGGCGACGTGGTCCTGGGCAATCAGATCGGAGAACTGTTTGGGACGGTACTTGCGCGCCAGGGCTATCATCGGGGGTAATCTACACCGAAGCGCGAATGATCACTGATCATTGGTCATTGAACATTGATTATTGATCATTGATATTTCGGACGCCCCAGGTCCGCAGGCTTTCCGCTCGTGAACCGCGTCAGGCCCCCGCAGGGAGCAGCGCTAAGCGATGTCGGGATTCGTTGCGGGGTGCCTGGGGCAACTCACATCCAATGTCCAATGTCCAGTGTTCAATGACCAATGATCATTGATCATTGGTCATTGATCATTCCGCGCTAGCGGCAGTCCACTTTCCCCGGCGCCGCTCGGGGCGGCACCGTCACGGTCAGGTACTGCCGCATCCCGTTCGCGATCACCGCAAGGCTCGTCGTGCCGGCCTGATCGGGCTTGAGCAGCACCGTCCCCGCCACGCTGTCCTGCGTGACCCCAACGACACGGAAGATGCGCGCGTCGGCCACGGCAGCGCGCAAACCGAGAAGGGCCGTGGGGTTCGCGAATCCGTCCTGCGCGGCGACGCGCAACAGCACGATCGAATCGGGACGAACGGCGAAATGTCCCGTCACGCTCGTCTGCCCGCACATCACCACGAGCTGCGCGGCGGGACCAGCCGCGACGTTGAACGCGACCTGCCGCTCGACTGCGCCGACGGACGCGATGACCGTCGCGGATCCGACCCGCTCGCCGAGCGTCACGCCGGCACGGGCTTGGCCGAGCGCATCGGTCGCGGCAGTGGGCGGCGTGACGCGGGCATTGATTCCCGTGAACGAAACGGTCTGGCGCGCGAGCACCGCGCCGGTTGAATCGCGCACCTCGAAGACGACGGGCCGCGGCAGCTGGCTGCCGGCAGTTCCGCGCTGGCCGCCACCGGAGACGAACGCCGATCGCGTGGCGGACGCGACCACCGCTGGAGGTGCGGGAGGCGGTGGCGGTTGTCGCGGCGCCACCGGCGCTGGCGGCGGCGTGGTGCGCACCGGCGTCGCACGTGCGATCGGCGGCGCGCGGCGGTTTGCGTTGCTCCCTCTCGCCGTCCGGCGCGCACAGTCATCGACCGCCGCCAGCATGGCGGGATCGGCGCCCATGACCTTGAGATCGTTCTTGTCGCGCGCGGTCGGGTCGAACGTCAGGCAGTTGCGTCGGACCAGCTGCGCCAGCTCGCCCGACGACATGTCGGCGCCCGACAACAGCCGCACGAGATCGCTCTTGCGCAGCGGCGCGCCACCGCTGCCCTGCAGCGCGAGCGTCGCGAGCAACATGCCGACGAGGCTCATGGCCGCGGGCACCCCGAGTTGTCGAATCGGCGCGAGACCGAGTCGACGGACGCCCACAGCGCCTGATCGCGCGCCACGCGCGGCGGATCGAACGATGCCATCCGCGCTTTCCGTTCGGTGTTGTAGCTGATCCAAAGATTCTCGATCGCGACCAAGCCGTTCGCCAGGCCGCCGCAGTCCATCCGGCCGCTGGAGAACAGCGCCGCACGGTCCTGGAAGTTGCGCACCATCCGCGTGAGCGAATCGCTCAGCCGGTCGAAGCGATCGAACGGCGAGGCGACGGTGATCGCCGGCGGCGGGGGAATCGGCTGCGTGATCTGCGGCGGTGCCGCGACCGGAGTCGGCCGCGGCGCACCACGCCGCGGCGCCGGCGGGGGCGTAGCGGACTTGTGTGTGACTTTCGCAACCAACTGCTTCGCGCGGTCGAGCAATCCCGCCCACGGCGGCGGCACCGCGGGATTGCGCAGCGCGAAGTACCAATAGCCCCCCGCCCCGATCCCCGCGATCAGCAGCAGCATGAGGATGCGCTTCGGCCAGACACTGCGGCGCCGGCCGCGCCGCATCGCCTTAGGCGGCGTCCGCTTCCGCTCGGCTTCCTCATCCAGCAGGCGGAACTTCGGACTCGAGCTTCGCCGCGGCGGGGCCGCGGGCGGACTCGGCGCGCGCACCGGCGCGACTTCCGCAGGCGCAACCTCCCAGGGGATACCATCCGAAGTCCGCTGCATTCCCACCGGCGCGGCGGCGACCGGCGGCGGCGGGGGCGGGGGCGGGGGCGGCGCC
>DATDEZ010000033.1:0-2306 GCA_036522875.1 Gemmatimonadales bacterium | reverse complement strand
GTCGTCGAACACGACGACGTCCGCCCACGGCACTTCGCGGATCCAGTCGTCCGTTTTGGGGACGAAGCCGTCCGCGATCTCGCGCTCGCTCGCCGCTTCGATGAACAGCTTGACCTCGTGGCCTTCTTTGACGACTTGCCAGGCGATATCGGCGATCAGGCCGTCGAGCGAGACGAAGAGAAACTTCTTCTTATCCAAGGCAGGCTCCAGGTTGTGGCGTATTATAAGGCAGGGGACATCCATGAGCATCGACATCGGCACGTTGCGGCCCAGGCTCGAGGCGGCGCTCGGCGCGCAGCTCCAGCTCGGCCCACTCCTGGGGCAGGGAGGGTTCGCCGCCGTGTTCCGTGCCCACGATCCGTTCCTCGAGCGCGACGTGGCGATCAAAGTGTTGGATCCATCGATCGCCGTCGATGCCGCCCGCGAGGAGCAATTCCTGCACGAGGCGCGGACGATCGCCGCGGCCGAGCACCCTCATATCGTGCCGTTGTACTCCGCGGAGTCGCGCGGTGGACTGCTGTATCTCGTCATGCGGCTTCTTCCCGGCCAGTCGTTCAGGGATCGGATCGCCGCGGGGAAGCTCCCGGCGGCGGAAGCGGCGCGGATCGCGCTGGAGTGCGCGCGCGCGCTGGCGGCGGCGCATGCCGTCGGCGTGGTTCACCGCGACATCAAGCCGGGGAACATCCTGCTCGACGCGAACGGCAACGCCACCGTCACGGACTTCGGGATCGCGCTCGTGACGTCGCGCCCGGGAGGGGTGAGGGCCGCCAGCTCCTCGACCGGCACGCCGCTATACATGAGCCCCGAACAGGCGCTGGGCGAGGCAGTCGATGGACGCTCGGATGTCTACGCGCTGGGTGTCGTGCTCTACGAGATGCTCACGGGCATCTGTCCCTTCTCGGGTCGCAACGCGACGGAAGTGATCGCGAAGCACATTTCGGCGCCTATCCCCAAGGTTTCGGACCGTGAGCCCCAGACGCCGGTGGCGCTCGTGCGGCTCGTGGACCGCATGTTGTCCAAGGAGCCGGCGGGGCGACCAACGGCGGCGGAGCTGGTGAACGAACTCACCGAAGCGAGCACCCCGGATGGGCTCCTGACCCCCTCGCAGGTGCGGCGGCGACGGTGGAGGCGCCGCGCCATCTATCTCGCGATCGCGGCGGTGGGCGCGGTGCCCGTGATCGTGATCGGCGCGCGCATCTTGATGGCCGTGATGGCCTTCTGGGTGACCGGCGGCGAGGGGGCCGAGCCTGCGTTGCTTGCGTCGGGGAGTGCCGTGCCGGATTCGATCGTGCGTCTCGCCCAGGAGACGCGGAGCGTCCAGGCCAACGAGCGCATCGCGATCGTGTTCATCCAGGCCCGCCACAGCTTCGCGGATGCCTTGCTCGTCACCGACTCGGCGATCATTCGTCGCACACCCCGTGGCACCATCCGGCGCTCGCTCGAGGAGAGCAACATTAATCTCCAACCTATGAAACGGGGTGGCTCCGCCGGCGGGCTCCTGATCGTGAAACGGAAGGACGCGGCGCCCGACACGCTGTATCAGGATCTGAGCGGCCGGGAGTCGTTCCTGTTGATGAATGCGTTCGTGACACTGCAACGCGTGCAGAAGGCGCGGGACTCCACGTCCCCGTAGTCGCGCCAAGTCCTTCGTTCGCGCACCCGAGATCGCCGTTCGATCCGCCAAGCGCCTCTTTCGAGGAGCAATGTGCGTTCATCGAATCCCGGGTCGTCCCTTTGATGCTCCGAGAGGGTGCGTCCAGGGCGATCGCCGGGTTTCCGATGACCAACGCGGGTCTACCGGCGATCAATTAGGGGATTCCCCCAGGTCGCGCGGGAGCATTCGGATGCAAGTACCGAGCATTTCGGCTCGGTGAGCGAGCATTTAAGCGCAGCGAGCGAGCATTTTCGCTGAGTGAGGGCGCACTTGGGCGTAGTGAGCGAGCACTTGGACCTCGTGAGCGAGCATTTGGGTCTGCTGACGGAGCATTTGGGCATCGTGTTTGAGGTGTTGGCGTCACTGCTGTGACATTTCGACACGAAGTCGGGGGACAGTCAATCGTCGCGCCACTACTGGGCTTTCGCGCTTTCGCGTGTTCGCGGCGCTCGTGATGTCTAAAAAAAGAGACACCCTCACTTTCTCCCCGAGCACAAACCGAGCGGCACGCTTTATCCAATACACCGCGGCCGTCGGCAGATGTTCAATGTCGGACACGGAGCCGACGCCGTGTTCAAACCAGAAGGAGGGCGTATGAACGCCCAAGTACGGAAGCGGCTGGAGATGGCCGCGCGGGTTCGGGATTTTCTCC
>DATDEZ010000032.1:0-20732 GCA_036522875.1 Gemmatimonadales bacterium | reverse complement strand
CTGCGCGCCCTCGAGCCGGCGCGCGAGCGCGCGGCGCGCGGCCAAGCGGCGGGCGAGCGGAATGCCCGGCTCCAAGGCCGCGCGGCACGTGTCGAACAGCTCCGCGTCGATGTAGGGCAGCTCGAGCTTGCGGACGGCATGGACGTCGGCGCCGGCGGCCTGCGCGCGCGCCTCGAGGTGCGCCAGCTCGGCGCGCGCGATCGGTAGCCAGCCATGCAGGCCGTCACCCTGCAGGTCGCGCCAGGAGTGGCGGAGCGTCGCCCGGAGCACGAACACGAACAACTCGACTGCCGGCGGCGGCACGGGGAACGGCGCGCCGCGGCGCGCTACGAGCAGCGCCGCTTCGATCGGCAACCGGTAGATGTTGCCCATCATGTCGGGGATCAGCACACGCGTGGTCGCGTGGATGTGATAGAGCGTCGTGTTCCCGGCGTCGTATCCCCAGAAGCTGTCCGTCGTGGTGCGCTTCAGGCCGAGCTCGCCGAGCACGCCGGCAAACCGGCTGAAGGATTCCTGGTCGACGAGCAGGTCGATGTCGCCTTCGCCCGCCATCCAGCGCGCCTGCTTGAAGTGTCCCTTCCACTGGCAATAGCGCACGCGCGCGGCCGACAGCGCCTCCGCCATGCGGCCGAGCAGCGGCGCGGAAACTGGCGACAGCACGGGAGGACGGGCCACGCGCGTCATTGGGCTGATGCCGGGAGCAGGAGCCGTCGTGCTTCCGCCATTTCCGGCGGCTCAGGGAAGTGCGTCCGGCCGAAGGCGCGTCCCGCCACGACCGTAACGGTGCGGGCGATGACGCCGAGGTCATACGACATCGAGGCGCGACGGACGTACACGCGGTCGAGCGCGAGCTTCAGCGGCAGCAGATGCTCGTAATAATCCCGCTCCGCCTCCTGCTCCGTGAGCCACCGTTCGCCGTGCGTCGTGCTGTAGAGCGCGCCGGGGCTCGTGAGGCCGGGAGCGACGTCCAGCGTCTCCCACTGCTCGGGCGTGTAGTGCTGCGCCACGACCTTGGGGTCTTCGGGCCGCGGCCCGACGAAGGCCATGTCGCCGCGCAGGATATTGAAGAGCTGCGGCAGCTCGTCGACCTTCGCGCGCCGGAGCAGCGCGCCGAACGGGAAGATGCGCGAGTCGTTGGCGGCGGTGATGACGCTTTCTTTTGGCTCTGCCACCGGCAGGCGGTTCTCCATCGTGCGCAGCTTGTACATCGTGAACAGCCGGCCGCGCCGGCCCGCGCGAATCGCGCGATACAGGACCGGCCCCGGACTCGACAGGCGAATCCCGAGCGCCGCCACGATCAGAATCGGGACGCAGGCGATCAGCGCCAGGGCGGTCAGGGCGATGTCAAACAGGCGTTTGACCACAGCGCATCGTGCGGCGAATGGTCATGAAGACCTCGGCCGCCGGCAGACAGTGTTGGTTGCCCCACGCGATCGCGCGGTGGCGCAGCGCCTCGAGCGAGCGCGGATGCGGATACTCGCGCACTTCGCTCTCGTAGCAGCGCATCGCCGCGATCTTGCGGTCGAGCGTCGTGGTGATCTCGACCCAGGTATCGGGGACGAACGAGCGCGGGTACGCCCACTCGGTGCTGCTCGCGGTATCGAACGCGAAGACGGCGGCGATGCTGGCAACAGTGGGCCGCGTGGCCACGAGCGCCGCCTTGAACAGCAGCTCGTGATCGCGGTTGACGTCGCCGCCCCACTGGCAGTAGACCGTGTGCGGCTGGATCTCCGCGACGACGCGCTCGAGCGGCGTGATGATGTCGGTCAGCGGCAGCGTGTCGAGCCGCTGGTCGGCAAAACCGAGCGGCCGAATGTCCTCGACGCCGAGCTCTTCGGCGGCGCGCATCATGTGCTGCGGCTGGCCTACGCCGCCGGGACCGTAGCGCAGCGACTCGCCCTCGCACGCGATCACCGCGGTCACGCGATCGCCGCGGTCAGTGTGCAGGGCGACCGTCCCCCCGCAGCCGAGAATCTCGTCGTCGGGGTGGGCGGCAATGACGAGCACGGAGTCAGTCATTGACCGTCTCCCAGACTTTGCCGCGCCAGTTTGCCGCGCCGAGCTCGCGACCCTTGAGCACGCGCCCGTCGGAAGATTCGATTTCGAGCAGCGTGACGGCCCCCTGGCCACAGGCGACGAGCTGACCGCAGGCCTCGTCGAGGGGACTGACCACGGGGCCGAGGCACGTGCCGGGCTCCGCGAGCGCGGCGTGGTAGAGTGGCGGCAGCGCGGCGTGCCAGACGGTCCAGCGCTCGCCACCGAGGCGGCCGAACGCGCCCGGATACGGACGGGTCAGTGCCCGCACAAAATCGTAGACCCGCTCACTCCGCGCAGTCCAATCGAGCAGACCATCGGCGGGCCGGCGGCGCGGCAGCACCGTTTCATCCGAGTCGCCCTGGGGCGTGCCGGGCCGCTCGCCGCTCGTGAGCCGCCGCCACAGCTTCACGAGCATGTCGCGATTCGTGAGCGCCACCTGATCGTAGAGCGTGGCGCAGGTGTCGAAGGGCGTGATCGCGATCGCCGTCTGATCGATCAGGGCGCCGGTGTCCATGCCGTCCGCGAGCCACATCAGCGAGTTGCCGGTTTCGTGCTCGCCGTGAATCAGCGCCCAGTTGATCGGGGCGCTGCCACGATTCTTGGGAAGCATCGAGGCATGCGCCCCGACGACGCCGATGCGCGCCGTCTCCAGCGCGGCAGGACGCAGGATCTGACTCCAGCCGATCACGAACAGCACGTCCACGTCGAGCGAACGCAGCAGCGTGACCGCGGCGGGACTGTTGATGTCCGCGACCTGGTGCAGGGGAACGCCGAACCGGCTGCACAGCGGCTCGTAATCGGCGACGCCGCTGCGGCGCGCCGCCGCGTCGGCCGTGAGCGTGACGGCCGCGACGACGTCCGCGCCGGCGTCGAGCAACGCCTCGAGCGCCGGCAACCCCTCGCGATGGCTTCCCACCCAGGCGCACCGCATCGGGCTAGCGTCGGAACGTCGCGGCGACATCGAGCACCGCCTCGATCACGTCGCCGACGTCGTCGTCGGTGAGACGCGGATGCAGGGGCAGGCTGAAAAGCCGCTCGAACGCCTGATAGGCGACGGGCAGATCCTGCGGCGCGTAGCCGTAGGTGTCGCGGTAGTAGGGGTGCAGATGGATCGGGATGAAATGCACCGACGTCCCGATGTTGCGGCGGGTGAGCTCCTCCACGAACCGGTCGCGGCCGATGCTCAGCACCTCGGGCCGGAGTCGCAGCACGTACAAATGCCAGGCGTGCGAGACGTCGGCGCGCTCGACCGGACACTCGAACGCGCCGTCGGCCGCGAATGCCTCGGTGTACTGGGCGACGATCTGGCGGCGGCGCTCGTCGAAGGTCGCGAGCCGCTTGAGCTGCACGAGACCGAGCGACGCCTGAATGTCGGTCATGTTGTACTTGAAGCCGGGCGCCAGGATGTCATAGCGCCAGGAGCCGCCGCGATCGTAGCGCTTCCACGCGTCGCGGCTCATGCCGTGCAGGCTGATCACCCGCGCGCGATCGAGGAACGCGGCGTCGCCCGTGAGCATGCCGCCCTCGGCCGTCGTGAGGTTCTTGGTGGCGTAGAAGCTGAAGGCGACCGGGTTCTTGCCGCTGCCGATGCGCCGGCCGCGAAAGCTCGCCGGCAGCGCATGCGCGGCGTCTTCCACCACCGCGATCCCGTGCGGCTCCGCCAAGGCGAATAGGCTGTCCAGATCCGCGGGGTGACCGGCGAAATGGACCGGCAGAATCGCCTTGGTCCGCGGCGTCATCGCACGGGCCACGCCGAGCGGATCGATGTTGAGCGTATCCGGCTCGACGTCCACGAGCACGGGCCGGGCGCGCACGTGCTCGATGACGTTCACGGACGCCGCAAAGGTCAGTGGTGTGGTGATGACCTCATCACCGGGGCCGATGCCGAGCGTCGCGAGCGCCGTGTGTAAACCGGCGGTGCACGAATTCAGCGCCAGCGCACCCGGCGCGCCGAGGGCCGCCGCGAATTCCGCCTCGAACCGCTTGGTCTTCGGGCCCGTCGTGATCCACTGCGACCGCAGGGTATCCACGACCTCGGCGATCTCTTCTTCACCGATGGACGGCGGCGAAAACGGCAAGAACTGCTGCCGTTGCGGCGTCGAGTCGGGAAGTCGCTGGGCGAGCGTCATCCCTCTTCCCGCGCGTACGAGTAATAGCTCTTGTAGTACGAGGGCCCGTACTTCCGCGTCAGCTCCTTCGGATCGTTGAGCACGGCGCCCACGAGTCGCGCGCCGACCGCCCCGATCTCGCGGACGGCGTGCTGCACGGCCTCACGATCGGTGTGGCCCGCGCGCACGACCAGCACGACGCCGTCCGCGCTCGTCGACAGCACGGTCGTCTCGGCGGCGGTGAGCACGGGCGGCGTGTCGATCAGAACGAGATCGAAATGATCCTTCAACTGCTCGAGCAGGCGCGGCATGCGCCCGCGCGTGAGCAGATCCGACGGCGGACCGGCGGTCTTGCCGCCCGGCATGAACCACAGCGTCTTGATGTCCGTCGTGCGAATGGCCTCGGCCAACGGCTTGTCCTGCATGAGACAGTCCGCCAGGCCGGGACTGCGCCGCGTGGCGAACAGCCGGTGCAGGCGGCCGCGCCAGAGGTCGGCGTCGATGAGCAGCACCCGGCGGCCTTCCCAGGCGAACGCCGCCGCGAGATTGGCCGCGGTCGTGCTCTTGCCTTCGCCGGCGATCGCGCTCGTGATGACGACGGAGCGGGCCTTCGCGACCTCGGGGGTGAGGAGCAGGCGCGTCCGCAGGACGCGGTACGCCTCCATCCCCTCGACCTGCGCCGGATCGACTTTCGGAATCAGGCCGAGCGAGCTGAGCTGCAGCTGTTCGACCATCTCTTCGGGGTTGCGGATCGAGAGATCCCAGCGCTCGCGCACCATGGCGAGGCCGACGCCGCTGCCGACGCCGAAAATCAGCGCGAGCAAGAGTTTCAGCGACGCAAAGGTCTGGACCGGCTTGTAGGGCAGGCGCGCGGCGTCGACGATCTCGACTTCGCCGACCGCGATCGCCTCCGCCATGGCGGCGCGCTGCCGCTCTTCACGGAGCTGGTTGCCGAGATTCTTGATCGTCTCGACCTGCTGGACGAGGCGCACCTCCTGCGCTTCGACCGTCGGCAGCTCGCGGACGCCCTGTG
The DNA here is from genome assembly GCA_036522875.1 of Gemmatimonadales bacterium. Lineage (GTDB taxonomy): Bacteria > Gemmatimonadota > Gemmatimonadetes > Gemmatimonadales > GWC2-71-9 > 20CM-2-65-7. The sequence goes on along the minus strand of DATDEZ010000032.1, from coordinate 15,554 downwards.
CGACGCGGCTCGTCTGCGTGCCGAGCGCGGTCGCCTGCTGATCGAGCGTCGCGGCATGGCTGCGCATCGCCGCCTTCAAGTCGTTCTCCGTTCCCGCCGCGAGCTGGGCGAGCCGGCGCACGTCGGGATTTTGCTCCGGCGCGATCTGCCGCAAAGAATCGAGCGCCCGCTGCTGCGAGACCAGCTGCGTGTAGAGCGACACCACGACCGGATTCGCCGCCAGCTCGACATTGCCCGCGAGCGCGCGCAGCGCGGCGCGGCGGACGGTGGAATCGCCCTGCTCGAGCTGGCTCAGCGCGCTCTTGTAGCTGTCGCGGTTGGCGTCGAGCGCGATGCGACGCGTTTCGAGGTCGAGCAGCGCGACCTGCTGCGAGGCCATCTTGTCGCGGGAGCTGTAGACCTCTTGATGGCTCCGGAACGCGCTGAGCGCCTGCTGCGCTTCGGCGAGCAGCGAGTCGGTGCGTCGCAGCTGCTCGTCGAGGAAGATGCGGCGGCGCTTCGATTGGTTCTGTGCGCTCGTCGCCTCGAGGTTCTGGAACACCGTGCCGAGCACGTTGACCACCGACTGGGCGAGCGCCGGCTGCCGTGCCGTGTAGCTCACGTCGACGATGTTCGTGCCGGGGCGACGCGCGGTCTTGATCTGCGCGATGAACCGGTCGACCGCGGCTTCCGTCGGTGCGACGACCCAACGCGTGCTGTGGACCTCAGGCTGCCCGGTGATCGTGAATCCGACGCCGCCGATCTTCAGCGGCGTGTCGTAGGTACCGTTGACCGTGAGGCCGGCGCGGTTCTTGACCGTGTAGCCCGTCGCCTGGAATTCGAGCTGCAGCGTGTCGGCCGGCGCGTCGGAGTCGACGCGGACCGCCGTCAGCAGCGTCGGCGCGAAGCCGCCGAACTTCGGCTGCAGCCGGAGCCCGGTGGAGTCGATGATCGCCTCGGCGATCGAGTGGCTGCGCAGCATCTGGACCTGCGACAGCAGGTCTTCGGTCGTGCGCTCCGGTTCTTCCGTCGTTTGCTCGACACCGCGGGCGAGCTCGCGGCGCGCGTCGGCCAGCCGCAGCACGATCGTCGCCTTGTAGTTCGGCGGCGACAGCCACAGCCAGGCGAGCATCGCCAGCACCGTGAAGGCCGGCAGTCCGCCGACCAGCCACCACGAGCGCCGCGCGAGGATCCACATCGCGCGCCAGTGCACGAACTGGGGCGGTTGCGTGCCGGAGAGGAGGGGACCGGTCGCGATGCCGTGCCCGTGTCCGTTGCCGTTGCCGTTTCCGTTGCCGGTCATCGACGGGGCCTGGAGACGTTGATGATCGCCGCCGCCGAGCCGGCGATGGCGATCAGCGGGGCGAAGACGTCGCGGAACACGCTGCCACGGCTCTCCACGATGAACTGATCGCCCGAGCGGATCGGCAGATTGGCCTCCGGATCATTGCCCTTGAGCTGGATGGTCCGCTCCCGGCCGCCGCTCAAGAGTCGCACGCGGTCGGTGCGACCCCGCTCGGTGGCGCCACCGGCGAGCGCCACCACCTGGCGCACGGTGACGTCCGGGGGCAAGAAGTACAGCGACGGCTTTTCGACTTCACCGCCGACCGTCACGCGAAACAGCGGCTCGGCGACGAACTGCGGCTCGGTCTGATAGCGCTGCAGGAACGTCCGGATCCGCGCTTCGACGTCGGCCAGCGGCAGGCCGGTGACGCGCAGCGTCCGGTACACGGGGTGAATGAGCGTGCCGTCGGGCGCGATGCCGATCTCGCCCGACATCTCGGAATCGCGCCACACGCGAATCCGGACTTCGTCGCCGGGCTGGAGCATGGGCGCGTCACGGCTCGTCTGCGCTGCCGCGGGAGTGGACACCGCGAGGAGCAGCGCGGGAAGCAAGAAGCGTGCGTTCATACGCCGGGCGCGTCGCCGAGGAGCGGGCGCGGAGCAACGAGACTGCCGTGACGCGAGCGCACCGGAGCCGGCTTCGGGCTCGGACCGCTCGCCGTCAGCGAGGGACGGGCGATGCCGAGCGGCGGTGAGTGCCGCGGCGCGCGCTCGGGCGTGTACTCGGGGACGAGCGTCATCACGGCGGCGAGGAGGTCGTCCCTCGCATTCATGGCGAGCGCCGTCATCAACGTCTCGAGCGCCGCGGCCACACCTTCGCCGTCGCGCCCGTTGCGCTGAATCAGCCGGATCTTCGTGGCGCTCGTGGGGATGGTCTCTTCGCCATCGCCCGAGAGCTCTTCGTTGAGCTTTTCGCCCGGTCTGAGGCCGGTGAACACGATTTGCATGTCCTTGTAGGGTTCCATGCCGCACAGCCGGATGAGCTGCTCGGCGAGGTCGAGGATGCGGACCGGCTCGCCCATCTCGAGGATGGAGATGCGGCCCGCTGCGGCCGGGAGCGCGGCGGCCGTGAGCACGAGCTCGACGGCCTCGGGAATCGTCATGAAGTAGCGCTGCACGTGTGGGTGCGTGACGGTGATCGGACCACCCGCGGCGAGCTGACGCTTGAACAGCGGGACGACGCTCCCGTCGGAACCGAGGACGTTGCCGAACCGGACCACGCGGAAGTCCGTCGCGTCGCGCAGCGACGGTAGCTCGAGCACGATGCGCTCCGCGATCCGCTTGGACGCGCCCATCATGCTCGTCGGATTGACGGCCTTGTCGGTCGAGATCAACACGAACTTCGACGCCCCAAACTGCACCGACGCCTGCGCGACGCGCAGCGTGCCGATGATGTTGTTCCAGGCCGCCTCGACCACGCTCTCTTCCATGAGCGGCACGTGCTTGTAGGCCGCCGCGTGGAACACGTAGTCGGGCTGGTAGAACGAGAACACCTCGTTGAGGCGTTCGGCGTTCGTGATGTTGCCGATGACGGGCACGACTTCGGTGCCAACGGCGCTGGCCGCGACCTCGAGGTGCACGAAGTACAGCGGGCTTTCGGCGCGCTCGAGCAGCACGATCCGCGCGGGCCGGAAGCGCGCGATCTGCCGCGCCAGCTCCGAGCCGATCGAGCCGCCGGCTCCCGTGATCAGGACCGACCGGCCCTCGAGATCCGCGCGAACCTGCGCGAGATCGAGATGCACCGGCTCGCGGTTCAAGAGGTCTTCGATCTGCACTTCGCGCAGCTGACCGATGCGCGCGCGCCCATCCAGCATGTCCTGCAGCGACGGAATGATCTTGAACTCGGTTCCCGTCGCCGTGCACCGCTGCACGATGCGCCGCATCTGCTCGGCCGTCGCCGACCGGATGGCGATGACGATGAGCTGAATACGATGCTGGTGGACGAGCTGCTCGAGCTGCGTCGTCGCGCCGAGGACCGGGACACCGTGCAGCGCGCGGCCGTGCGTCTCGGGATTGTCGTCCACGAGCCCCACGATGCCGATCGAATCGCGGCCGCCGGAGTCGTGCAGCAGCTGCCGCAGCAGCATCTCGGCCGCTTCACCGGCGCCGATGAGCAGCGTGCGACGGCTGCCGCGCAAGCCCTGCATCGGCAGCTGGCCCTCGCGGAACGCGCGCGCCGCGAAGCGCAGCCCGCCCGAGAGGAACACGACGCTGAGCCAATCGAGCACGAAGACCGAGCGCGGGAGCGCCACGGGCCAGCCGAAGACGAAGAGGAACGCGACGAACAGCGCGGTCGACAGCGTGGTCGCGACTCCGAGATCCACCAGGTCGCGCAAGCCGACGTGCCGCCAATACCCGCGGAACAGGCCGTAGCGCGCGAAGACCGCCAGCCGCACGGCGAGGAGATAGGGAAGGGTGGCCCAGAAGACGCGAAGCTCCGCCGCCGGTATCTGGAAGTCGAAGCGGATGGCATACGCGGCGTAATAGCCGAGGGGCACGAGGAGGATGTGCGCGCCAACAATGAGGACCCGGCGGTAGGAGACCAGGTCCGGCGACAAATCCATGGGAATTCGCCAACGCATACTCCCCGGTAAAGCAGGAGTTATGCTGTCGGGTACTGCGTACCTAAGTTGGTTGTGGGGTTGTCGTTACGTGTTCGTGATGCTGCGGGAATCGGTCATTCCTGACACGGTGACCTTACAACTCCGCACGCAGGCTGTGACACGTGACCGGAGGCCACGGTCACGACACCTCGCGCTGCAGTCCGTGCCGTTCCATCAGGCGATAGAACGTCGTGCGATCGATGCCCGCGCGCCGTGCCGCTTTTGACAGATTGCCGCCCGCGTGCGCGATGACGCGCGTCAGGAACTGCCGGTCGAACTTCGCGAGCAGCCGGTCGCGCGCGTCGTAGTAGCTCGCGTCCGCCGTCGTCAGCTCGGGCGAGTAGCCGCCCTCTTCGGGCTGGGCGGGGATACTAAGGAAAGGCAGGTCCTCGGCCTGGATTTCGGCCGAGGGCTCGAGCAGCACGACGGCGTGCTCGATGATGTTCTGGAGCTCGCGCACGTTCCCCGGCCACGGATGCGCGCGCAGCGCGCTCATCGCGCCCTTGCCGAGGCGCGGCACGGGCAGATCGACGCCGCGATACTTCCGCCAATAGTGGCCCAGGAACGAATTGGCGAGCAGCTCGATGTCCTCCATCCGATCGCGCAGCGACGGCACGTTGATCGGGACGACGCTCAGCCGGTAGTACAGGTCCTCGCGCAGCGTTCCGTCCGTGACCGCGCGGTCCGGCTCCCGGTTCGTCGCGGCGATGAAGCGGACGTTGACGACCGCGTCGGCCGTTTCGCTGCCGACCCGCCGGACCACGCCGTCCTGAATCGCGCGCAGCAGCTTTGCCTGGATCGTCTTCGGCATCTCGATCAGCTCGTCGAGCATCAGCGTGCCGCCGTCGGCGGCTTCGAGCATCCCGGGCTTGTCGCGCACCGCGCCTGTGAAGGCGCCGCGGCGATGGCCGAACATCTCGGACTCGAGCAGCGGCTCGGGCAGCGCGGCGCAGTTGACGGCCAGGAACGGACGCGCGGCGCGGCGGCTGTGATGATGGATGAACTGCGCGAACAACTCTTTGCCCGCGCCGCTCTCCCCGGTCAACAACACCGACGCGTCGGTCGGCGCGACTTTGCGCGCGCGGGCGATCGCGCCACGGAACGCCGGCGAGAGGCCGAGAATGCGGATCTTGTCGCTGTTCTCGCCCTGCTGCTCGAGCTCCTGCGAGCGCTGCAGCGACTCGCGCGCCGTCAGCGTCGCGTGCGCCGCCTGTCCGACGAGGATGCCGAGCTGCACGGCGGAGAACGGCTTCGGCAGATATGCCCACGCGCCGATGCGCATCGCCTCGAGGCTCGACGCGAGCGTCGGCTTGCCGGTGACCGCGATGACCCGCGTCAGCGGGTTGGCCGCCAGGGCGAGCGGCAGCAGCTCGGCGCCGGGCACGTCGCTCATGTACCAGTCCAGCAACAACACGTCGAAGACCTTTTGCCGCAGCAACGCCTGCGCCTCGCGGGCGACGCCGCTCACGGCGACGTCATACCCGTCGTGCGTCAGGACGCTCGCGCAGCTCTCGCGCAGCGTCTCTTCGTCCTCGACGATGAGCACACGAATGGAGCTCGCGGACGCGGGACTGTCCGTCGGCGAATATCCCGGACGCAATGCGGATCGGTCGGTCGACGAGAGTGTGAGCTGGGTCATACCACCCTGGGACAAGTGTTGCGACGTGGCAGAACGCCGCTCGGTCGTGCAGAACGCGCTACGAGATACAACTGATCGGCAACGCTGTCAAGCGGGCTCGAGTGCAAGCGTGAAGAAGAACCGGGTGCCTTTGCCGGCGACGGTCTCGTACTGGAGCTCGCCGCCCAGCGCCCCCACGAGCCGCTGCGTGATCGCGAGACCGAGTCCCGTAGACGAAAACGTCGCGCGATTGGTGCCCACGCTGCGACGGAACGGCTGAAACAAGGTCTCCTGCGCCGACGCGTGAATCCCAGGGCCTGTATCCTCCACGGCGAACTCGACGTGATTCGCGTCACGATCGGTGACGCTGACCGTAATGCTGCCGGCACGGGTGAACTTCAAACCGTTCGTCACCAGGTTCAGCAGGATGCGTTGGATCTCGATCGGATGGCCCAGGCGGCGGTCCATATTGGGCCTGATAAAGTTTACTTCCAGCCCCTTCTGGGCCGCGAGGGTGCGGATCACATCCTGAACTTCAGACAGCAGTTTGGTGATCGAGAACGGCCTGGACTCGGGCTCTTCGAGCTGGTCGTACTCGCGCGTCATCTGTAACGCGTTACTGGTGACCGTGTTAAGCGCGTGCGCCGCGGCATAGATCAGCCGCAGCTGCCTGAGCTGCAGCGGCGTCAGCGGTCCGCTCCAGCCCTGCTGCAGCCGGTCGGCCAGGAGGAGCAGGGAATTGAGCGGCGAGCGCATGTCGTGCACGAACTCGATCAAGAACTCGAGGCCATCGATGCCGACGAGCGGCGCGCCCGGCAGCTGCTGGAATCGCCGTTCGATGGCGGCGCGCACGACGCGCAACCGGCTGAGCGTTTGCAGCACCTGCGTCGCCGAGGTCTCGGTCGATCGCCAGACGGCGAGCAGCTCGTCCTCGAGCAGATCCACGAGATGCAGGCTGAGCCGGAGCGACGGGCGCGGCGAGAGCGCGTCGATGAACGACGCGTCACCGCGATCGGCGGCGAGCGCCGACGCGGCGAGAATGCGCGGAATGTCGGCAATATCGGTCGACGGTCCGTACAGCTCGCGCCACCGTGCCTCGACGCGCCGAATCGCGCGCGTGAGCAGGCTGCTGCTCACGCCCGGAACGGGCGCGACGGCTACAGAAGGATCAGAGTTGCGTGGTCGGACAGACCCGGGCGCGGGGGAGGGTCGACTCATGTGGGGCGGGAAAATACGAAACTTCAGGTTGCCGGGCTACACCCCCTGCTCATACTGCTTTGTAAAGACCGTGCCGAGCTGGCCGCGCCACGCCTTGGTGGCCAATCGATACCCGACGCGCGCCACGGCAAATGGGCCCGGCAGCACGTCGTTGGTGGCGAAGTAGGGACCGACCGGAAAGGGCCACGCCGCCAGCGCTTTCAGCACCCCGCCGCCGACCGCGAAGAACGAATCACCGCTTTGCAAGCGGGCCCCGATCTCCTCGAGAACGGCGAGGAAGGTGCGCCCGTCGACCTGTCCGGGGTCCGCGGGGAGGCGCTCGCCGCAGGCCTGGCGATAGGCGTCGAGCGTGAGGTTTACGCCGCAGCGGGTGCCGAAATAGTGACACAGGCCGAGGCGGGGATTGAGCTCGAGGTACTTGAACTGCCCGTCCCGCGCATCGTACTTCACGTCGATGTCGGCGATTCCGGAGTAGGCGAGGAGCTTGCCGACGGAGGCCGAGAGCGCGATCAACGCGTCGCTGCGTTTGCTCACGCCGCGCGCCGTGGCCCCGTAATGCGCCGGCATGGTCGAGCGCTTCTGGAACGTGAAGGCACGGACGATCTCGTGCCGGTCGTCGAACAGGGAGATGCATTCCCACAGCGTGTCGTCCGGGCCGGGGATCAGCTCCTGGGCGATCACGCTCCCAAACTGCGCTCGACCCTCGCGATAGAACTCTTCAGCGTCGTGCAGGCTGCGCACGATCACGTTCCGCCAGCCCAGATTCTCCTTGTCCACGAACGTGCGCGGCTTGATGATCAGCGGCAGGCCGAGCGCTTTGATGAGCTCGGCGGGCGAGCTGGGCAGATTCTGCACGGTCCGCGGCAACGGGATTCCGGTGCCGGCGAGCAGCGCGGTGTCCTTCGCCTTGTCGAGCACGACTTGAATCGCGCTGTCGGGCGGGATGCAACAACGGAATCGCTGCTCGAGCTGGCTGCGGTGCTTGGAGACGAAGTAGGTCAGGTGATCGGACGTGGGGATGAGAACCGGCCGCTGGCCGTCGTCCACCCTGGTCAGGACGTCGAGAATGGCGGCGTCCGGATCGCTCGTTTTCGGAACGAGAAACTTCCTGCCGTAGCGCGACGCGCGCACCGGCTCCCACGGGTCCATCATCACGACCGCGGTCGGGACGCCGCCGTGGTGCAAACTGCGAACGGCCCCGAGGCCAACGGCATCGGAGCTCAAAACCACGGCCAACGGACTGCGGGTGCTGCCGTTGCTACGCAATGGCGTCATTCAAGACCGGCTCGGATCGATCGGCACGTTCCCCATTGAGGCTGGTGATATGGCGTGTGAGCTCGCGAGCCATGTACGGCGTGCCCGCGACGAAGCGGCAGAGCGGGCCAAAGGTATCGGCCGCCGGTGTTCCGAGAAAGTGGAGACCCGGCACGGACGACTCAAAGCCGACCTCGAGCGCGGGATACCCGTTGCGCGTGCGAATTCCCTCACGCAGTGCCGGCGCGAGAAACGGATAGCGATGCACGTCTACGCGATACCCCGTCGCGAGAAGCACGTGATCGACCACACGCTCGGCTCCATTGCTGAGCTTGAGGCGGACACGAGAGCCATCCGGTGTCGCCGCAGCGGATGTGATATGGCAGGAGGTCGTGATCTGAACCGCCTGCAGCCGTGGCGTGAGCCAGCCGGAGCCACCCGGCCGCACCGCCTTCGCCGTGAGGAATCGCTGCAGCGAGAGCGGTGCATGGCGATACATGCGCGGCCAGGCAATCAACCAGCTGACAAAGCGTGGGCCCATGATGTCGAACGGCGGGCGCGCGATGGGACTGAGCGCCTTGCGCAGGACCTTCATCACCCCGCTCACCTTTACGTCCGGAATCATGAACGTCGCGGGACGGCGCACGAGCACTTCGACGCTCGCGCCGGCTTCCTGCAGCAGGGCCGCTGATTCGAGCGCGCTCTGTCCGGCGCCGACCACCACGACGCTCTTGCGCGCGAAGCGGCCCAGATCGTCTTGATCGAACGTGTGCGACGCGAGGGCGAGCGGCAGCTTTTCAAATTCGGTGGGGCGATGCGCGAAGTTGCTGATCCCCGTCGCCACGACGACACGGCGCGCGTGGAATTCCTCGCCGTCGGCGACGCGGATGTGAAATCCGCGCGAGTTGGGCGACACGCGCGTGATCACCCGCCGCTCGACGTTGGGGACCGCGTGCTCCTGGAACCAATGGCCGTAGCGGACGAAATGGTCGATCGGCACCGGCTTGGCGGCCGCGAGTCCGTGGGCGCTGCGAAACTGGCTGAGTCCCAGCCGTCCCGTCGGATCGCCGAGGCTCGACGCGCTCGGCGCCGAGCGGAGAAACATCCCGCGCGGCATGTGCCGCTCCCAAAACGACATCGGTTCGCCGAACACGCGCGTTTCCACGCCCTTCGCCCGCAAATGCGCGGCGCTGGCGAGCCCGTACGGGCCGGCCCCGATGATGACCACGTCGCACGATGAATCGCGCTGCATGCCTCTTCTCTCTCCTGGGTGGCGAATTCACCGGTTGGGCAAGCGCCATGCCCGCCTCAAAGCGGTGCGCGCGCTCTGAAATCCTTGTAACGGACCAGCTTAGCGGATTGGCTCCAGCGGAGTTCCGCGCCGCGTGAGCAGTCGCGGTACATAACTGTGTCGTTAATCCTCCAGGCGATTGGTTGCCATGGCCCGGAGCTCGCGGGGTAGACAGTCACATGGGTCTCCTGCGAGTGGCCGGGTGGAGCGCCCGGCAGCGGTCTCGTCAGATCGTGGACGCGCTCGGCGGATTTGCGCGTCTCGAAGCGCGTGGCCATCGCTGGGCGACGCGCTGGCGCGCGTCACTCGGCGAAACGGACAACGTCGCCGAAGCGATCGGGCTATGGGTCGCGCGCGAGGGAGGCGGCGAGTTCTGGCTCCCGCGCGCGGCCGCGGACGCCTGGGCGCGTGAGTCGTGGACGCCGGCCGACAAGCGCATCGCGGATGGCGTCGCGTGGGGTGTGATCGATCTGCTGGGCTCGGGGCCCGTGAAGGTCGGCGCGACACCCGCCTGGCGTCGCGATCTCTACACGGGACGCGAGTGGCCGCTGCGCAACGCGTTTCGCGTGAACGGCGCGCACTCGCGCGGCGACGGCTCCGATATCCGCACGGTCTGGGAAATGTCGCGCGCCGCCTATTTCCTCGCGCTCGGGCGCACGTTCTGGCACACCGGCGACGAGCGCTATCGCGACACGTTCGTTCGCCATGTCGCGTCCTGGCCGGAGGCCAACCCCGTCGGGAAGGGACCCAACTGGAGCTCGCCGATGGAGTCGGCGATTCGCGCGGCGAATTGGGTGCTCGCGGTCCTCGTGTTCGCGCGCGCCGACGGCGTGGGACTCGAGTTCTGGGAAGGGATGCTCGCGAATCTCTTCACGACCGGGCTGTTTCTCGAGCGCTATCCCGCCGCGCAGCCGGCCAAACGCGGGAGTGCGCCGGAGCTGATCGCCACCGCCGTCGGCCTCGTCTACCTCGGCGCATTGTTTCTGGACAGTCTCGAGGGGCAGCGCTGGCTGCGACGCGGCGCGCGCATTCTCGCCGTGGAGATGCCGCGCCAGGTCCATGAAGAAGGCACGTCGGTTGAAGCATCGCTCGGACTCCACCGGCTCGTCACCGAGTTGTTCGGCTACGGCGGCGACATCGTCAAACGCAATCTTCCGCAGGCGCTCTCCAGCGACTACGAGCGGCGCGTCGCGCGCATGCACGACTTCATCGGTGCGTACCTGCCCGCTTCTGGTGAGGCGCCGATGCTCGGTGATACGGACGACAGCTGCCTCCACGCCGTGTCGGCCGAGGGGTGGTTGTCGCCCCGCCTGCATGCGCTGGGATTGCCGCGTCAGCCGAGCGCGGTGGCGACGTCGACGGCATGGGCGCAGGGCGGGTTCTACGTTCTCCGCGCCGCTCGCGATCATCTGATCACGCGCTGCGGTCCCGTTGGATCGGGTGGAACGGGCCGCCATGACCACAACGACCAGCTCTCGTTCGAGCTCGTGCTCGGCGGCCGGCGCGTCGTCTCCGACAGCGGCACCTACGCGTACACGCGAGATCTGGAGCAGCGCTTTGCGTTTCGGGGCACCGCGGCGCACAGCGTCGTCCAGGTTGATGCTGCCGAGCAGAACCCCATCGTGCGCGAGCGACCGTGGGGCGTGCTCGCCGACCGCACGCGTTCGCGCTCGCTGCGCTGGGAGATCGCGCCCGATCGGCTGCTATTCGAGGGCCAACACCATGGCTTCGCCCACCGGCCCTCGGGACTGATCTGCCGGCGGCGATTCATCGGGCAGGTGGGGGATGCGCGCCGGAGCTGGCACGTCACCGATGAGCTGATCGGGCAGGGCGCGGAATCCCTGACGTGGCGGCTTCACCTGGCGCCGACTGAAGTGATTCACCTCTCGCGCGGAGAAACGCGCCACGAGCTCGAATTGCCGGGCGAACCCATCGTCCGCCTGATGCTCTCGCATCCGGCCGGTTTCACGCTCGAGGTCGGCGAATCGCTCGCGAGCGACCGCTACGGCGTCTGTTACCGCCGGCCGTGCATCCTGCTGCGCGGCGCGGCCGAGCTCCCCGCGCGCTTCGACGCGATCTTCATCGTACAGGACTGAGGGGATCGCCGCCGCCGTCACCGTTCACGGCCAGAACGCGCTGGAGGCCGTGCCGCTCCATCAGCCGATACAACGTGGTCCGATCCACCGCCGCGATGCGCGCGGCGCGCGAGATGTTGTTGCCGGCCTGCGCGACGAGCCACGTGAGATAGCGCCGCTCGAATTCCGCGAGCAGCCGCTCGCGCGCCACGTGATACGTCTCCTCCATCGGCATCGCCATCGTCTGCGCGATCGACTGCGGAACCGCGGGCATCGACACCGACCCCGCGCCATTGGTCTCCGTGCGCGAAAACGGCAGGTCCTCGGCGCGGAGCTCGGCGCCCGGCTCGAGCAACACGACGGCGTGTTCGATCACGTTCTGCAGCTCGCGCACGTTGCCCGGCCAGGCGTGAGCCCGCAGGGCACGGATGGCGCTCTCCGACAACGTGGGCACGGCGTTCTTGGCGTCCACGCCGCGGTGGGCGCGCCAGTAATAGTTGAGGAAATGATTGGCGAGCAGGGGAATGTCTTCCTGCCGGTTGCGCAGGCTCGGCACGCAGATCGGGACCACGCGCAGCCGGTAGTAGAGATCCTCGCGCAGCGCACCGGACTTCACGGCCTCTTCCGGATCGCCGTTGGTCGCGGCGATGAAGCGCACGTTGACCACGGCGTCGGTGGTCTCGCTCCCGACCCGGCGCACGACGCCGTCCTGAATCACGCGCAGCAACTTCGCCTGCGTCGGTTTCGACATCTCGAGCAGCTCGTCGAGGAACAGCGTCCCGCCGTTCGCCGTCTCGAGCAGGCCGGCCTTGTCGCGGACGGCTCCCGTGAACGCGCCCTTCACATGGCCGAACATCTCCGACTCGAGCAACGCCTCGGGCAGCGCGGCGCAGTTCACCGCGACCAGCGGCTTGCTGCAGCGCCGGCTGTGGGCGTGGATGAATTGCGCGATGAGCTCTTTGCCGGAGCCGCTCGCGCCGGTGATGAACACCGACGCGTCGGTGGGCGCCACGCGTCGCGCCAGGTCGATCGCGCGCCGGAAGATCGGCGCGACGCCGAGCACCTGGATACGGTCCGAGTTGCCATGATCGCGCGCGAAGTCGGCCTGCTGCTGCTTCGACTCGGTGGCGACGCTGACAGTGTGCACCGCGCGGCCGACGAGAATCTGAAAGTGGGTCGCCGAGAACGGCTTCGGCAGATAGTCCCATGCACCGATTCGCAGCGCTTCGACACTCGATGCGACACTGGGATTGCCGGTCATCACGATGACGAGCGTCTCACTGCTGGTCTCGAGCACCGCGCGGAGCAGCTCGAAGCCCGACACCTCGCTCATGTAGAGATCGAGCAACACTATGTCGAAGCGGCGGTGGCGGACCAGCTCGAGCGCTTCCTGCCCCCGGCCGATCGCGGTCACCTGATAGCCGTCGAGCTGCAGCAGGTTGGCGCAGCTTTCGCGCAAGGTGCGATCGTCGTCGACGATCAAAAACCGAATGCCTGCTTTGACTTGCGAGTTCAGCGGCGGCAGGCCGATGACTTCCTGCGCGGCGGGCGGATTGTGGAAGTGCGGAGCGCGGTGCTGCGTCGTCGGTGTAGCCATCGGGCAGTGACCCCCAGGGGATAAGGTCTGGGCTCAAGACTCGCGATGCGCATAAGCAGGGAACGCGCCGCCTTCGCGGGCGAACAAAAGTCGCTCTGCTACAACGACTTGCAATTCCGCTCCTTTGGAGCTGTGGCGCCGTCGCAACAACGTGTACCCCGTGTGACGGCCGGTGTTGCGGGGGCGCCACAACAGTGCTTTTCGCGGCGTTGCTTCCACGGACGTGCTGCGATGGGGCGACAGAACGCGATGCCCGGGCCCGCGAGAGTGGGCACTCGCCAAGGCCCAAAACTTGAGAGGAGAATTGTCGGTCGATGCGAGAGCGGGAGAGCTAAGCCATGTTGTGCCGGAGCTGCCAGGAAAAAACGCGGGGGTTTTTGGGCGCGCGGTCTCGAGCGGTCGGCGGCGGGCGCGATCAACTGTGCTCGCGCTGCGGCCACCTGGTCGGATCCGCCCACATGGACCAACGCGTCCAGGCGAAGCAGTCGCAGCTCGCGCGCTTTGGTCTCGGCACGACGCGACATCCGCTCCTCGAACCCAAGCGGGCCAAGCGCGAGCGGTCCTGACGCGCTCTGGCCGAGGACGCGACCAGTCACCAAATTGGGTCTGATGTCGCCGTCTGCCGCTCCCCGTTCCGATCCGCATCCCGTCCGCGTCGTTCTGGCGGACGATCATCTCGTGCTCAGGCAGGCATTACGCGCTCTGCTCGAGCAGCGCGGCCTGCAGGTCGTTGCCGATGAACCCGACGGCCAGGCGGCGGTCGACGCCGTCCAGCGTCACAACCCCGACGTCGCCGTGCTCGACGTGGCGATGCCGGTTCTGAACGGCGTCGATGCCGCGCGCGAAATCGCCCGGGTCGCCCCGGAATGCCCGGTGATCCTGCTCTCGGGCGTCGACGACCGCCGCTTCATCCGCGAAGCGCTGAAGGTCGGCGTGAAGGGCTTCGTACAGAAGAACCAGGGCTGCGACGAGCTGGTCCACGCGATCGAAGAGGTCCGCGACGGGCGGCTCTACGTCAGCCCCGGCGCCTCGCAGGCAATCGTCGACGCTTGCGTGACGGGGGCGAACGAGGCGGAAGGCACGCCGCTGACGCCGCGCGAACGTCAGGTTCTGCAACTCGTCGGTGAAGGGAAGTCCACCAAGCAGATCGCCGAAGTCCTGCACATCAGCGTGAAGACCGCGGAATTCCATCGCGGCCGTCTCATGAAGAAGCTGAACGTGCACGACACGGCCAATCTGGTCCGCTATGCCATCCGCGAGGGCTGGATCGCCCTGTAGGGGTATTCCCCGTCGCGAGAAACCTGGTTAATCCCCCAGGGTAACAGATCAGATGCCGTCCCCCCGAGCTTCGCCCCCTACGACGCTCATTCCGTTGACGACACGGAACTCACTGCCGCCGCCTCATCCGTTCGGGACGGACGCCCGCTGCATTGCCTGCAAGGTGCTGAAGCACGCGATCCGCGACATCCTCACCCAGGCGGGCAAGCGCCAGCGTTCGACGGGCTCGGATGAATTCTCCGAGCTGATCGGGCTCGTCGCCTCCGCCATCCATCAAGCCTGGGGCTCGGCGTCCCCCGCGGTGCCGGTGCGGCCCAAGGTCGATCCCCGAATCCATTCGTCACTCGGACGGCGGCTGCTCGAGCTGCTGCGCAGCGACATCGTCGAGGCGTGGCGCGACTTCGACGTGCCGGACGGCGATCTGCTGCCGCTGCTCGTCGCGATGGAGCGCGTGCGCGTCACGATCCAGCCCAACTGGACGCAGACGTTTGCGCAACAGCTCTCGGGAAGCGACGGGCTCGCGTTGCTCATGGATGTCGCGCACGACCTGCGCTCGCCGCTCACCTCGATCCTCGTGCTCGCCGAGACGCTGCAGCGCGGGCAGAGCGGCGCGGTGAACGACGTGCAGCGCCGCCAGCTCGGCCTCATCTATACCGCCGCGCTCGGCCTGTCGTCGGTGGCGAGCGACATCATCGAATTCACGCAGGGCGGCGACCAGCTGGTCGAGCAGGAGCCGTCGGCCTTCTCGATCCGGGCGATGCTCGAGTCGGTGCACGACATCGTCCGCCCGATCGCCGAAGAGAAGCGCCTCACGGTCCGGCTGCTCGCGCCGACGCACGACGAGCGCATGGGCCATCCGGTCGCGCTCAGCCGCGTACTGCTGAACCTCACCACCAACGCGCTGAAGTTCACCGACGAGGGCTACGTCGAGATCATCGCGCAGGAGCTTCCGGGGAGCGCGGGGCGGATCGAGTTCGCGGTCCGCGACTCGGGCCGCGGCATTCCGGAAGAGAAGATCACGACGCTGTTCCAGCCGCTCAGGAAGGAATCAGGGCGGCGCGGCCAGCTGTTTTCGCAGACGGGGCTCGGGCTGACGATTTGCCGCAAGCTCGCCACGGCGATGAAGTCGGAGCTTCAGGTCGAATCGCGGATCGGCTGGGGGACGCGGTTCTACTTTCAGCTCGACTTGCCCATCGCGCCCGTCCGCCGCTCCGGCCCGCGCGTCGCGCCGCGTCCCGCCACGCACCCCGTCCGCAACAGCGGCTCGCACGCGCCGCGTTCGAGCGGGCCGCAGCGC
>DATDEZ010000031.1:0-2773 GCA_036522875.1 Gemmatimonadales bacterium | reverse complement strand
CGCGTTCATCGGCGTCCGAATCTCGTGGCTCATGTTCGCGAGGAAGGCCGAGCGCGCGCGGGCCGTGCGCTCGGCGAGGTCGCGGGCGTCGCGCATCACCGCTTCGGCGCGCTTCGCGGCTTCCTCGCTGAGCGCGAGCCGGGCGGTCACCTGCAGATGATCCACCAGCGTGAGGTGCGCGCGCCGGGCGACGATCGCCATGACGAGCGTGAACAGGCCGACGACGCCCGCGGCGCCGACATACGCGCGGTCCTTGTCACTGAGCGCGAGCGCGAGGACGATCGGCAGCGAGGCGCCCGCGAGGAATCCCCGGAAGCTCAACGGGTCGGCCGCCAGCGTCGTCAGGGCGCTCGCGATCAATCCCGCGAGCACCACGAGGATGATGGCGGCGGTCGTGACGGGGATGTCGGGCAGGATCAGCGCCGCCCCGACGCCCCAGCACGCCGCGAGCGCGAAGACGGTCAGGCGGACACCGTTGCGCACGTCGCGGTCGCTCATGCTGCGCCGGCGCGCGAGGACGAGCCACGCGCCGCGCACCGCCGTCGCCAGCACAATCGCGCCGACCCACGCGAGCAGCCGGCCATGCGGCGCGTCGGGCCAGGCGAGCGCGGCGACGACGCCGATGAGCAGCGGATGCCCGAACAGGGCGAGACCGCTCTCGTGCAGAAGACGCGCTTGCAGCAGCCGCGCCAGATCGGCGCGCACGCGCTCGTCGGTCGCGACGCCCTCCTCGGGACTGGCGTCGTTGGCGAGGACGGATTCGGCCATGGGGTACATGAATACGACCCCTCTCGGAAACGGACTAGGGCGCTTTTGCTGCATTGGAGGGCCGGGCAGGGGGCATTAAGTTCCGGGCTGCCGGACTCCGCGCCCGTAGCTCAGGTGGATAGAGCAGCAGCCTTCTAAGCTGTTGGTCGGAGGTTCGAATCCTCCCGGGCGCATCCATGAATGTTCTGCTGGCCGAAGACGACGCCGTCGTCCGCATGACGTTGAGCGCCGTGCTGAAAGGCCTCGGGCACGACGTCACCGAAGCCGAGCACGGCGGGGAAGCGTGGGCCAACCTGCAGCTTGGCCATTTCCCGATCGTCATCTCGGACTGGCAGATGCCCGAGATCGACGGCCCCGAGCTCTGCCGGCGGCTGCGCGCGCGGGCGACCGATCGCTACAGCTATTTCCTCCTGATCACCGCGACGGGCGGGAAGAAACGCTATCTCGAGGGCATGGATGCCGGTGCCGACGACTTCATCACCAAGCCGATCGACATGGACGAGCTGCGCGCCCGCCTCAAGGCGGCCGAGCGGATCCTCGGCCTCCGCAAGCACGTCCAGCAGCTCGAAGGACTGCTCCCGATCTGCGCCTACTGTAAGCGCATTCGCGACGCGAGCGAGAACTGGGAGTCGATCGAACGCTATGTCGAGGAGCGCTCGGAGGCGCAGTTCAGTCACGGGTACTGTCCCGATTGTTACGAAAAGTACGTGCGGCCGCAGGTGGAAGGCCGCTAGCGCGACTAACCCCTTGGGAGGCCCGTAAATCCAAATAGCTTGCCCCCTTGACTCACCTGTGACCCCCGGCTAGGATTGGCGTCTTGCTACGAGGTTTTTGTTCGTAGCCGCTCTTTGAGAATTGATGATCGAGTGTGTGGAGTGCGGCCCCGATTGAGCGAACGCGCGGTCAGATGCGCGTCGCGAGGGGTTTTACTCTGACTTTGATTCGGACGACAAATCCTGAGCGCCGCGAGGCGCGAAGGACCATCGTTCGGGAAGAGCTGTTCGAATTCTTCAATCATTGGAGAGTTTGATCCTGGCTCAGGACGAACGCTGGCGGCGTGCCTAACACATGTAAGTCGAACGGGATTCGAGGGGCAACTCTCGGATTCAGTGGCAGACGGGTGCGTAACACGTGAGAAACCTGTCCATCGGTGGGGAATAGCCGGCCCAACGGCCGGTTAATACCGCGTACGATCATTTGGGGGCATCTCTGAATGATGAAAGCCCGCAAGGGCGCCGGCGGAGGGTCTCGCGGCCTATCAGCTAGTTGGCGGGGTAATGGCCCACCAAGGCGACGACGGGTAGCTGGTCTGAGAGGACGATCAGCCACATTGGGACTGAGACACGGCCCAGACTCCTACGGGAGGCAGCAGTGGGGAATCTTGCGCAATGGCCGCAAGGCTGACGCAGCGACGCCGCGTGTGGGATGACGGCCTTCGGGTTGTAAACCACTGTCGGGAGGAACGAATACACGCTTCGTGCGTGGGTGACGGTACCTCCAAAGGAAGCACCGGCTAACTCCGTGCCAGCAGCCGCGGTAATACGGAGGGTGCGAGCGTTGTCCGGAATCACTGGGCGTAAAGGGCGCGTAGGTGGCCCGTTAAGTGGCTGGTGAAATCCCGCGGCTCAACTGCGGGGCTGCCGGTCATACTGGCGAGCTAGAGCACGGTAGGGGCAGATGGAATTCCCGGTGTAGCGGTGGAATGCGTAGAGATCGGGAAGAATACCAGTGGCGAAGGCGTTCTGCTGGGCCGTTGCTGACACTGAGGCGCGACAGCGTGGGGAGCAAACAGGATTAGATACCCTGGTAGTCCACGCCGTAAACGATGGACACTAGACGTCGGGGGGAGCGACCCTCCCGGTGTCGTCGCTAACGCAGTAAGTGTCCCGCCTGGGGAGTACGGCCGCAAGGCTGAAACTCAAAGGAATTGACGGGGGCCCGCACAAGCGGTGGAGCATGTGGTTTAATTCGAAGCAACGCGAAGAACCTTACCTGGGCTTGACAT
>DATDEZ010000030.1:0-4582 GCA_036522875.1 Gemmatimonadales bacterium | reverse complement strand
TGACATTCCCAATCCGCAATCCGCAATCCCCAATCCGCAATTGAGTAATCCACAATCCGCAATCCACAATTACATTCTCCCGCCATGCGCACCACGCTCCTTGCGCTCTTGCTGCTTCCGGCCGCTGCCGCGGCGCAAGAGGCGTCGCCCTATCTGCCCCTCAGCCACTGGGCGATGCCGTACATCGAGCACTTGATCGCGGCCGGTCGCATCGTCGACCCGTCGCCGCTCAGTCGCCCGTTCAAGGTCGAGCAGATCACGCGCGCGCTCGACGGCGTGGATTCGGCCGTCGTGACCGGCGCCGAATGGTCCGTTGTCAAACAGATAAGGAAAGAGCTCGAGCGGCGGATGCGCGGGCCGTCGTCGCGCCTCGACCTCGACGTCTCGACGCGCGCCAGCTCGCACGCGCGCCGCGACCCGCTGCGCGAAGCCGGACCCGGTCACGCCACCTACGCCGGCAGCGCGGGACTCACGCTGTACTTCGGCCCCGCGGTCCTCGTGTCGCACCCGTCGTTCGACACGCGCCTCAAATGGGATCCCGACTATCTCGGAAAGAAAGACCGCGTGATCGCGGGACGCGCCGGCGAAGCCTACGTCAGCGCGCAGTGGCGCCTCGGCGAGCTGTTCTTCGGCAGCGTCGACCGCAACTGGGGACCGCCCTTCGTCGACGGCCTGCTCGTCTCGCCGAGCCCGTACAGCTACGATCACCTCGACGTGCGCATCGGCACCGAGGGCGTCTATCTCGAGGGATTGATCACCCAGCTCGACGACCTGCCCGACACGAGCGGCACGCTGAACCATCGCTACTTCATCGGCCATCGCTTCACGATCCGGCCGCCGTGGAATACGTCGTTCTCGCTGTGGGAAGGCACGCTCATCGCCGGGCCGGCGCGCCAGCTCGAGCCCTGGTTCGCCAATATCTTCACGCTCGGCATCCTGCAGCAGTACGATCAGGGCTCGCAGGCCAATAATCTCCTGGGACTCGACGTCACGACGCGCGTGAAACGCACGCAGCTCTACGGCTCGCTCTTGATCGACGACATTCAGGTCGATCGCTCGAGCGCGAGCGACAAGGAGCCGCCGTCGTACGGCTTCACGCTCGGCGCCCAGGGCGGCATTTCGCGTTTCGGCTGGACCGCGTTTTATACGCAGGTCGCGAACCTCACGTATCGCACGCCGAATCCGGCGGAGACCGTCATGCGGCGCAACGTCGGGCTCGGCCGCAATTTCTCCGGCTACGATCAGTTAACGCTGCGCGGCTCCGCGATCGCCGGGCCAGGGCTGTTGCTCGAACCCGAGATCACCGTCCTGCGGCAAGGCCAAAGCGACTTCCGGCTGCCCTATCCGACGGTGGCGCAATACGACTCGACGCCGACATTGTTCGTCGGGCCGATCACGCGGACGGTGCGGCTCGCGCTCGCCGGTCACCTCGCGCGCGATCGCTGGACGCTCTCGGGCGACGGCGGCGTCCATCTGATCCACAACGGCCCGGAGAAGACGAGGTGGGTCGGGACGATTCAGCTGCAATGGAGAACGAGAAAGGAAGGAAGGATTCCGTGAGCACCATAGTTGATTGCGGATTGTGGATTGCGGATTGCGGATTGGACGGGTGGGTTCAAATCCGCAATCCGAAATCCGCAATCCGCAATCGGTTTTCATGCTGACCCGCGACCGTCTGGAAAAGCTCCTCCAGAAGATGGCGACCACCAAAATCGCCGTGGTGGGCGACGCCATGCTCGACGTCTATCTCGTCGGCGAGGTCGATCGCGTCTCGCCCGAAGCCCCGGTCCCCGTCGTCACCGTGCACGCGAGCCGTCACGGCCTCGGCGGCGCGGCAAACGTCGCGGCCAACGTCGGCGCGCTCGGCGCCGAGTGCCGGCTGGTCGCCGTGGTCGGGCAGGACGCGCGCGCGGGATCGGTGCGCGAAGCGCTGGAGGATCTCAAGCTCTCCTGCGACTTCCTCGTCACCGATCAAAGCCGGCCCACGACGTCCAAGACGCGCGTCGTCGCGCGCGGCCAGCAGATGCTCCGCATCGACGAAGAGATCGAGAACCCCATCTCGGCGCGCGTGATGGAGCAGCTCGCGAAAGCGCTGGAGCGCGCGCTCGACGGCGCCGACGCGCTGCTGATCGAGGACTACAACAAGGGCACGCTCGTGCCGCAGGTGATCGAGCGCGGCATGACCCTCGCCAAGAAGCACGGCTTGCCGGTCGTCGTCGATCCCAAGTTCAAGAACTTCTTCGCGTATCGCGGCGCGACCATCTTCAAGCCCAACCGCCGCGAGCTCGAGCTCGCGATGGGCGCGGCGCTCGACCTCGCCCACCCCGACGCCCTGCCCGACGCGCTCGAGAAGCTCAGCGTCGACAATCTCCTGCTCACGCTCGGCGGCGAGGGCATGCTGCTGATGACCAAGGACCACGAGATCACGCGCATTCCCACGATGGCGCGCGAGGTGTTCGACGTGTCCGGCGCCGGCGACACCGTCACGGCGTGGGTCGGCGCGGCCCTCGCGGCAGGCGCAAACGTGCGAGAGGCGGCGCACATCGCGAACTTTGCGGCCGGCATCGAGGTCGGGAAAGCGGGTGTGGCGACCGTGTCGCCCGCCGAAGTGCTGGCGGTGCACGAGACCTATTTCGATCAGCTCGGAAAGTTGCGCCGCGGCGGGCTTTTGTAAGGATTAGGCACGTCTCTTGCCGACTCACGCGGCATGAGACGCCCCTTCTATTATCTAGCGCTCCTCGGTAGCGCAGTCGGTTGCCGCGCGCCGCAGCTCTTTTCTCCTGGACAACCTCGAGAACCTGGACAACCTGGACAACCCGGACCGTCCGCTTTCCACGACGTGGGCACCCTCGGCGCCTGGACCCAGGCTCGCGGCCTCAACGACGCGGGTGACGTCGTCGGGAGTAGCAGCGGCACGCAGTACGGCGACTATCCGATCCTGTCGCAAAATGGTGCAATCGAGCGGCTCGAGATGTTCGCCAATGTCGCCGACGGCGCGATGAGCGGCCGCGCCGGCGCGATCAATCAGCACGGGACCATCGCCGGTGTGACGGGGACCAACGGACTTTGGTTCGTGACGCTGTGGGATTCGACCGGCGCGCGCACGCAGCAGACCGCGATCGGGACCGGCCAGGCGCAGTGGGCGGACGTCGTCAAACTCAACGGCACCGGCACCGTGCTCGGCTCGTGGCAGAGCGCGCCGGATCGGGTCCAGGCGGTCGTCGTCCGCAACGGCACCGTGCAGACGATCGGACGCCTCAGCGCGATCGGCTGGACCGAGCCGTTCGATCTCAACGCGGGCGGCAACGCGGTGGGCCGCGGCGCCGTCGCGTACGTCCCGCCGTCCGACACGATTCCCGACGCCCCGACCGACACGGTCGCGGAGTGGGTGATTCATCATCCCTTTTTCTGGGACGGCTCGACTCACGACCTCGGCGTCTTCGGCCGCACGACGGGCTGCACCCGCACGGTGCGCTGCGCGAACGGCGCGGCGCTCGCCATCAACGACGCGGGTGATGTCGTTGGTTGGGCCGAGGACTCCGCGCTCGTCCCCCGTCCCTTCGTGTGGCGCGGCGGCGTGATGCGCGCCCTCGCCGTCTTCGCCGGCAAGCCGGCGTACGCGCGCGCGATCAACGCGAGCGGCGTGATCGCGGGCGACGGCAACGGCGTCGCGTTCACATGGACCAACGGCACCGTTCGCAACCTCGGCTCACTCGGCGGCGGCTACACGGAGGTCACCGCGATGAACGACGCGGGCGACGTCGCCGGTACGGCGCTCACGCCGTCGGGTGAGCAGCACGCGTTCGTGTGGACCGGCGGTCGCATGATCGACCTGGGACTCGGGCTTCCCGGCGCGTGCGCCGCCAAAGCCACGGCGATCAACGGGCGCGGCGACGTGTTGATCGCGGTGATGCGGCAGTGCTTCAGGCGGCTCGAGGATCCGCGGCTCACGGACTTTTCCTTCGTCCGGCCGCAGCTGGCGGTGGTGTGGCGTCACCCCTAGGGTGATCCCGCGATCGGTGCCGTTCACCCCGGGCTGGCGCCCGGGGTTTTGATACCACAAGACCGCGGAATGAGATTGGGGTGTCGTTCGAACTGGCGCGCGATGTAGCGCTCCACGCGGCCGAGGTCGTTACTTGTGCAGCGTGGCGATGTAGTATCCCCGCGCCCACTTCACCGAACCGACGACCACACGATTGGCTCGCGTCGCGGAAATCGATTTCGCAAAGCGCATGAAATCACTGATGCGCGTGTCCGGCCGAAAGCTCACGAGTAGGTGCACATGATCGGCCAGGACCTCACCCTTGATGACTCGCACACCGGTCCGCTTGCCGGCGGTCAGAACCGCCACCCGCACGTCATTGGCGGCGCGCGCATCGACGCACGCGACGCGATTCCACGTGTGCCAGGTGATGTGCGCGAACATGAGGAACGTTCGATGTGCCATGGTTTCTTGACCCCGGGCGCAAGCCCGGGGAAAAGAAAAGCAGGAATGTCTACATCAGCTCAACCCAAGGAGCACACCGAGGTGCAGAAACCCGCGAAGCGTCTTGACCCCTCGCCCCTCGCATCATGACATTAG
>DATDEZ010000029.1:0-10926 GCA_036522875.1 Gemmatimonadales bacterium | reverse complement strand
TGATCGAGCCGCATGGCGAGGCCCGCCTCGCGCCGCAGCCGCTCCACCGAGCTCTTGTCCGACGCGAGGCGCGGCGACAGCACCTTGATGGCGACGGTCTCGTCCGACGAGATCTCTTTGGCGAGGTAGACGTACGACATGCCGCCTTCGCCGAGCTTCTTCAGGACCTGGTAGCGGGCGTCGAGGATCTGATTCGAGAGCGTGGAGGCGCGATCGAGCCCGGTGCCCTTGCCCGGCGGCAGCGGCGTGCGAACGCCCGTGCCGCTGCCGGGCGGCGGAGCGGCCGCGGCTTTCTTCGACTGGATTTCGACGAGCATGCTGCCGTCTTTGGGGCAGAACCGTGCGCCCGTATCCGTATAGACGGACCCGCACTTGGGGCAGCGGCGCTCGCTCATTGCCGCACCAAATTGCGCCCTTCGTTCTTGGCGCGATAGAGGGCCTGGTCGGCGATGGACACGAAGCTGTCGGGGCTGTGCACGCGCTCATCCGGGAACGACGCGAGCCCGATGCTGATGGTGAGGTGCAGCGGGTCCTCGCCGGTATCGGCGAAATCCCGCGCCATCACCCGCTTCCGCAGCCGCTCCGCGAACATCGCGGCGCCCGGAGCGGCGGTCTCCGGCATCACGACGACGAATTCCTCGCCGCCGTAGCGCGCCACGACGTCGACCGAGCGAACCTCGCGCCGCAGCAGCTCACCGACCTGACGCAGCACCGAATCGCCGGCGATGTGACCGCGCGTGTCGTTGATGGACTTGAATCGATCGATGTCGGCCAGGAGAATCGTCAGCGCCAGGTTGTAGCGCCGCGAGCGGTCGAGCTCGTGCGCCAGCGCCTCGGCCAGCGCGCGCCGGTTCAGGCAGCCGGTCAGCGAGTCGGTGGAGGCGAGCTTTTCGAGCCGCTGCTTGTCGGAGACGGCGACTTCGAAGTCGTATGCCTTCTCGATCGCCGACACGGCGGTCTTGATGACGGTCTCGGCGAACTGCGCGTCGGCGCGGGTGAGCGGCGGATCATCGCCGGTCGTGCGCAGGAAGAAGACGCCGATCTGCTGGTCCTTCATCCAGAACGGCAGCGCGACCGCCGAGCGCGTCGGCACTTTGATCTGATCGCGCTCCCAGCGCGCGCGCTCTTCTTCGTACATCGGATCGGTCGCGACGTCTTCGACCAGGACCAGCCGGCCGGTCGACACCGCCTTGCGAATCTCCGGATACTTGGCGAGGTCGATCTGGAGGTTACGCAACATCGGGTTCTCGTACGCCGCGACGACGACACCGAGCTGATCGCCGGGTTTGGCGAGCACCATCGAGCATTTCGAGATGTTGAGCGCGCGGGCCACGCGGCGGCCGAGAATGTGGTACATCTCGTCCGGCTTGAGCGAGTCCGTGACTTCGTGCAGGATGTCGACCATCGCGGCGCGGCTCCGCGCCTCCTCGCGCGCCTGCGCGAGCGCCTTGCCGACGCGGATGTGCGCCTCGACGCGCGCCAGCAGCTCGCGGACGCGGAACGGCTTGGAGATGAAATCGGCGGCGCCGAGGCCGAGCGCCCGCACCGTCGCGTCTTCGGGCGGCATCGAGGACACCATCAGGACGGGGAGGTCGCGGTAGCGATCGTCCTGCTTGAGCCGCTCGAGCAGCTGCAGGCCGTCGACCTTGGGCATCATGATGTCGAGCAGCAGGAGGGCGGGCTTGACCTCCTCGAGTTTCGCGAACAGCCCGTCGCCGCCCGGGCAGACGGCGACTTCGTACCCGTGCTCCTTGAGGATCCAGGTCAGCGTCTTGACGAGCGATTCGTCGTCGTCAGCGACCAGAACGCGGGTAGTCAATCCTGGGCCTCGAGCAGCGCGCGGTCGACGTTGCCGCCACTCACCACGAGCACCGTGGTTCTCGAGCGGGGCACCGCTCCGGAGAGCAGTGCCGCCGTCGTGGCGGCCCCCGACGGCTCGACCGCGAGCCGGCAGGTTCGCCACAGAAACTGCACCGCGGCGCGAATGCTGTCATCCTCGACCAGCACGACCCCGCGAATCCGCGCGCGCTCGCGCGACAGCTCCTCGAACGGCACGGCGCCCACGTTGAGCGTGATGAGGCCGTCCGCGATGCTCTCGGTCTTCGGGAGTCTGACGACCTCATGCGCCGCGAGCGACTTGTACAGCTTGGGCGCGCCCGCGGGTTCGACGCCCCAGATGACCGCGTCGCTGCCCGCCGCGGCGAGTCCGGCTGCGACGCCCGAGATCAGGCCGCCGCCGCCGACCGGCACGACGACGGTCTCGACGTCCGGCAGCTGCTCCACGATCTCGAGCGCGACGGTCGCCTGACCCGCCACGATATCGGGATGATCGAACGGCGGCACGATCGCCAGGCCTTCGCGCTGCGCGATCTCCTCGGCGCTCACGCGCCGATCTTCCGACGTGCGGCCGGCGAACACGACTTCCCCGCCCCACTTCTTCACGCCTTCCACTTTCACGGCTGGCGCTGTCTCGGGCATGGTGACGACGGCGCGAATGCCGAAGTGCTTCGCGGCATACGCGAGCGCCTGACCGTGATTGCCCGAGGAATAGGTGATCACGCCGCGTTTGCGCGCGGGGTCGGGAAGCTTGCGAATGGCGTTGTAGGCGCCGCGAATCTTGAACGCGCCCATCGGCTGCTCGCTCTCGAGCTTCAGATGGGCGCCGATCTCCTCGACGTAGAGCAGGCGCGTACGGCGCGCGATGCCGCTACGCCGCAGGCTCGCCGCCGCGTCCTGAACGTCGTGGGCGGTGATCACGCTATTTCTTGGCTTTGGCCCTGGGACGAGGCGGTGGCGTCTCGTCTTCTTCCTCACCGACCTCTTCCTCGTCTTCCTTCACCACGCGCGCCACGTCCACCACGAGATCACCCGGCGTCAGGTTCATGACCTTCACGCCCTGCGTGTTGCGGCCGGAGATGCGGATGCCCTCGACCGGCACGCGGATCATGATGCCTTTCTTCGTGATCATCATGAGCTCGTCATCGGGCAACACTTCCTTCAGCGCGATCACGTCGCCGGTCTTGTCGCTGCGCTTCAACGTGATGATGCCCCGGCCGCCGCGGTGCTGGACGCGATACTCGTCGAGCTCCGAGCGCTTGCCCATGCCCTTCTCGGTGACCGTGAGCAGCGTGGATTTGCGGCGCACGATCACCATGTCGATGATCGTGTCCTTCTTGTCGAGCTCGATCCCCTTCACGCCGGTGGCCGTCCGGCCCATGTCGCGGACGTCCTTCTCGTGGAAGCGGATGCTCATGCCGTGCGCCGTGGCGAGCACGATGTCGTTCTTGCCGTCGGTCACCTGCACGTCGATCAGCTCGTCGCCCTTCTCGATGTTGATCGCGCGAATCCCCACTGAGCGCGGATTGCCGAACTCCGACAGGACCGTCTTCTTCACGACGCCCTGCTTGGTCGCGAAGAACAGGAACTGGTCTTGCGAGAACTCGCGCACCGGCACGAGCGCGGCGATCCGCTCGTCCGGCTTCATCGCGACGCACGACAGAATGGGCTTGCCGCGCGCCGCGCGCGCGGCCTGCGGGATCTCGTGGACCTTGAGCCAGTAGCACTGGCCCTGCTCGGTGAAGAACATCACGTAATCGTGCGTCGAGGCGATGAACAGGTGCTCGACCCAATCGTCTTCCTTTTGATGCGCGGCGATCACGCCTTTGCCGCCGCGCCGCTGCCGGCGGTATGCCGACACCGGCAGCCGCTTGATGTAGCCGGCGTGCGACACGGTGATCACCATGTCCTCTTCGGCGATCAGGTCTTCGATCGAAAACTCGCCCTGATCGGCGACGATCTCGGTGCGCCGCTCGTCCCCAAAGCCCTGCGCCAGCTCGGTCAGCTCTTCCTTGAGGATCTTCATCCGGCGCGGCTTGGAGGCGAGGATCTCCTTGCACTCCTTGATGAACTTGCGGACGTCCTTCAGCTCCTCTTCGAGCTTCGTGATCTCGAGCGCCGTGAGCCGCGCGAGCCGCATGTTCAGGATTTCGGCCGACTGCTTCTCCGAGAGCTTGAACCGCTTGCGCAACGCCGCATCCGCCGACGGCGTGTCCTTGGACTTCTTGATGATCTTGATGACCTCGTCGATGTTGTCGACGGCGATCTTCAAGCCTTCGAGGATGTGCTCGCGATCCTGCGCGCGCTTGAGCTCGAATTCGGTGCGGCGGGTGATGACGGTGTGACGGTGCTCGATGAAGTACTGCAGCAGCTCGAGCAGCGTCAGCTCGCGCGGCGTGCCGTCCACCAGCGCGAGCATGATCGCGCCGAACGTCTGCTGCATCTGCGTGTGCTTGTAGAGCTGGTTCAGCACGACCATGGGGATGGCGTCGCGCTTCAGCTCGATGACGAGGCGAATTCCTTCTTTATCCGATTCGTTGCGGACGTCGCTGATGCCTTCGAGCTTCTTCGCGAGCACGAGGTCGCGGATCTGCTCGTGCACGCGCTCGGGACTCACCTGATAGGGAAACTCGGCGACGACGATCTGCTGCTTGCCGCTGGACTCCCGCTCCTCGACGATGGCACGCGCCCGGATGATGATGCGGCCGCGCCCCTTCTCGTAGCACTCCTTGATCCCTTCTTTGCCGTAGATGATCGCGCCCGTCGGGAAGTCCGGGCCTTTGACGAACTTCCGGATGTCCTTGACGGTGGCGGTCGGATGATCGACCAGATGCACGATCGCCTGAACGACCTCGCCGAGATTGTGCGGCGGGATGTTGGTCGTCATGCCGACCGCGATGCCGGCCGAGCCGTTCACCAACAGGTTCGGCAAGCGCCCCGGCAGGACGGTGGGCTCCTTGAGCCGGTCGTCGAAGTTGGGGACGAACGCGACGGTGTTCTTGTCGATGTCCTCCAGCATCGTCATCGCGACGCGGGTGAGACGCGCTTCGGTGTAGCGATAGGCGGCCGCGGAGTCGCCGTCGACGGAGCCGAAGTTTCCCTGCCCGTCGATCAGCGGATAGCGCAGCGAGAAGTCCTGCACCATGCGGACGAGCGAGTCGTAGACCGCGATGTCGCCGTGCGGATGGTACTTGCCGAGGACGTCGCCGACGACGGTGGCGGCTTTCTTGTACGGCCTGCCCGGCACCAGGCCGAGCTCGTGCATCGCGTACAGGATGCGCCGGTGGACCGGCTTCAAGCCGTCGCGCACATCGGGCAGCGCGCGCTGCACGATGACGCTCATCGAGTAATCGAGGAACGACTCTTTTAGCTCATCCTCGATCAGCCGAGGGAGGATGCGCTCGCGGACATTCGGTCCAGTCATTGCCTGTCAGTGGGAAGGTGTAAGATAAGGAAAATTAAACACTTAGGGTCTTTAGAGCAACTCCACGACCACCTTCCCGAGCTGCTCGGCTTTGGCCAGACGGGCGTACGCATCTCGCGCGCGGTCCAGCGGATAGACGCGATCGACGACCGGGCGCAGCTCGCCCTGCCCCAGGCGCCGGACGACCTCGGCGTACTCCGCCGCGTTGCCCATGGTCGAGCCCATCAACGTCCAGTGATGCCAGAACATCCGGCGCAGGTCGATACCGACCTGCGGCCCTGAGGTCGCCCCGCAGGTCACGAGCCGTCCGCCGCGACGCAGGCAGCGCAACGAGTCCTCCCACGTGGCTGCGCCGACGTTCTCGATCACGACGTCGACGCCGCGCTTGTCGGTGAGCGCGCGGACCTCCTTGCCCACCTGCTGCGTGCGGTGGTTGAGCGTCACGTCGGCGCCGAGCTGTCTAGCAGCGGCCAGCTTGGCGTCGTCTGAAGAAGTCACGATCACGCGCGCACCGAACAGCTTGGCGATGCGCATCGCGGTGAGCGACACGCCGCCGCCAATCCCCCAGATCAGTACGGTCTCGCCCTGTGTGACGCGCGCCCGGGTGACGACCATCCGCCAGGCGGTCAGCGTGACGAGGGAGAATGCCGCCGCCTCTGCCCAGGTGAGCGCCGGAGCGAGATTCGGTGCGCGCGCGACGTTCTGCGCCGGCACCGTCACGAATTGCGCGAGCGTCCCCGACAGATGCTCGCCAAGCAGGCGGTAATTCACGCACAGGGAATGCTCGCCCGCGCGGCAAAACTCGCAGCTGTAATCCGAAATGCCGGGATTGATCATCACGCGATCGCCCGGTCGGACGGAGGTCACGCCGGGGCCAACCGTCTCGATGACGCCGGCGCCATCCGCTCCGACGACGAACGGGAAGCGCTCCGCGGTACCGGGCAGGCCGTCGGCGACAAAGAGATCGAGATGATTGAGCGCGGCGGCGTGGATCGCGACGCGCACTTCACCGGCCTGGGGCGCGGGGGCGTCGGGGACTTGGGTGATTTCGAGCTTGTCGATTCCGCCGGTGGCGGTCAGAACGCAGGCGCGCATAGGGGCGCCTGAAATCTAGGGCCGGAACGTCGGCGTCATCATCTGCTCCGTGCCGGTGGTCGGCATCGGGACCGGCGTCGCCGAGCTCACCGGCTGGATATAGACCTTGTACGTGGGGTTCCGGCGGTTGCCGGGGTCCGCGTTGACGACCAGGGCCACGAGGTCGCCGGACGGTGACACCGCGAACGACGTGATCGCGAGATCGGTCCCGGTGATCGCGGTCGACGCGCCCGTCGCCAGGTCGGCGCGCATCACCTGCTGCACCGTGCGATTGCCGTCCCGCCGCTCGATGAGGTAGGCGAGCGTGCCGTCGCGCAGGAAGTGCGGCTCGGTCTCACGCTGCTGCGGCGAGCGCGTGAATTGCCGCTGATTGGTGCCGTCGCGGCCCATCAACCAGATGTCCGTGTCTTTGTTGCGCGCCGAGACGTACGCGATCGTCTGTCCGTCCGGGGAGACGGTGGGGGCGTAGCTCACGGAGTCCTTGGTGAGCTGCGTGGTGCCCGAGCCGTCGACGTTGATGGTCCAGATTTGCTGCTTTCCAGCCGTGCGCGAGGAATGGAAGACGATCGTCTGACCGTCCGCCGTGAATACGGGGTGGCCATCCGCCTGCGGGTCGTTCGAGAGCCGCGTCGCGCCGCTCCCGTCCGCGTTCATGACGTAGATCTCGGCGTTGCCGTCGCGCTGCGAGACAAACGCGATGCGCGAGCCGTCGGGTGAGAAGGCGGGATCGCTCGCGGACGTCGTATCGCTCGCGGCGCCGATCTTCGCGAGCTGCGCGAGATTCGACCGCTCGGTCGCGTACAGCTGGAATTTCCCGTTCGTGCTGGCGCGCGAGCTCGCGACCACGATTTCACCCACGACGAACACGTCGGCGGCAGCGCTCTTGCCACCCGGCGCGGCCGCGCTGATGTGCGCGTGGCCGTACCCGGTGCCCGCGACGGTGCCGTCTTCGCCGACGGTGGCCACCTGCGGGTTATCGCTGCTCCAGGTGAGGCCGCTCGCCGGACCGAGCACGTTGCCCTGATCGTCCGCGAAGTTGGCGTGGAGGGCGCGCCGCTGGTTGAGGCCGATACCCATGCGGGACTGGGTGAAGTGCACCGAGCCCGCGATCACACTGATGTTCCACGTGACTGCCAGACCCGACCCCGGCCCGCGGACCATTAGCTGCGTCTTTCCGACAGCGCGGCCCGTGAGCGTCCCGGTCTGCAGATCGAAGGTCGCGATGGACGGATCGGTCACGGTCCAGCGCAGCGGCGCCTCGGGCACCGGCACGTTCTCCGCGGTCAGCGCCTGGGCCTCGAACTTCGCCGTACCGGTCAGCGGTACCTGAACCTCCTCGCGCAGCGTCGGACGAACGGAGAGTTTCGCTACGACCGGGTGGACCGAGACCTCGATGCTCTTGTTCTGGAGCAGTCCCGAGACCGAGAGCGTCGCCTTCCCCGGGCCCACCGCCGTCACCGCTCCCGCGAGACTGACACGCGCGACGCTCTGATCGCTCGAGGACCACTGCAGGACGAGAGGATTCACCGTCCGGTTGTTCTGCGCGGCGACGATGACGTGCAGCGTGTCGACGTCGCCGGGCGAGAGCATCAGCGGTGAGCCTTCACGGACTGTGAAATCCGCTTGTTGCACCACGATCGGCGCGGTCGCCGTCAGACCGCCGGCCGCAGTCGCTTGAATCGTGCCCTGCCCCGGCGACAATGCGACGACGTTGCCGCTCTGATCGACGCTGGCCACGTCGCTGCGGAGCGAGGACCAGGTCACGATCACGGGTGCCGCCGGTGAGCCGTCTTCCCGCAGCGCGCGCGGCGAGACCCGCGTGTTTTCCGACGGCAGAAGGTAGACCGCCCCGGGCTCGAGACGGAGCGCGACCGCGGGACCGCTGCCCGCCGGCTGACCGGCAAAGGGATCGGGACCGGGCGGGGCGGCTGGCGGCGCCGGCGGACCGCTGGGCGGGGGAGGGCCGGTCGGTGTCGTGGCCGGTGGCGGCGGGGGACCCGCGCCTCCCGTGACCTGAACGGCCGCCTGGCCGCGCCGCGCGCCGACGCGCGCTTCGATAATCGCGACGCCATTGCCGACACCGGTGACGGTGCCGTTGTTGTCGACCTTGGCGATGTTGATGTTGTTCGAGGACCAGATGATCCGCACGGTGGGAATGACGTTTCCGATGCGGTCGAACGCGGTGGCGAGCAGACCGCTGCGCTCCCCCACCCGGATGTTGACCGAAGGGGGCGCGACCTGGACCTCGGCGACGTTCTGCGCCGCCAGGATGCCCGGGGCGCAGAGTGACACCATCAACACAGCGAAGCGTCTGAACATGGCTGGGCGAATGTGTGTCCGGCTAAATGCCCCTGTCAAGCCAACTTGTCACACCGGACCGCAAAATTCCCGACCTGCGGCGCGGTAGCGCGCATCACTTGCGAGGTGCAAATCCCGCGGTAAGCTTAGGCCCACCCACGCCGCCCTGCACCTACACAGCATAGGAGAGATCCGATGCTTGAGCAGATGGATGTAACGGAGAGTAGTTGGCCCGGACCGGGTTTCATGGAGCCGATGTTCCCATCGGCGCCCACGCCGGCGCCGACCCCTTCGTCGATGCCGATGGACGACTCGGCACCGTCGTCCAAGCCCAAGGCGAAGGCCAAGCCGAAGAAAAAGAAAGCGGCGAAAAAGGCGCGGCCCAAAGCCAAGAAGAAACCGGCAAAAAAGAAGAAGGCCGCGAAGAAGAAACGCCGCCGCTAACACGACTTGCATCACCACCCGCGGGAGCGTCTCCACGAGGCGCTCCCGCGGCGCCGTTACAGGAGACAATCACCGTGCGCCGTGCGCCCTACGCCGTTCTGCTCGCGATCACCGCCTGCTCCGCACCAAAGATTCCGCTCGGCAATCCGCCGGAAGAAATCGCGGCGATGCTGCAGCGCTCCGCGTCCGACTGGAACCGCGGTGACCTGGCGGGCTTCATGAGCGATTACGCGCAGGATTCACTCACCAGCTACATGGCGGGCGGGCACGTCCAGTACGGTTGGCAGCCGCTCTACGATCGCTATCAGAAGAACTATTTCGCGCCCGGCAAGTCGCGCGACTCGCTCGCGTTCGAGGAGCTGCGGGTGCGCGTCCTGACGCCCGATTTCGCGTACGCGACCGCGCGCTTCAAGCTGATGCGGCACGATTCGGTCACCGCCAGCGGGCCGTTTACACTCGTGCTGCAGAAGCAGGGCGATCGCTGGAGAATCTTGCACGATCATACGTCGGCGGATACGAAGTGAGACACACGGTGGCACCCTTCGCTTCGCTCAGGGCAGGGTGTTGGCACGTTGGCACGTTGAGCCTTGCGCTTCTCGTCGCGGGCTGCAGCAAGTTCCTCCCGCCCAAGGATCACGTCATCGCGCTCCAAGGCGCGACGCTCATCGACGGCAGCGGCGGTCCGCCGAGGACCGACGCCCTGATCATCATCCGCAACGGGCACATCGAGTCGGTCGCGCGCGTCAACGAGATCCCCGTCCCGCGTGGCGCCACGGTCGTCGATCTCGCGGGAAAGACGATCATTCCCGGCCTGATCGACGCGCACGCGCACGTCGAGCGCTGGGCGACCGGCCGCTACGTCGCCTGGGGCGTCACGACCGTGCGCGACCTGCACAGCAACACCGACTCCGCGCTCGCGCTGCGCAACGCGCTGAACCTGGGCTCGATTCTGGGACCGCGGATGTTTACCGCCGGCGCGATGATCGACGGCGTGCCGCCGACGTACGGGAATGCGAGCGGCGTCGCGACGGCCGATGACGCCCGTCACGCGGTCGACAAACACGCCGTCGCGGGCGTCGACTATCTCAAGGTTTACACGAAGATCACGCCCGCGCTGCTCCAGGCGATTCTCGACGAGGCCGGCAAGCTCGGCCTGCCGGTGGCCGCGCACCTCGGTAAGACCGATGCGCTGACGGCGGGACGCGCCGGCGTCGTCTCCATCGAGCACATGGCCGGCGTCGTGCAGGCCGCGAGCGGGGATCCGTCGTATGCCGACGCGCACAACAGCTTCCTCGCGGGCTGGACGACCGAGGAGAAGGGCTGGGCGAGTCTCGATTCGCAGGCCGTGGCGCGCACGGCACGCGCGTTGGCGCAGACGCGCGTCGCGATCGTTCCCACGCTCGTCGTCCATGACATGCTGTCGCGGCTCGACAACCCGCTCCTGCTCACGCGACCGGGCATGGAGGACGTGCCGGACAACGCCCAGAGCGTCCGCAGCGTGCCGAGCCTGCTGCAGCGCACGGGGTGGAAGTCGGCGGACTTCGAAGCATTCCGGCGCTCGCGCCGGCGCCAGGATCAGTTTGTGCGCGAGTACAAGCGCGCCGGCGGCGCGATCGTGGCCGGATCGGATGCCGCCAATCAGCTGCTGATTCCCGGCTACTCGCTCCACGAAGAGATGGCGTTGCTCGTGGGCGCCGGGCTCACCCCGCTCGAGGCGATCACGGCGGCGACGCGACGCGGCGCGCAGCTGCTTCGTGCCGACTCCCTCGGCATCCTGATGCCGGGGAAGGTCGCCGATCTCGTCGTGCTGAATGCCGATCCCACGCGCA
>DATDEZ010000028.1:0-37611 GCA_036522875.1 Gemmatimonadales bacterium | reverse complement strand
AAACGCCACGATGACCGGAAACATGAGCGTGGCCGCCGCGACGCGCGGCACCACGAGATAGCTCTGCGGATCGTAGGCGAGGGTCTCCAGCGCGTCCACCTGCTCCGTGACCTTCATCGTGCCGAGCTCTGCCGCCATGCTCGCGCCGACGCGGCCCGCGAGCGCGAGTCCCGTGAGGACCGGACCGAGCTCCAGCATCATGGTCTTGCCGACGAGCGTACCGACGAAGTACAGCGGGACGGCGCCGGTGAACGTGTACGACGCCTGGAGCGCGAGGACGACCCCGGTGAAGGCGGCGATGAAAAGCGCGACTGGGAGAGAGTCGACGCCGATGCGGCGCATCTGGACGATCAGGAGCCGGCCCCAGATCCCGACGTCGCGAAGCCCGCGCAGCATGTCCATCAGGAAGTGACCGAACCGTCCGACGGACTCGATGGCGACGACAGAGCGGCGGCCGATGGCTTGAATCACGGAAACAAAAAGTGGCCCGGATTTCTCCGGGCCACTAGTACTCCTGGACGTCGAGTATTACGCTGCGAAGCTGGCCAGCGCCTTGCCGACGTCGCCGTCGCGCAGCCGCTTGAGCGCGCGGTCGCGCAGCTGGCGAACGCGCTCGCGCGTGACGCCGAGCATGCCGCCGATCTCCTCGAGCGTGTGCTCGCGCCCGCCGTCGAGACCGAAGTACAGCCGCAGCACCTTCGCATCGCGCCGCTGCAGCGTGTTCAGCGCCTGCTCGATCTCGTCGGACAGGAAGCGGTCCATCGCCTGATCTTCCGTATCCGGCAAGTCCTCGGCGATGAAGCGCTCGATGAGCGAGCGATCACCGTCGGGATCGAGCGGCGCGTCGAGCCGCACGTCGCCCGTGTTCAGGGCGGCGAGCGACTGCACGACCTCGAGCGACAGCTTGGTCGCGTCGGCGATCTCTTCCGGCGTCGGCTCGCGCCGCAGCGTCTGGCGCAGATACTCCGCCGTGCGCACGATACGCGACAGGTCGGCGGTGCGGTTCAGCGGCACGCGCACGGTGCGGCCCTGCCGCGCGAGCGCGGCGAGGATCGCCTGGCGGATCCACCACACGGCGTAGGAGATGAACTTCACGCCCTGATCGGGATCGAACTTCCGCGCGGCGGTGAGCAGGCCGACGTTGCCCTCGCCGATCAGATCGGTGAGCGGCAGACCGCGGTTCTGGTATTTCTTCGCGACGGAGATCACGAACCGCAGGTTGCGCTTGACGAGCTCCTGCATGGAGTCCTGATCGCCGGCGCGCACCTTCCGCGCGAGCGCGATCTCCTCCTTCTGCGTGAGCAGCGGAGTCTTGGAGACCTCGTGCAGGTACTGATCGAGGATGTCGCGCTCGTGCTCGTGGTGCCCGAGCCCCGTGAGCAGACCCCGGCGCCGGCCGCGGCCACCGCGACGCTTCGCCACGCGCCGTTCCGTCGTCGCGACGGTGGGCGCGGCAGGAGCCGCGGCCTTGGCGGGGGCCTTCTTCGGCGCAGTCGGCGCTTTCGTTTTCTTCCGGGTGCTCGCCATTTGAGGTTGCCCTATTTGGGTGCTCTTTAGTACGCAGACGCCACGAAAATGTTCAGGGGTTATGCGGGAAATCGCTTGACACCGCCCTAACGCTCCGATAAGATGCCGTGTTCCCGTCCGGCGTTTCAGGCCGTTTCGGGGGCCGCAATATAGCGGGGGCGTAGCTCAGTTGGGAGAGCGCGTGAATGGCATTCACGAGGTCAGGGGTTCGATCCCCCTCGCCTCCATCCGGTCGGACGGAGGGTCGGTCCGACGGTCGGACCGTAAGGCGCTGACAGGGTGGTAGATACCCCACTGGGCGGTTAGATTTTGCGGCGCGCGGGAATAGCTCAGTTGGTAGAGCACAACCTTGCCAAGGTTGGGGTCGCGGGTTCGAGTCCCGTTTCCCGCTCCTCAATAAGGAATAGCAGGACACAGCGACGCGGGGTGGAGCAGTCTGGTAGCTCGCCGGGCTCATAACCCGGAGGTCGTGGGTTCAAATCCCACCCCCGCTACTGAAGCCATTGCGGATTGTGGATTGTGGATTGCGGATTGACGGCGAGCAGTTCAATCCGCAATCGCAGATCCGCAATCCGCAATTCGTTCCTGGGCGGTTAGCTCAGTTGGTTAGAGCGCCACGTTGACATCGTGGAGGTCACAAGTTCGAGTCTTGTACCGCCCATTTGCGCGCCCATAGCTCAACTGGATAGAGCGCTTGACTACGGATCAAGAGGCTGGGAGTTCGAGTCTTCCTGGGCGCATGGTTTTTTTTTCGCGGGGCGTAGCGCAGTCCGGTTAGCGCGCCTGGTTCGGGACCAGGAGGTCGGAGGTTCAAATCCTCTCGCCCCGACCTATAGAATGTCCAATGATCAATGTTCAATGTTCATTGGGCATTGATCATTGGACATTGATCATTCTTTAGCACGCGCCAGTAGCTCAGCTGGATAGAGCGTCGGCCTCCGGAGCCGAAGGTCCCGCGTTCGAATCGCGGCTGGCGCACTTCAGAATACGATCGACACGCCGATGCGCCCCAGCGACTGCTG
This sequence comes from Gemmatimonadales bacterium, assembly GCA_036522875.1. Taxonomy (GTDB): domain Bacteria; phylum Gemmatimonadota; class Gemmatimonadetes; order Gemmatimonadales; family GWC2-71-9; genus 20CM-2-65-7. The sequence continues at coordinate 35,062 of DATDEZ010000028.1, read as the reverse complement.
GATCGGCGCCGCCAAGTCCCCACTCCCGTCGTTCGTCTTGCGAGAAAAGCGCTGAAAGCCGTAGTCGCCCGTCACCTGCGCGCGACCCTTGAGCGCGTCCACCGTCAGGCCGAGACCCAACTGGAGCGCGCCGAGCGCTGACGTCGTACCGCCCCCTGAAAACTTCGAGCCGAGCATCAGGCCGCCGTTCAGGGCCATGTGCACGCCGGGGCCGAGCAGGTAGGCCATCCGTGCGCCAGCGGTGACGGCGCCGACGGACTGCGCCTCGAACTCCGGATCCGCCTTCCGGTTCATGAACCCCAGCTCGGCGCTCACGGGGCCGGAGATGTAGTAGCGCAGCCGGACGTCGACCTCGGACGCGTCGAACGGCGTCGTCGCGGCGATCGTGTCCTTCGGCTTGTACTTCACTTTCGACAGCAGCGCATCGACCGAAAATTTCTTCCACGAAAGCGTGGCCCTGGCGCCCATGCCGGATCCTTGATAGCGCAAGTCGGCCGAGACTTCGCGGTAGTCGCCGAACACGACCTGGGGGCCGATGGAGACGTGCTGAGCCGACAGGCGGTTGAACGGTTGGGCGGTTAGACACACGCCCAACGCTCCAACCGCCCAACCGCCAAACCGCCGGACCGTCATCGCCCACCTCCCGGCCTGGCCACCGGCGCGACGGACAACGCCACCTGCTGCCTCCGCCGCGTGTTCTCCTGCGAGATCTCGGTGTTCCGCCGTGAGATCTGCTCGCGTAGCAGCTGATTATAGAGGATGTTGCCGCGCGCGGGCTGCGGCGCCGGCTTCTTCAGCGTCATGATGAATCCCGCGAGCACGATCCCCCCGCCGATCGCCCCGCCCTCGCGGAGCGACGCCGAGCCGAGGTCACCGTTCGCGAGCGCGGACGTGCCGGCGAGCGCGATGCCCGTGTAGACCAGCGCGAGTCCCATCGGCCGCCAGCTCTTGGGCGGCACCTCGGTCTCTGGCAGGTAGGTGTAGCCCGGCAGCTCAGTGAGATGGGCCAACGTATCGACGGCGCCGTGCGTGACGCGGATCGGCTGCGACGTCGAGAAGCTGTTTTGCCCGACTGTCGCCTCGACCACGATCGTGTAGTTGCCCTCCGGCACGGGATCACCGGTCGGCGTACGAGCCTGCCAGCGGAGATTCACCTGGCCGTTGGCGACGGTGGAATCGATTCGCAGCGACGTCGAGCCGCCGACGACCCGCGTGACCACGCGCGCCGGCTGCGTGACCGTGTACCGAATCGGCACCGCACCCTGCCCGCCGATGAACGTGATGCTGTCCACGACGAGCTGGCGAACGACGAGGACCTGCGTCAGCGCCACCTGGAACGCGCTGAGCGCCTTCGGCGACGTACGATTGGGATCGAGCGTGCGCTCCGGCTCGAGCAGCACGACCTGCTTGAACGCGTCCACCGCTTTCAGGATCGAGTCCATGCCGCTATACGTGAAGCCGAGCAGCTCGTACGCGCGGGCCCGATCGTATCCATTCAGCCGCTCGCGCAGCGACGCCTGTCCGGCCGTCAGCGCGCCACGGTAGTCGAGATTGTCGTAGGCCTGCTGCGCCCGCTTGAGCGTGGGATTCTGGATGGTCTGAGCGCCCGCCGCCGCCGTCCCTGCCGCGCCGATCACCACCAGCGTCGCCGTCATCGCCAGCACGCGAAGATTCATGTCGTCACTCCGGGAGCAGCGTGTAGCGTTTGCGCACGGGGCTGTTGGCCGTCACCTGCACGGTCTCGGTAATCGTCTTGTAGCCCGCGCGCTCGATGCGAATGGTATGGCGACCCGTAGCCAGCGCGTAATCCACGACCGGCGACTGGCCGACGTCGCTGCCGTCGATGAACACCTCGCCGTACGGATCGGCCGCGACGGTAATGGTGCCCTGGGCCGCTGCCACTGGGGGCGGAGATGCCTGGTGTCGGGTGTCGGGTGCGCGCCGCTGCGTGGGCGGAGGCACGGGCGGCTGCGCCGCGACGCGCACCGTCTCGACGGACGCGGCGACCGGAGGCGGCGCGGCCGGTCCCGCCTGCGGCGGCGAGACTGGCGGAGCGTTTCTGCCGAACACCACGTAGCCGCCGACGCCGAGCGCCACCAACACGAGCGCGCCCGCGACCATCCCCACGTTCCCCTTCCTTTTCTCTCCCGGGATCTTCATCCCGGCACGTGGGATCGGCGTGGTCGGCGCATTCGTGACTTCCGTCGGCGCATCGGCCACGGCCTGTCTCGCCGGCGGCAGCGGGCGTCGCTGGCTCTTTCCCGCTGCGGCGCCCTTCTTCGGCGCCGCCACGGGCTGCTCTGGCCACACCGCCGTCGCGAACTCTTCCATCGTCCCGAAGCGCTGGTCCGGCTCCTTGGACAACGCGCGCGAAATCGCGGCCGTGAGGAACTCCGGTGAATCGCGCCGCTTCCCGCTGGCGCGGGGGACTTCCTCGAAGATGTGCTTATAGAGGATAGTGTGAACGGAATCGCCGGTGTACGGCAGCTCGCCGGTCAGCATGCGATACGCGACGACGCCGAGCGAGTACTGGTCGGCGCGACCGTCCACCGCCCCGCCCTTGGCCTGCTCGGGCGCCATGTAGTGCGGCGTGCCGATGATCATGCCGGTGCCGGTGAAGCCGCTCGCCGCCTGCAGCGCCTTCGAGATGCCGAAGTCGGTCAGCATCACTTTGCCGTCGTGGTCGAACATGATGTTCGCCGGCTTCACATCGCGGTGCACGACGCCGCGCTGATGCGCGTGGCCGAGCGCGCACGCCGCTTCCCACAGGACGCGCTGGATGTAGTCGATCGGCAGCGATTGCCGCTGGTCGAGCACGTCCTCGAGCGACGTCCCCGCGATGTACTTCATCACGAAGTAGTTGAGGCCGCCTTCGCTCTCGACGCGGTAGATCGGAATGATGTTGGTGTGATCGAGCTTGGCCGCCGTCTTCGCCTCCTGCTGGAAGCGCTTGACGATGTGCTCGTCCATCGAGATGTCCGGCGGCAGCACCTTGATGGCGACTTCGCGCTCGAGCGTCAAATCGTGCGCGAGAAACACGGCCCCCATGCCGCCTTTGCCGAGCATGCGCTCGACTTTGTATTTCCCTTCGACGAGCCGCTGTAGCCGCTGCATCAAGTCCTGCGTGCCGCCCTGACCCGCTCCCAGCGTCCCGCCGCCCGTGACGTCCGCGCCGCAGGCATAGCAGAACTTGCTGCCGTCAGGGAGCGGCGTGTGGCACTTGAGACATTCCATCGTGGATCCCGCAGTTCCGGTCATGGACGACGCGAGAAGAGCGATCGCTGGCCGCTGCCCGTCCGCGGCGCGGAACCCTGCGGGCGCTTCTTCGAATACGCGGGGACCGCGGGCCCAGGCAGGATGAGATTGCACGTCCGCACGAGCGCGAGCTGCGGAATCAGCCGAATGCACATCGAGTAGCGCTCGGCGACTCCCGCGTAGTCCACGGCGGCCAGGTAGTACGATCCCGCGGGCAGATCGACCATCAGATCCTCAGTCGATCCCGCGTTGAGCGACGACGCCACCTCGCTCACGTCCGGTCCCGTGGACCCGGGCACCGTCTCGACGTAGAGGTCGATGTCGGACGAATCACGTCCCGCGATGAACGGCCGTCCCTGGAGCCGGATCAGCACGGAGTCTCCGAGGTTGTGCGCCGGGACTTCGATCCGATACCAGTCGATCTCGAACGGATTGTCGATGTTCATCGTGTCGCTGAACGCGACGTTCGAGAAATGAATGCGCGACTTGGGATTCGGCTGGCCCGGAATGCTGTCCGTGTAATGGCAGAGGTCGTTCTCCTCGTACGCGTCGGCCTTGATGCGCGAATCCGCCGTGAAGTACCCTTGCGCGACCGTCAACGCGTACCGCTGCACGCGCGAGAAGAATGTCAGAATGTGGAGGTCGTGGCCCGGCAGGGTCTTGAGCGCCACGGTCGTGGACTCGCGCGGCAACTGCGCCGGGTCGAATTCGTCGCCCTTGCAGCGGTAGAAATCCGAGCTGATGAAGTCGACGGAATCACGGCCGTAGAACTTTTCGATCGGGTCGCCCGCGGCGCCGTAGGCGTACGCCAGCGAATCGAGCAGGAACGTGCGCGTGGCGGATGCGCTGGTGTCGCCGAACGACGGATATGTGATGAAGAACGTCAGCGCCTGCGTCGTGTCATTCGTGTGGAAATGGAACCAGTCCTCTCCGAGGCCCAGCGTACGGTCGACGGGCTCGAATGCCAGCGCGGGATTCGTGAACAGGATCGGCGCGAGTGCCGTGCCGGGCCACGGCCCGCCGAGATCGAGATTGATGTCGGATGGGAACGTGTCGTTGGGCTCGAAGATGTCGTCTTTCAGGACGTTGACCGTGCTGCTGTCGAATCCGAAGACGCCCGCCCCGAGAAAAAACAACGAATCGGAATGCGCCGGCGGCGGTATCCAGAACGAGATCTGCCCCAACCCCGTGTTGGGATCGCGGATCCGGGAGAACGGATACTCGATGAGATTGACGCCGGACAACTGCGCGACGAACATCGAGTCCACGCCCACACCGTACACCGTCACGACCTCGCCGTAATGGGCCGTGGCGGGCCGCACGCTGTCGATCTCGAGCGGGTTCGACACGCGCAGGCTCAGATCGGCTTCCTGCGCGCTCTCGAACGCGACCGCGCGCGCGATGATGTCGACGTTGCCGCTGTTCACGCCGGTCACGGTGGCGTAGCCGCAGCAGTCCTTGTCCACCCGCGCCGTCGAGCCCGAGCCGCTGATGAATGCGAAATCGACGTTCGTGATCGGCACCGTATCGCTGCCGCTCACCTGCCAGGCCTGCGCGTACACCGACATCTCCTGGCCGCGCAGCACCACGTGGGACGGCGCCTCGAGGGTGACGAAGACCTTGTCGCTTTTGTCGGTCGGGAAGGCGCAGCCGGCCCCCGTCAGGGCCGCCGCGAGAGTCACGATGGGTGTCGCCCGAACAATCCCGCGCATCCAGTCCAGTCCGTGAGCTTGAGGACCGAACATACTATACGCGGGATAGCCGGGCCAGACAGTGACTTACAGCGTGCCGCGGCGCTTCAGATCGAGATACTTGGCGACGACCGCCTGGGCGGCGCGCTCCGGTGTGACGTCGATCACGAGCACCCCCGCGCGACGCATGAAGCCGAGCGCTTCTTCGCGCGCGTGCAGCAGCTCCTCCGCCGCCGCTTTGCGATACGCATCGCGTGGCGTCTCGGGCCTCGCCGCCGCGACCGCGTCGATCTCCGGATTGCGCAGCGTCACGGCGAGCGGGAGGTGGCGCGGGCGCAGCGTGGCGACGTTCGCGACGAGCGCGTCTGACGCGAAGCGATCGATGACGTCGGTGAACAACACCGTCAGCGCGCGCTTGCGATTGCGCGCGGCGAGATAGCGAAACGCTCCAGGGTAATCGGGCTCGACGAGCTTCGGCTGCACCTGGGCCAGTACCTCGAGCACGCCACGCACGCCGGCGCGCCCGCGATCGGGCGCCACAAAGTGCTGGACGCCGTCGGCGAACGTCATGATGCCGACGTTGTCGTCGTGCTGCGCCGCGGCATAGGCGAGCTCGAGCGCGGCCTGGACCACGAAGTCGAGCCGCGCGACGCCCGCCGCGACGTCGGCGGTCATCAGGCGACCGGTGTCGAGCACCAGCAGTACTTGCTGGCGCCGCTCCGCCTCGTACTGGCGGGTGATCACCTTGTTGCGCCGGGCCGTCGCTTTCCAATCGATGTGCCGCAGGTCGTCGCCCGGTACCCATTCGCGCAGCGACTCGAAAATCCGGCCCTCGCCCAGCTGCCGGACCGGCTTCATGCCCGCCTCACGGCGCCGGAGCGCCTCGGCCACGGATGCGCGGAGCCGCACCGAAACAATCGGCGGGTAGACGACGACGTCCCACGGCAACGCCAGGCGGATTCGATGCCGGCCCAGGCCGAGCGGGCCGAGGCTGTCGAGCACGAAGCCGCCGCTCCCGCTTTCACGGCCGCGCCGGTGTCCGATGACCGGCACCGACTCGCGGACCGCCGATCGTGCCGGAATCCGCACGGCGCGCGCCGGCTGGGTGCCGCCGAGGACTTCAGGACGAACTTCCCGGACCGTGAGACGGGCGCGGCGGCGTGCGGGGTTCGTCCAGCGATACGTCACTTCCGTACTGTGCCCGACCGACAACGCCGGCAGCGGCTCGCGCGTGACGACGACGCTCCTCGCCAGTGAGGCGTCGAGCCACATGAGCAGCACGAGCAACGCATCGCCGAGCAGCATGGCATCCAGCGCCCACGTCGTGCGATAGCCGACGATGCCCAGCAGCGACAGCACGGCGCCGAGCACGAGCGCGCGCGGCGTCCACAAGAGGCCCGCGACGGTTCCGAGGAAATACCAGAGCAGGATGAACGCCGCGAGGACGATGCCGACGAGAATGATCGGCGGCAGACTCACGCGGTCGGCGCCTCGGTACGATCGAGGATCGCCTTCAATGCCTGGTCGGCCGTCACGCCCTCGAGCTCGAGCTCGGGCGCCACGTTGATGCGATGTCGCAGGACCGCGGGCGCCAGCAGCTTGACGTCGTCGGGAATCACGTAGTCACGGCCGTCGAGCAGCGCGGCCGCGCGCGCCGCCTTGAAGAGCGCGACACCGGCGCGCGGGCTGGCGCCCAGCGTGAGCGACGCGGCCTCGCGCGTGGCGCGGACGATCGCCGTGATGTAGCCCGTGATGCGGGGCTCGACGCGAATCGCGTCAACCGATTTCCGCAGCTGCTCGAGTCCCTCGGCGTTGACGACCGCGGTGACGCCGTACGTCTCGGTGCGATCGGCCTCGAACCCCTCGACGTAGCGCTGCAGGATTCCCTGCTCGACGGTCGCCTCGGGATATCCGACCAGCACCTTCGCCATGAACCGGTCGAGCTCGGCCTCCGGCAGCGGATAGGTCCCTTCGAATTCGATCGGATTCTGCGTCGCGAACACCGTGAAGGTCGGCGAGAGCGGATGGCTCTGGCCGTCGACGGTGACCGTGCGCTCCTGCATGGCCTCGAGCAGCGCGGCCTGCGTCTTGGCGGGCGCGCGGTTGATTTCGTCGGCGAGCACGAGGTCGGCGAAAATCGGGCCGGGCCGGAACGTGAACTGCTGCATGCCGGAAAGGAGCGAGATGCCGGTGATGTCCGCCGGCATGAGGTCGGGCGTGAACTGAATGCGCGCAAACCGCACGTCCAGTGCGAGCGCCAGCGCGCGCACGAGCAGCGTCTTCGCGGTTCCGGGCACGCCCTCGAGCAGGATGTGACCGCGCGCGAGCAGGCACACGAGCACCTCGCGCGTCGCGGCATCCTGCCCCAGCACCACCGTGCGTAAGGCGTCTACGATCCGTTGCGCTTCTCGCGCGGGCGCAATTCCTCCCACACATCCTCCACGGCTTGGGCGGTGTCGAGTACGCGCGTCTCGTCACGATCGCGCGCGCGAAGTAGATGCTGCAAGCGGCGGACGGCGGTACGACCGCTGGGCGCGCGCATCGCGAGCTCCAGCCCTTCGAGCCACGGCAAGAGGTCCCCACTGGTCGCCGGCAGAGGCTGACCGGCGCGACTCAGCCGGCGGCGCAAACCGAGCGCGAGGCGTTGCACGGCGGTATCGGCGTCCTCGGCGCTCTCGAGACCGGCGCCGAGCGCCTCGAGATGCTCGAGCGGCGAGCGGCGGCGGCGCTCGATCACCGCGTGCGCCGGTCCGAACCGCACCGCCAACGTCGCGAGCCAGACGAGCGCCACGGCGATCAGCTGGAGAATCGCCCAACCCGCCGGCGACTGGGTCAGCCAAATCCACGTTTGTCCCGACAGCGACGGCCCCCGGTGCTCGCCGAACCCCTGGTGGTATTCATCAAACGCGACCCGTCCCGGATGCTCGAGCGGCGGAGTCAGCACCCCGAGCAGAATCATCGGCACGTCGGTGTCGCGCCACACCGTGTTCGTGAACCAGCCGCCGTCGCTGGCGAGCGTGACGCTGCCGCCATCGCGATAGCGCAACCGCATGACGACCGGGCGGTTGTTCACGGCTGCCACGATCGTGTCGGCCGCATACGGGACGAGCGTACGGCACGACGCCCGTGTGGCGTCCTCGTCATCGCCCTTTCTGAGACCAGCAATGCCGCGGCGTGTGGTCGTATCGCGATGGGCCACGGTCAACACCCGCGCCGCCCGGGGCAGCTTGAGGCCGTTGGGCGCCCGGACGGCGACGCTGTCGAGTCCGATGTCGGACTGGATGCGCCAGCCCAAACATTCCAGCACCCCGCCGCCGAATCCGCTCGTCACAACCTGGCCGCCACGCCGGACGTACTGCACGACCTGGTCGATTTCGTCATCGTCGAGCGGGATCACGGGATCGAGGATCGCGAGGACCGCGGGATAATGCGCGCGCGTGGTCGTGAGACGCCGCAGCGACGTGCGGCGCCGCTCCGCCGGCCGGCCCATGCGCGTCAGGACGTCGTACAACGCTTTGCTGCCCGAGGGACCCGTCAAGAACGTGGACGACCGGATGTCGAGCTCGGAAACCCGCGAGTGGCGACTGCCGGCCCAGATCGCGACGCCCAGCGCGATCATGAAGACGAGCGCGCCGCCGATTTCAAGCCGGTACGACATGCTGTCCCCGCATCAGCTCTTGCGCCGCTGCCCCGAACGCCGCGTACTGGTCCGCGTCACACGGCACCGCTCCGAACAGATGGCGATACAGCTGCGCGACGAGCGTCGCGAGCGTCGAGCGCGCGCTTGCGTCGAGCCGCGCCTCGCCCACGTACTCGGCCGGGGTCTTCGACGCGTGGAAGCGCACCGCCTTGCGCTTGTCCAGCTCCAGCACGACCGCCAGGAACAGATGGCCGAGCGCCTCCGCATAGCGGCCCTGAGCGGCGAGCTCGTCCGCGAGCGCGCGATGCGCACGCGCGTCGCGGATGACGGTGGGACCTGCGGCGGCGGGCTTCGCGCCGCCCCGCGCCGACGGCCGGATGATCCGCACCATGACATAGCCCATGTGCACGAGGATCACGACGAGCGCGACGACGAGCAGACTGAGCACGACGTTGAAACCGACGGGATGCACGTCGGCCAGATGGTTCATCCACGTGATCAGATTGTGCCACGTGCGCCCGAGCCACCCCGTCAGCGGGTGGCGCTCGACCCACTCGTACTCGGATCCCTGGAAGACCTGACCAAGCGCCCGCCGCAGGGAGTCGGCGGCGGGCGGAGAAAGGGCGGTCGGCGGGGCTGGCGCCTGCAGGAGGGTCAGCGCGCCCCCAGCTGCTGGCTGAGAATCTGCAGGTCGAACGCTTCGCGCCGCACCCGCGAATCATAATAGAGGAGCGTGAGCGCGCACGGCAAAATGGGCGCGAGCACCACGCCCATCGCGACCGACAGGATGCTCAGGAACGGCTGCAGCGGTGACGCCGGTCCGAGCAGCTGGCCGACAACGGCCACGACGATCCACGGCAGCAGCGCCGTGAACAAGAAAATCACGAGGCAGGTCAGGAACACCTTCATGCGGGCGGCGCGCGTCAGCTCCCACGACCGGCCGAACGCGTCGAACGAGCTGTCGAGATCCTCCAGCACGACGACCATGCTGGTGAGCCCGTAGCCGCACAGCACCCAGGCCATGAACCAGATCGCCCCGACGCCGTAGGCGATCCCCAGCAGCACGGCGATCGCGGCGCCGAGCGCTTTCCCAATGCCGACCAGCAGCACGCCGGCCAAAATCGCGGCGAGGTAAATCACGATGACGAGCAACGTCTTGCTGATCGCGACGACGAGCAGCGGGATGATGCGGCCCATCCCCAATTGCAGCGCCGAGCTCAGCGTCGGCTCCTGCCCGAGGTAGGAGTCCGAGATGATGCGAATCGTGCCCGCTTTGAGCAGCAGGCTGATCGTCGTGTACACGAGCACGCCGACGAGGCCCATCAGAATGACGTTGACGAGGTGCTCCTGAAACCAGTTCGCCGCGGCAATCGGGTTCGTGGCAAAGCGTACCATGAAGAAGACGAAGAGGACGGCGGGGACGCAGATGAGCAGCAGGCTCAGCCGCATGAACAGGCCGAAGTGACGGCGATAAATATTGAACGTGCCGTCCAGGATCTCGCCAATCTGCATCGGCCGGACGTTGGTAATGCCGGGTTGTGCGGTAATAGACACGCTCCGTGCAAGGGGGAGGCTCCAGCGCTAAGATGTGGAGGTGACGACTTCCGCGCGAGACCTGGATCTGCGCCAGCGCCACGGCGTCGAGACGCCGGAGCACGTCGACGTGCACTTCGAGCTGGCGGGCGTCGGCTCGCGCCTGGCGGCGGGCCTGCTCGATATCGTCCTCCTGTGGCTGGCACTCCTCGTGTTGTGGTTCGGCTGGGGCCTGATCTCGGATGCACTCACGGTGCATCGGATGGCCGGCGGGTGGATCACGGCCCTGATGATCTTGCTGACCTTCACATTGATCTGGGGTTATTTCACGCTGTTCGAGGCCCTGAACGGCGGGCGGACGCCCGGCAAGCAGGCGCTGGGGATTCGTGTGGTCATGGACACGGGCCGATCACTCACGCCGCACGCTGCCGTCGTCCGCAACCTGATCCGCTTTCTCGATTGCTACGTGCCGGTCCCCGTCGCGCCCGCGGTGTTCACGATCTTCTTCCACCCGAGCAACAAGCGGCCCGGCGATATCGCCGCGGGCACGATCGTCGTTCGCGATCGCCCGACCGATTGGGTTCTCGGCGGCGCCGCACCGGCCACCGAGCCACCCGCGACGCCCCCGATCGAGACCGGGCCGCCGGAGCTCTCCGAAGATGAATTCCGCCTGCTGGACCGGTTCCTCGGCCGCATGAACGAGCTCGCGCCCGACGTCCAGGTCCGCATTACGGCCGATCTCGTGCGGCGGTTCGTAGACCGCATTCCCAGACGGACCGCGGACCCACAGGCCTATCTGGTTCAAGTGTTCGCGGACGAGCAAATGAAGCGCCGCAGCCGGTTTGCGCCGCGCGCGCAGGCCGGAGCGGCAGGCCGGATCACGGTGCCCGCGGAGCGGTTCGTGCAACGCAAGCGCGACGGCTGGGAAACGTTCCGCGCGACGGCTCTGCGGATGGAGCGATCGGGCGTCGGCGCGCTGGCGAGCGGCGAGATCCCCGCGTTCGCGCGCCAATACCGCGAAGTCGCCGCGGATCTCGCCCGGGCGCGCACCTATCAGGTCGATCCGCGGGTGATCGAATATCTGGAGCGCGTCGTGAGCGCGGGGCACAACGCGCTGTATCGCGCGCGCGGCCGCGACCGGACGCCCCTGCCCCATTACATCCTGCGCGATTTCCCGGCCGCCGTCGTGCAATCGTGGAAGTACGTCGTCTTCGCGTTCCTCTTATTCGCGGTGCCGGCGGCGATCGGCTACGTCATGATTCGTGAAAAACCCGAGCTCGCCGAGGAGATCGTGTCGCCGGTCATGGTGCAGCGGGCCGAGGAAGCCGCGGAGCGCGAGGTGGAAGGCCGCGGGTACGCCGAAACGGCGAGCGAAGAGCGGCCGGTCATCGCGGCGGCGATCATCACGAACAACATCCAGGTGTCGTTCGGCGTGTTCATGGGCGGAATCACGGGCGGCCTGCTGACGGCGTGGCTGCTGTTCTCCAACGGCATGATGCTGGGTCTTGGCATGGGCCTGTTCCAGAACTATCACGCGCTCGGTTACCTGATGACGTTCGTCGCGGGGCACGGCGTGCTCGAGCTCACCGCGATTTTCATTTCCGCGGGCGCGGGATTCCGGCTGGCGAAGGCGATCATCGCGCCGGGTGATCGCACGCGGCGCGACGCGCTCGTGGTCGAAGGCCGCGTCGCGGCGCGGATGATCGGTTCGGTGGTGACGCTACTCGCCATTGCGGGGACGATCGAAGGCCTGTTGTCGGCCAGCGACGCCCCCGCAGTCTGGAAGTACGCCGTCAGCCTCACGACGGCGGTTCTGCTCGTACTCTACTTCGCCAACGGCAAACACTACCTCAGTTATTCTGCGCCCCCTGTAAGATCCAGTTTCGGATCGTATTGATCGTCGCGTTGGGCAGACAGCCCGACCCGCTGCAGCCGAACGGCATGCGCGCGCCGACGCCGCCCACGCTCGCTTGCGTCCCCTGAATCTTGTGCACGAGATACGACGAATCGGGCCGGAACGGCCTGATGCGCTTCAGTGCCGGGACCTCGCCCGAGCTGACGTTGACGATGCTGGCGAACGCGAAACCCGCGCGCAAATCCATCCCCTCGTTCGGCGGATGACAGCCTGAGCACCCGGGCGGCCCGTTGAACACGGCCGCCGCGACGTCGGTCGCGAAACTGATCGGCGTCGCGCTGACGTTCGTGACGCGCGTCGCGACGGCGGGACCGGCGGTGGCGGTGATCGTCGCCGTGCCGGCCGAGGCAAACGTGGTGATGACCGTCGAGTCGAGCGTCGCGCCGGCGGCGACCTTGGCGATGGTCGAATCGCTCGAGGTCCACGTGACGCTATCCTGGACGTCGAGATGGTCGAGCGAGTCGAGCACGGCCGCGTAGAACGGCGCGGTCTGGCTCGTGCGCATCGTGACGTCGGGCGTGCCGAAGTTCGCGGGACTGATCCGGACCGTCTTCGGAATCTGATCGACGGTAATCGAGTTGACGCCGAACAGGCTCGCTGCCGCCTGGGCACGGATCGTCGTGCTGCCGTTGCCGACCGCGGTGACGGTCGTCGTCTTCGCCGTCGCCGGATTGAACGACACCACGCCCGCCGTGAGGGCGCTCCAGGTGCAGAGATGATTCGGGATGGTATCGCTGGCCGAGTCGAGCACGACGCACGACGCCTGCGCCGATCTGCCGAACGCGGTCAATGTCCCGAATGAATTCGGATTCAGGTTTGCCGAGACCGGCACCTGCCTGACGACGATCGTGACCGACGAGTCCGTCACGGCGCTCGCGGTCGCCTTGATCTTGACGTTGATGCCGGCCGCGCTGCTCGCGCTGTCGGCATGCGCAAGGCCGTCGGCGTCGATGCCGAGCTTGGCGTTATTCGTGGACCACACGATCGTCTGTCCGGCAATCGCCGCTCCGCCCGAATCGCGCGGCTGGGCGGCGAACCGCTGCGTGTCGCCGACGAAGTTGAGAGCCGCGGGACTGGCGGGCGTCACGGCGAGCGATGCCAGAACCTGCCGCACGACGAGCGGCACACTGTCCCGGATGCCTCGCGCGACCACCCTAACGGTATCGAGGCCGGTATTGCCGTTACCCGTCACGAGACCAGTGAGGGAGCCGATCGTGCCGATTGTGCCCGCGTGGTCCAGCGACCAGGCAAAATCCTTCGGATCGGGGACGATCGAGTTGCCGATGTCGCGCACCAGGAGACCGAGCTGGACGGAGCCATTGAGCCGGTTGATGCGGGCGGTGTCGACGGGCGCCGGGATGGGACCGGTGCCGACGATCTGTACCGACGCGTAGATCAAGTTGACCGACACGTCTACCGAATCGCCGAACGCCCCGGACGTCGCGACGATGCGCGTCTGCCCTTCGTCGACGGCCCGGATGAGCCTGGAGTTGTTGACCGCGGCCGGATTGACGGTCGCCACGGCGCTGTTCCGCGAGGCCCACGTGACCAAGCTGTCATCGAGCGGATGCGAGCGCGCGTCGAGGGCGACCACGCTGATCGTGTCGGCGCCGTTGATGCGGTCGAAGTTGAACGAGATCGGCGTGAGCCCCAGCGACGTGGCGACCTGGTGGACGGTCGCGTTGATCGAATCGGACGTGCCGTCCCCGGTGACGACGATGCGCGTGGCGCCGTTGTTGAGCGCCAGGATGTCGGCATGGGGGGAATCGCCGATGCGTACCTGCGCCGACACGACCGACGGCGTGCGGGACAGCCACGTGAACGTCACGCCCCCTACCGGAGCGTTGAGCGCGTCGCGCGCCTCGGCAGTGAGCGTCGCGCCGTCACCGAACGACGTGAACGCCCGATCACCCGGCGTGATGACGATCGCGCCGATCCGCGTGCGGATCGCGTGCGCGGAGCTGGTGACGCCGGTCGGGGTGCCGTTCAAAACGGCCTGTGCGCTGATCGCGGCATTGCCGAGTCGCACGCCGCTGGCGAGCCCGGAGCTGGAGACGGTCGCGCGCGTGGTATCGGAGGAAGTCCACTGGAAGGTGACGCCGGTCGAAACGGGAGTGCTGCCGGCCAATGCGGTCGCGGTGAGCTGGCGAGTGCCGGCCAGGATCACGGTCGAATCGCCGCTCACGACTACGGAGGTAATCGTCGGAGGACCGCCACCACCATCGCTACCGCCACCGCAACCCGCCACGACCACGACACCGCACAGCATCAAACGAAAACGACGCATCGACGGCACTCCCAGGAAAGTGACGTCCTAGGATCGCCGCCGCGGTGACAGGTGTCTAGAGGGTTTTTGATACGGACGGGACGGCAGCACCGGCTTCCGCGCGACCGGAATCGTCGTGACGGATGACCCGCTCGTCGCCGTCGCTGTCGTCATCAGCGTGAGCGGCCGCGGCGACAGGCCGGGCAGTCCGGGCGGAGGCGAGGTCAGGAAGTTGCTCGCGTCAACGGGTCCTACGAAGCAATCACCGCCGGTGCACGCGCCGGAGGGACTGTTCCACCAGTTGAGCTGGGCGTTGATGTTGTCGCCGCTCGCCAGGATGGCCGCGACGGCGTTGCCGGCGAAGGAGTTCTGGTGCGCGTCGTGCACGACGCCGACGGAGAGCGTGGTCTGCAGCCCGTACTGCGCGTTGCTCTCCACGCGGTTGTGCGTGAACAGCACTTTGCCGCCGGTATAGAAGGCCGCGGCGGTGCTCGTGCCCGAGATGCCGTTCGAGTCGACCGCGACGGCGATCGTATCGAACAGGAACTGATCGCCGCGGATCCCGTATTGCCCGCCCCGAATCGTGTTGCCGCGGACGACGGAGCCCGAGAGCAACGAATTCAGGTAGATCCCGATGTTACAGTTCTCCAGGGTATCCGCGGTGGTCGCAAAGCGGCGCGCGGCATTCATCAACATGCCGTACTGCGAGCCGCCGGCCGGCGTGCACTGCACGTGATTGCGGGCATACACGATGCTCCGCGTCGAGACGTTGCCGGTGCCGGCCTGAATACCGATCGCGCCGACGCGCGTGAGCTGGTTGTCGGCGACGAGCGCGCTGTCGCCGCTCAACGTGATCGCGTACTGCACCGAATCCATCACGAGGTTCGTAGCCTCGTGGACGCCCGGGAACGCGCCGGCCACGTACACGCCCGCGTAGAGCTTCGCGAAGCTCGAGTGCCGGACGCGCACGTCGAGCGAGCTGCCGCGCGGGACGAGATAGATGCCGTAGCTCAGGTCGCAGCCCGGCGCGACGGCGCTGCAGCCGGTGAACTGCAGGCTGTCGGCGAAGAAGTCGCTGCCCTGGAACTGCACCGTCGTGCCCTGCCCGTTGTTCAGGAACTTCGACCCGGTGAATCGGCCCACGTTGGCGTCGAAGTTGCCGTACGCCGTCATTCCCGCGACGTCGAGGAAGCTCACGATCGTTCCGGCGACGACGACCGTATCGCCGTTGTTGACTCGCAGCCAGGAGTAGCCGTTGGCGTTTTGCGCGATCGAGTCGCCGTGCAGCCCCACGTTCATCAGGACGTCGCCCGAGCACTCGCCGCAGCCGCCGCTCAGGTCCAGCGCGTCGGTTCCACTGCCGCCGCTGGTGACGACGCTCGAGTCGACGACGACGCGCCGGGTCTGGCTCGTGCGCACGCCGGTGCTGCCGTTGCGCTCGATGCGGCTGTGCGCGACGTACACCGACGGATTCGTCGTGCCGAATTCCGTTCCGACTTCGATGCCGCTGTTGACGTTGTCCGAGATCTCCGAGCGCAGCACGACCAGGGAATCGACGTCGGTCCAGCTGATCCCCTGATAGAAGCCGTGAATCTTGCTGTCGCGCACGACGACGAGCGCGGTGTGCGGCGAGCAGAAACTGTTGTCGAGCGCCGACTGGTCCGAATCGCCCACGAACGTCGTACGATCGACGCGCACCGTATCGGTCGTGCCCGAGATGCAACTATAGATCCCGCCGCCGAACGTGCCTCCGAGCGACTCGATGCTGCCGTCCTCGATCGCCAGGTCGCGCACGCCGTTCAGCTCGATGGCGTAGTAGAAGCTCTTGAACGCGACGTTCTGCACGACGGCGCGCTGGCCGCCGTTCAGCCGCAGGGCGGTGTTGCTGCCGCGCTGCGCGTCGCGGAATACGGGACGCGTGGTCGTGTCGCCCACGGTGCCGCCCCGGATTACGACGCCGACGCCCAGCTGCCCGTCGCTGTCGAAGTCGTACGTGCCTGACGCGACGTGGATCGTGTCGCCTTCCGTCACGAACGGGAACGCGCGCGAGGGGTGCTCGAACGGGAACGCGGCGGTGCCGAGCTGGATCGCCGCGCCGGTGACGTGCCCGTCCACTTCCCACACCGCGCGATGCGGGATGACCGTAATCGCGGCGGTCGCCCGGATGCCGGGGCCCGCTTCGCCGGTAATCGTCACCGAGCCGGGCGCGCGGGGGGTGACGAGACCCGTGCCGTCCACGGTGGCGATGTTGTAATCGGAGGAGCGCCAGACGGCGTCGGACACCGTGACGAGCCGGCCCGCGGTATCTCGCGCCTGCAACAGCAGCGGGAGTGACTGCGTCGGGGCGAGCTGCGCGGTCGCCGGGAAGATCGACAGCGTGCGCGCCGAGCCGGTGCCGCAGGAGCTGGGCGCGAGCAAGAGGACGCGTTGACCCGGGATGTCGATGCCGACGGCGTACGACAGGATGATCAGGGCGTCCACGCTCTGCACCTGGCCGTCCGCATTCACGTCGGCGAGCCCCGTGTCGAACGTGATCGTGTCGACGACCAGCGGCGCGGTCGAGACGGTATCCATGACCGTATCGACCGGTAAGCCGACCACTTTCGACAGCGTGAGCAGCGCGTCGCGGCTGTTGGCATTGCCGTCGCGATCGATGTCGCCCCACCGGCCTCGCGCCGGGCAAATCGTTCCGCTCAGCGTCGTCAGGCTCGGCAACAAGTTCGTGAACGTTCCCGCGGCCGACATCTCGCTGAACGACAGCGTGAGCGGAGTGCCGACGGTGTCGAAAATCGTGAACGGCAGCTGCGTCACCGTCACGAGGCCGGTCACGCCGACCGGCGAAACCGCCGTGAACTTGAGGATTCCCTGCGGGACGCTGTCCGCGTTGAACGTAGGCGCGGGGAAATTGCCCTGGAAATTCCCGTTCACGCAGAAGGGCGCGCAGGTGCCGAGCTTCGCGGGGTCCCAGGTGAGTCGCGCGGTGTAGCTGCCGAGCTTCTCGCCGCCCGACGCGCTCATGTCGACCGCGACCGGGACGATCACCTGACTGCCGACGAAGCCCGTGAGCTCGCCGCCCAGGCGCGCGGTGACTGCCTGCGACGCCGCACCCCGCGCGATGCCGAGCCCCAGGAGGGCCAATGTCAACGCGCGTCTCATTGGCGTCTCATCCCGGGCTGGTACGAGTCAGACGCGTCGGCGCCGACTTGGACGATGGAGCCGTCTGGTCGCTGCAGGAAAATCCGGAAGTGCGTGTAGTTCGCGACGAACAGCAGACCCTGGTCGGTCCACGCCGGATGCTCGGCAGTCCCGTTGGCCCACGCCGCGCGAATCGTGACGGCCGCATTCGCCGATGCCGGCGCGGTCGCGATCGCGTAGTAGTTGTCGACAAAGAGCGAGAAGACCAGCGAGTCCCCCGCCGCATTCCAATCGATCCACGATGGCGCGTACTCCGCGGAGCCGTACGTGAACGTGTGCACGACGATATCGGCGCCCGTGTCGAGATTGGTCACGTGCACTTGCTGGTTTGAGGCGTCGGTCCAGGCCACGTCCCGGCTGCCGGGGATGGGCCGCCACGATACGCCCGTCGGAGAGAAGGCGAGCTTCTGCGCGGGATTCGAGCCGTCGGCGTTCATCGTCCATATCCCGCTGGGGAAGGTGAAGACGATTTCCGAGCCGTCGGGCGACCAGTCGGGCGAGCTGTTCGTCGCGAATTGGCCGGTGAGGTGCACGGGATTGGCGCCGTTCGCATCGGCTTTGCAAATCCCCGGCGTGTAGTAGACGGGATTCTGGCAAACGAACACGACGCTGCTGCCGTCGGGCGACACGCGCGGGCGCCATTCGTATTGCAGCGTCGCATCCGAGCTGTCACCAACGATCGTGACGGTGGTGTCGAGCGCGGTGCGGATCGCGAGGCCGAAGAGACCGGCCTGGCCCGGCGCGTAGCTCGAGCCGCGCGTGAAATAAAGCGGCCGCGGCAGCTTGAGCTCCGGCGCGCAGGCATCGACGATGCCGCTGCCCACGCGGAAACCGCCGGTCGACAACCCGATCGACGCCGAAAGCATCGCGAGCGCGTCGCGCGACGTAACCTGACCGTCGGCGTCCACATCGCCGCGGCCCGCGACGTCGAACTGCGGCGGCACCGGCAGGCCCACCGCCGCGCTCAACGTGGCGAGCGCGTCTCGGCTATTCACCGCGCCGTCGCCGTCCAGGTCACCCCAGATCCCGAACGCGTGACAGGCTTGCGCCACGTCGACGACGCCGTCCGCCAGGCGATCGTTGGCCCCGTTGTCGCGCAACGCGAACGGTTCGAGCGAGAACCACGCGCCGTCGGTCGCGGCCCCAGCGAGCTTGAACGTGATCTGGAACAGCGACTCACCAAAATAGGCGCTCGTGCAGCTCGAGGTGCTGACGTCGACGTAGCTGGCGGCGGGAGTGACGTTCAGCGCTGCCCCCTGATTGCTGCACAGCTTCGTGGCGGAGACGTAACTGAATCGCGCGGGATCGAAGTGAATCCGCAGCGCGAACGAATCGAGTCCCCACCCTGTGGCGTCGTATTGGCTCGCCACGACCAGCGCGAGATTGCCGCCGGACGGGACCGCGAAGGCAGAGTCGCCGCTCGATACGAATTGCACAGGAAGCCGATAGCCGGTCTGCGCAGCCGCTGCGCGCGCGCTCACCATGAGCACCAAGCCGACGAGCAGGCGTCTCATTGCGTCCTCCGCCGGTTGGACTCGCGGATCGCTTCGAGCCGCCGGGCCTCGCGCGCCGCCCGGTCCGCTGCGAGTGCGGCACGCGCCTGCTCGTCGCGGCGCAGACCGGCCAACGCGGCTGGTAGCGATGCGCGCGTGGGCTGACGAGGGGGCTTCGCCGCTGGACGCGCCACCGGATCGTGCGGCAAGGCACGCGGCGCCGGGCCGGGCTTCGGCGTCACCTGCGCTCCTGGACCGACGGTCACCACGGTGGAGGTGAGCGACGGGAACGCGCTTGCGACAAGCGTCGTCGAGCGGAGCACCGGCGGTGCCAGCGGCGGCAACGGCAGCGGCTCGTTCGCAAGCGGCGCGTTGTCGAACACGGTCAGCGTCGAGTCGGCACCGGGTCCGCCCGGTGGAATGCCGCCGTCTACGCCCCACCAGTTGCTGTCGGCGTTGACCGTGGCGTCGGCGATATTCGCGACGGCGTACAGCGCGTTGCCCTGGAATGCGTTGCCGTGGATCTCGTGCGGACCGCAGCAGCTCAAGATCGACACGCCGTTCTGCGCATTGGAGCGGATGTTATTGCCGCGCATCGAGACAAGGCCGGCGTCGACTCGCACCGCGGCCGAGTCGCTTCCCGACACGCCGTTCGAATCGATCGCGACGACCGGCACGCCGAGCTGATAGACGTAGATGCCGCTCCCGTGAACATGGCGGACGGTATTGCCGCTGATCGTGACCTGGCCCTCACTGTTGTCCGTCACCGCGATGCCCTGCGCGCCGCCGGTGAAGTAGCTGGTCGACGTCACGGTGTCGATCAGGTTGCCACGCACTTCGACGCTGTCGGTGTAATCGACCAGGATCGCGCGCTCTCGCGCGCCGTGAATCGTGTTCGAATCCACCCGCGCGAACGACGTGCGCTGGAACGAGTACCCGTTGATCGAAATCGCCGACCCGGTGCCACTGCTGAACGTGCTGTTGCCCACGACGTCGGCCCGAATCGGGCTGGTCACCTGCACCGCGCCGCCCTCGAAGCCGGGCGCGAGGAAGGTGTTGCCGCGGATCGTGGCCGTGTTGTCGGGCGCGCCGCCCTGCAGCTGCATACCGATGTAGCAACCCTGGATCGTGTTGCCGCTGATTCGATAGTTCGTGTTGCTGCCGTACAGCGCGCGCACCGACGTTAGCCCGCTGGGCGCGCACGTCACCGTATTGCCGGAGATGATCGCGCTGTCCGCCGGCGTGCCGTACCCGTTCACCTGGATGCCGTACGACGACGGGCGCACCAGCTGGTTGTTCTGCACGATCGAGACGGTGTCGTTGAGCGCCAGCGGGTACGCGTAATCGGTGAACGTGCTGTTGCGGACGGTGTCGGTACCCGACGGGCCGCCGAAGCCGGACGTGGTCTGGACGCCGTAGGCGCCCTGGGTGAGCGAGAGACTGTCCGCAACCAGCGCCTCGTAGCTCGCGGTGACGCCCTGCTGGACGTCCGTCATCGTCAGACCGCGCGTCACGATGGTCGGGGCACTCGTGACGCCGCCGAAGCTCGGACCGGTTGCGTACACCCCGTACGCCGTGTGCGTGAACGTGGAGTGTACGACGGTCCCGCTGGAATCGGAGAGCCCGAGCGCCGTGTACAGGTTGTCGCCCGCGAAGTGGCTCACGTTGGCGATCGCGCGCGCGGTCCGCAGGCCGTCGATGCACTCATCGCAGCTCGCCGCGCCCTGCATCGTCACGCTGTCCATGTCGACGCGCGCGCCGCCGAAGCTGGTGTCGTTGCCGATCGCGTCGAGGATCTCGTTGTTGCCGATCGCGCCGAGGAACTGCGAGCGGGTCACCGTCAGGCGTGTGAACCCGTCGACGAACCCGCTCTGCGTGCCGGTCACGCGCGTCGAATCGATCCGGAGCGTATCGAGCTGGAAGGTGCTGACCCAGTAGTTCTCGAGTCCGGTGACCGTGTCGGCCACGAGGGCGAAGCCGTCGGCTCCCGGTGTGCCGGTGAGATCGAAGCCGTCGGTTTCGGTCGCGTCGATGACCGTGCGGGTTGCCAGGCCGCCGCGCAGCAGATTGGCCGAGACGCCGCCCGCGCTGTTGGCCGAGAAGTGGTTGTCTTCGAGCAAGAGGGCGACAGACGACGGCACGGGCACGACGCCGAAGCCCGGACGGTTCGCGCCGACGTTCACGGCGTAGCGGCTGTTGTTGTGAATCGTGCTGCGCCGCACGACGACGCTGTCGACCGAATTCGCGAAGATTGCGTCATCGGCCAGATCGCTCGCCTGGACGTCTTCGACGACGAGCAGGCGCGCCGCTCCCTGGATCTCGACTGCTCCGGCGCAGCTCTGCAGCGGTCCCGAGCCGCGCATCTCGGAGCGCCGGACCTCCAGGCGCCACACGTCGCTCGCGCCCACGCCGAAGTCGCCGCACAGCCCGCTGCCCTCGAAGTAATGCAGGCTGTCCACCACCAGGGTGTCGACGCCGATTGCGGCCACGCCGATCGACACGCGATCCACCGTGATGTTGCGGACCTCGGCGCGCGCACCGCCGCCGAAGGAGAGCGCGGCATTCGCAAAGCTGTTGCTCGTCACCACAACGCCGCTGCCACCGGGCAAGCCCTGAACCAGCACGCCGACCGAGAAGGCGGCGCCCTGATCGTAGCGACCCGGCCTCACGTACACCGTATCGCCCTCGGCGCTGACGGCGCTGGCCTGGGCGATTGTCGCGTAGGGATACGTCGCGGTCCCGAGCTGATTCGTCGCGCTGACGGCAAGGGCGTCGACATAGTGGTGGCTGCGGCGGTTCACGACGACGACCGTCGCCATCGCGCTGTCACGCGTGCCGCTCTTGCCGGTGATCGTCGCCGTGCCGGGGCCGAGCGGGACGCCGCGACCGTCCGGCAGCACGGCGACGACGTTCGGGTTGCTCGTCGTCCAGAACACGTCGGGCAGCACGCGGACCACGCCGGCCGCGGTCGCGCGCAGCTCGAAGTGCACTGCTTGATCGTGTCCGCCGACGAGCGTGTCGCCGCCAGGCGTGACGGCATAGACCGTCGTCTGCTCGCTGCCGCAGCTCCCGATCGCGATGCGCTGCACGCGGAACGCGCTGACGTCGATGCCGACGGCGGCGGAGAGAATGACCAACGCGTCGCGTGCCTTGACCGCGCCGTCCGCGTCGACGTCGGACAGCCCGTGCTCGGGGAAGGTCGAGACGTCGAGGCCGACGGCCTCCGAGAGCGCGATCAGCGCGTCACGCGAGCCCACCGTGTGGTCGCCGTCGGGATCGCCCCAGAAGCCGCGCGCCGGGCAGAACAGACCGCCGTTGATCGTGGCGCCGGACGCCTGGTTGGTGAAGTCGGGCGCGGCGGAGAACAGCTCGCTCACGTCGAGCGCGACGGCCGTGGTCGCCGCGGTGAGCGGCGTGAAGCGACCGATGCCGAGCGTCATCGTGCCGACGACGCCGGCGGGATTCGCGCCCGCGATTTTCAGCACACCCTGCGCGGCGGAATCGGTGTTCGCCTGGATCGAGCCGAACGAGCCCGACGTGCCGCCATCGAACCGCAGCACCGCGGGGTCCCAGCGCAGCGTCAGCGAGAACGAGCCGAGGCGATCGGGCCGTCCGGTCCAGTCGGCGACGATCGGCACGTCGAACGGCATGCCGACGAGCGACGACATGTCGCCCGCGGTGTTGACGGTGATCGTCTGCGCGCGCGCGGCGAGCGGCGCGACGGCGAGCGCGAGCAGCACGAGGGCGCGGCGGCTCATCGCGTGCCGCCCTTCCCTGTGACTACGCGCGGCGTCCGCAGCACCGGCGGCGAGAGCGGCACCGAGCCGTCTGGCGACGTGAGGAAGCCGGAGAAGTCGATCGTGCCGGCGGGGCCGTCGACGAAGTCGCCCGTTGTGGACGTGCAGCCCGTCAAGCCGCCATTGCACTGCGGGCCGTCGGGCGCGTTCCACCAATTACCCTGCGCATTCACCGTCCCGGCAGTGGCGATCCATCGAATCGCGTCGAACACGTTCGCTTCGAAATTGTTGGCGTTGATGATCGACGACTCGCCGCCCGAGCCCACGAAGATGCCGTTGTAGTTGCCGTGGATTCTGTTCCGG
The DNA here is from genome assembly GCA_036522875.1 of Gemmatimonadales bacterium. Lineage (GTDB taxonomy): Bacteria > Gemmatimonadota > Gemmatimonadetes > Gemmatimonadales > GWC2-71-9 > 20CM-2-65-7. The sequence goes on along the minus strand of DATDEZ010000028.1, from coordinate 11,974 downwards.
CGAATCACCATCGGGCGGCCGATGTCGATCGCGACGCCCGCCGAATCCATGACGACGTTGCTGTCGACGACCGCGAAGCGCGCATTGCCGCCATACGTCAGCACCGCGCGCACGCGCGACTGCGAGATCCGGTTTGCCGACACGAACGCGGAGTCGACGTTGCCGAGCTCGATCACCGCTTCCGGCAGGAAGGTGGAGTAGGTGTACTGGCTCGAGACGGTATTGCGGAGCACGTTCGCCAGCAGCCCGTTCAAAATTCGGAACGTATAGCCGAAGCTGCGACTCACGGCGTTGTCGGTGATCGCCACGGTATCGATGACATTCGAGAACACGACCGGGGACGAGCCGTCGCCGATCGAGTCGAACGAGGCGCCGCTCACCGTCAGGGACGTGATGTAGCTCGCGTCGACGCCTTCGCCCGCCAGCGCGAATGTGCCGCCCTGCACCGTCAGCTGTCCGCTCGGTGATGCACTGTTTCCGGCGACGCGGATCATGCTCGTGTTCGCCCCGCGAAACGCGGAGTTCGATAGTTGCGCGGTCGGTCCCGTGAGCGCGTCCCAGCCGGCGAGCAGAACACCGCCGCGGGCGTTGTCCTGGATCGTCCAGCTGTCGAGACGGCTATCCTGCACCGTGCTCAGCACGACGCCCGGCCCGGAAGAGCCGGTGAACTGCACGTAGGAGCCGAGCTGGAGCCGGGGTGCCGGACTGATGCCGCTGCCGCATTGGGGACCGCACTGACATTCGAGACCGCAGTCGCCGCCCGATCCGCCGAGCCCCTGATTGCGTACCGCGACCCCGCCGGTCCCCACGACAACCCGCCCCGAGTCGACCAGAATGCCGGCGCCGCCGTTGTCGTGCACGTTGAGCGAGTCGAGCCGCACCGAGTCGGAGCGTGAGATCGCGACGCCGAACCGCACGGCGCAGAAGAAGCAGAACTGAGGCGGCGTCGCCGAGCTGTCGACTTCCACATTCGACAGGCTCACGGTGTGCACGCCGTCGGCGACCAGCCCGCCGAACACCCCGCGCAAATGGCCCGAGTGCATCGTGAGCGTGGCCGTCGGATCGACCGAAATCGCCACGCCATTCGCCACGCCCAGCACCACTGTCGTATCGATCCGCACGTCGACCACTCGGCGCACGTCGACGCCGGCATTCTGCGCCACGCCGTTCACCGTCAGATGGCTGACGTCGAGCCGGCCGAATCGCTCGACCTCGAGGGCGCCGTCGCTGTGAATGTTGGTGAAGCTGCTGCGCGTGATCGTGGCGACGGTTGCGGGATGGGTCACGGTGTCGCGCGCGACCGGCGACAGCGCGACGCCGCGGTCCACGTCGCTCATCACGAGCGAGTCGATCGTGATCGTGTCGGCATGAATCCCGATCGTCTGATCAGACGAGCCGCCGCCCGACTGGATCGTGCCGAGCGCGAGCGCCAGCGACCCGACGGAGTCGGCGGTCACACCGCCGGCGGCCTGCGCCGAGAAGCCGGTCAAGGAGCCGCGCGCGAGCCCGACGAACAGCGCGGCCTGGCCGTTCTCGATGCCGACCACGGCGAGGTTCGTCACGTCGGCCGAATCGCCGTGCGCAACCGCGAGCCCGGCCACCGAGTCGTTCCGCGACGCCACCACGCGGATGTCGGCGCCGCTCACGCTGACCGCGCCATTCGAGTCCGCCAGGATTCCGGCGATGACCGCGGAATTCACGCTGATCCCCGTGAACGTGGCGACTTGGGCTTTATGCACGGCGAAGCCGGGACCGCGCAGCGACGTCGCGGCGACCGAGCGGACATTCAGCGTGTCCACCCGCGCATCGACGCCCGCGTTCGACTGATCGAGGAACAGGTTGCGCAAGCTCACGCGCCCAGGCGCGGTCGCCAGGATCGCCGGACCGGAGCTGTTCTGGATGTGCGGCATGCCGCCGCCGGTCGAATCGCCGATCACGATCACGGGCTTCGAGATCACGGCGGCGCCGTACGGGACGGGCGCTCGCGCGATCCGCACCGTGTCGTTCGGCGCGGCGTGATCGAGCCCAGCCTGAATGTCCGGGAACGGATAGGCCGCCGAGCCGAGGAAAATGGTGTGGCCCGAGGCGGCGATCGCGTCCACGTACCAGGTGTGGCGGTCCTGCACCGTGACGGCGGCAGTTTGCGGCGTGACGCCGATCGCCATGGCGGTGATCGTGGCCGTGCCGTTGCCCACCGCCGTGATCTTGCCGCTCGAATCCACGCTCGCCACGCCGCTCGCGTCCGTGCTCCACACCAGCCCGCGCGCCGACGTCGGATTGCCGGCGGAATCGAGCACCGTGGCGGCGATGGGTGCGATGTCGCCCGTCGCGAGTGTGAGCGATCCCGGCGCGAGCGCCAGCGATGCCGCCGCCGCGCCGCCGCAGCCCGACGCGTTGGCCGTCCCAACGCGGAAACCAGGGGTCGACAACCCGACGGCCGACGACAGAATGATGAGCGCGTCACGCGTGTCGGCGTCGCCGTCGGCGTCCACGTCGGCATTGACGAGCGTGTACGGCGCGATCGACAACCCGACCGCCGACGTCACCACGAGCAGCGCGTCGTTCGAGAGAATTTGTCCGTCGTGATTCACGTCGCCCCAGGTCCCGGACGTCGTGCAGACCGAGCCGGGCACCGCCGTCACGGGAATCGTCGCGAACGACACCGACGCCGTCAGCTCCGGAGATGCGACCGACACCGGGGAGGAACCCGATGGCACGAGCATCTCGAACGTGAGCTGCGCGACGGAGAACAGCCCGCCGAATCCCGCGACGCTCGTCCCGGCGAGCGTCAGTGTTCCGGTCGCCGCGGATCCTTCATTCACTGTCGGCGTCCCGAAAGCGCCGCCCGCCGTGCGCACGTATCGCAGCACCGCGGGATTCCAGCTCACGACGAGCTGGTAGGCGCCGAGATCACTTGCTGGAATCGCGCGCATGTCGACGACGAGCGGAATCGTCGCCTGCTGGCCGCTGTCGAGTCCGACGGTCGCCGGATACATCCCGACGAGCGCCTGCTGTCCCCGGGCCGCCGGAGCGACCAGGATGATCAGCAGTGAGAGCGACCCGACGATGCGGCGCACTGGCTCGTTACGGCTTCACGGCCGCGGGCGGCGCCGCGTAGACGGTGTGCGCGACCGAGAGATGCGGCGCGAGATTCGCGAGCGAGCGCGCGGCCGACAGCTCTTCCATCTGCAGCGCGAGACCGTTCGACCAGCTGCCCTGCCGCACGGTGAACGACGCGCTGTACAGCGTCAGGTTGGCAAACCCGGTGGCGCTCGCGCCGGCGAAGCGGATCTCGCCGCTCTTCGCGCCGTTCGGATTGGCGACGCGCAGCCCGTCGTTGATGAGATCCTCGGCCTTGTACTCGAGCGTGCCGGCGTCGAAGTGCAGCCGGCCCGTGAAGCTCCCCACCTTCACGGTCGCGTCGGAGCTGCGGACCTGCACGCTGATGTGCACGGTCTGGCCGACGGCGGCGTGGAGATTGTCCACGATGATGTACGCGTTGACGCCCTGGTCGACGGGCGGCGGCAGCGGATCGGGACGCGTGGGCTCGTCGGCGCACGCGGCGCCGATGAACACGACGGCCATGGCGATACTGCGAAGTGGCAACATGATCCTAGTCCTCCCTCGGCAGTGCCGAGCTAGGGGGTGATGCGCGCGGAACCCGATACGATGACGTACCGTCCGCTCGTGAAGTAGTTGAAGAAGTTCGGCGACACGCCCGACACGTCGGTGACTTGCAGGACGTGGCCGTCCGAACCGGTGGCGACTGCCGTGAACCAGAGGCGCGCCAGCGTCAGCGTGCCGGAGCGCGAGTTCGCGTCGACCGCGGCGAACCGCAGCACGCCGTTGAACGAGCTGTCGTTGACGGTCGGCGCCGGATAGTTGCCGGCCGACACACTGTCGAACGTCATGACGGCATTGTTCCAGCTGAACCGCGCGTTGTAGCTGCCGAGCGAGTCGGCCACCGCGAGCTGATCGACGCGGATGTCGATCGCCACGCTCTGGCCGAGCTTCCGCACGCCGAAGGCGCGGCCGTTCGTGACCGCGGCGATCAGCATGTCGCCCGGCGCGCTCGCGGCGTTGCCCACCGTTACCACCATCGAATCCGCCGCGGTGCCGGACTGCGCGACGATGACCGCCGAGCCCGCCGCGACGCCGGTGACCACACCGCTCGCGCTGACCGTCGCGACCGACGGACTACGGCTCGTCCAGGTCGGCGCCGTGCCGAGGATATTGCCGAACGAATCCTTGATCGTGTCGGAGAGCTGCACCGTCTGCGTCGGCGCCGTCGTGCGGATCGCCGCGTAGCCCGGCGTGACGACCAGCGAGGCCGGCGCGCCGACGCCGACGACGAACGTCACGTTCACGGTTTGCGGGCTGTTGCTCGCGCCGGCGGCCGTGACCGGAACCGTGGCGGTATAGGTCGCCGGCGCCAGGCTGCCGGTCGTGGCAGTGAGCGTGAGCGTGGCCGGCGCGGTCGTGACGTTGAGGCCCGCCGACAGCCAGCCGGTCGCGCCCCCACCGTACGTGATCGTGCCGATCCCGAGGCCGCTCAAGGTCCCGCTTCCGCCATTGGTGACGGAAACGCCCTGCGATGCCGGATTCCCGCCGCCGGCGGTCGCGCTGAACGCCACCGTCGTGGGATTGAGACCGATCAATGGATTCGCGGGACTCGTGACCGTGACGTGGAGCGTGTCTTCATCGCTGCGGATCTGCGCGACGACGCGAGCGGTGCCGCCCGCCGTGCCGGTCCGCGCGACGACGTAGCGCGAGCTGCGGACGCGGACCAGCGTCGTATCCAGGTTCAGCAGGCTGACCGGCACGCCGACCACCGGGATGCCGCCCGAATCGACGGCGATCGTCATCAACAGTGAATCGCCTTGGGCCAACGAGGGCGCGGGCGGTCCGACGGTCACCTGACATCCCGAGCTCGCGCCGCACGGGCCCACGTAATTGATCGTGATCTGGACCGGCGGCGGTGTGGCGGTGCCCGCCGAGATCTGCACGGTGTCGATTCCCGAATACAGCACTGAGGCGTCGGACGAGCGGACGCCCTCGAGCAGAATCGAGAATTGCTCCGGATCGGAGAGCAGCGGGACCGTGAGCGGCAGATCGACATTGCCGCTCGTGTCGACCGCGACCGTCGTGTCGAGCACGAGCGCGCTCGACGGCACGCGGGTGATGCGGATGTGCAGCTGGTCGAGATCGCCCGAGAGAATCCCGGGCATCGATTCGGTGAAGACGGGAACGATGGCGAGACTGACGCGATCGCCCGGCGAGAATCCTTCCGCGCACGACAAGGACGCCGCGAGGCCCACCACCAGCACGAGGCGGGCCGGCTTCACTACCGCGCCCACTCGATGTATGCGCCGAGGCGAGGACCGAACAGCGAAACGCTGGTGGCTCCGTCGTGGAGCGTTCCGAATGCGACCTGCGCCTGCACGACGCCGGTCGCACGCGAGCTCAGGCGGTAGCGCAAGTCGGTGCCGGTGCGAAGCAGGTAGCCGAGCAGCGCGAGGGAGCTCTTGCCGGTCGTGTCGGTGGCGCCGGTCAGCTCGTGCCGGAACTCGACCAGCGGCGACAGCGTCGCCTTCGCGCTCACCGGACGGTCCATGCGCGCGCCGATCGCGAGCACGTTGCCGCGCGGCACGGCGACGGTCCCGGCTGTGGCGCTCATCCGCATCATCTCCCAGCCGTAGAGCTGCAGCGACGAATTGCCGAGCGGCGTGCTCATCGCGGCGTAGGCGAGCACGCGATCGCCGATCGTGCTCTGCGCGCCGCCGCCGAGGTCGTTCGCCGCCGTCGTCGTGTAGATGAGCGCGCCGCGGAAATACTTGCCGCCGCCGAACGGCCCTTCGATCCCGAGCCGGCCACGCACTTCGCCGCCGGGCGTCATCGGCGTCCCGCCCTCCACCGGCGTGTAGCTCGCGCCGTAGTGATAGCTCGCGCCCGTCCCGACCGCCCAGCTATTCCCCATCTTGAACGCGGAGGCGAAGCCCGCCGACACGCCGCCGCCCGAGCCGAAGCCCGGCGTCGTGAAGCCGAGCAGGTCGGTCGCGGTTACGCCGAACAACGGGATCGTGGTGTCGGGAACCGCCGTCGCGCCGGTCGGAATCGTGCCGACCAGATTGAAGATGAGCCGGCCGGGAATGACGCTGATCGTCGCGCGCAGATCCGTGTCGACGAGTCCCGAATGGTCGAGCGTCTTGCCGTTCGATTGTTCGACCGACGCGCTCGCGAACGCGGTGCCAATGTCGAACGCGAACCGGCTGCCGATGCGCTGCGTGAGCGTGATCGGAATCGTCAGCTCGCTGATGCGCGTGAACGCGAGCCCCGAGCCGAAGCTGTAGGACTCGAACACGACGCCGCTGCGGGCCGCCGTCGTTCCGGCCTGCGCCGCCGCAAGCGACGGCACCGCGAGGCCGAGGACGGCGATGATCACGCGCGGGCGCATCATGGCCGGCGGAAGATGATGCGGATGATGCCCGACGCCTGGATGACGCTCGAAATTCCTTGACTCTCAGGCGTGGGGTTCGTGACGATCGAGCTGACGCCGGTTTGTCCGCCGGTGACGTCGGCGATCGTCGGTGTGGTTTCCTGCGTCGTCTGATTCAACGCGCTGGTCGTCGCAGGCTCGGTCGGCGTCGTCACCTGCGTCACGGCTTCGACGACCGTGACGACGTCGGACGATCCCTGAGCCGCGGGCGCCGCTTCCGCGGCCTGCTGCTGCTGCGCCGCCTGCTGGAATGACGGATCGGCGCGAACCGACGCGCTGAACGCCGCCGCGGCGCCGCGGTAGTCGCCGCGATCGAGTGCGTCGAGTCCCTGACTGTAGGCGAGGAAGGCGGCGAGATTGCGCGGCCCCTGCTTCAGGATGCGCTGCCGCTCCGCTTCGGTCAGTTGAATGCCGAGCTGGCTCGCGAGACTGAACGCGAGCTGCTTCTCGAGGTCGAGCAGCTGCTTGAACGTGCCGCTCGCCTGGGCGCCCGTCCGGACGTCGCCGTTGCTGCGCACGATCGCTGCCGAGAGCCGCACCGGTCCCTTCTGGTCGATCGACGCCACCCCCTGCACCATCCGCTCGGCGCGGAGCAGCCGACCGACGCGCGCCGCGGTCGCCGGATCGGCGCGGCTCGATTGGCCGAGCTTGAGCTCGTCGAGCAGCGTGCCGATCTGCACGCGCTCGAGCAGTCGCAGGCTCCGAATCAGCGCCAAATCGGAAGTCAGCAGCTCGGCCAGGCCGCGCGAGAGCGGCTGGAGACTCGAATCACCCGCGATCGTCAGCGGCAGCACCGCGACCGTCGAGGGCTGAGGGGCCTGCGCGGTCAGCGTCGATTCGCTGGCGAGCGCGGCGCGCGCGGTCTGAACCGACTGCTCCCGCAACGCGAGCTGCGCCTTCGCGCGTACGGCCGCGATGCCGCGCGCCTGCGGATACTTCGCCGCGAAGTCGGTGTAGGTCGCGTACGCGAGGTCGTAGCGGTTGTCTTTCTCCTGGCACCCGCCGATCACCATCGGGCCGACTGCGTCGCCCGGCGCCAGCATTTGACCGGCATTGGCAACGACGACGGCGGTATCGCACCGTCCCGCGGCCATCAAGGCGGCGGCGAGGCGGAAGCGGACGCTGGCGTTGGTCGGTTGTTGTGCCGCTTGAGCTTTAAGGGCGGGGATCTCTGCGGGGGTGACAGACGCAGGCCGTGGCCCGCCTGCACAGGCCACAAGCAAACCACTCATCCCTAAGAGCAGATACCGCGGACCAACCAGAATCTGGGACTCCACCTGGGAGAAGGGGGTGTAAGATGCCCGTGCCCTGACCCCGCGCAAGAGCGGGGGCGCACCGGCTGATTTACCGATGTCTGACCGGAACCGCTATGACGCGCGTCACCTGCGAGCCGCCGCGCGGCGCGAATGTCCAGCGTCCAACGGGCGAATGTCCAATGCAGGACCGAGTAATAAGGAAGGCCAACCGCAGCGGGCGTGGCGGCCACCAGGCGGTGGGTGGAGCGATACGAGGACGGTGCTGCCGGCTCACTCTATCGTTTGCAGCATCTGCCGCATCTTGCGCGCCAGATCTTCGATCTGTTTGAGGCCAGCGAGCGTCTCCTCGTCGTACTTCTCCGGTGCGAGGAGCAGCAGCTGCGTCTCGGCGAGGATGGCCGAGAGCGGATTCGAGAGGTCGTGCCGCAGCTTGGAGAGCTGAGACCTGGCTTCAGCCATCAGACCAGGGAGCGGTACAAATCCCGCAGGTGATGATCCCGCAGGTCACGCACCGACTGCCAGAGGTCCTGTTCCGTGCCGGCGCAGAAGATCTCCGCGCTCGAGCGCTCCGCTTCCGTCCCCTCGGCGCCGAACAAGATGCGGCCACGCCAAAAACCGTCTTCGGTGCGGCGCAGAGAGAGTCGGATGTCTATGGGTTGTCCGTCAAAGCGAATCGGAGGCAGGTCGTGGACGACCGTATCGGTGGGAGCAGTCGCTGTATATCGGACAGGTTGTGCCGGCATGCCGATCCAGGGCTGGTTTCAAAGAACATTATAAATGGCTTGGAGTTACGCAATAGTCGCCGCGCCTAGGGGGAGGGCACCGGAACGAAGGTCAGGACGAACAGCATGAGGCTCGCGATCAGTATCCAGACGCGCGACGCCGGCAGCGGCCGATACGCGTCCAATACGGGCGGATGTCCGAAGCGTCCCCGCGACAGAAGCAGCACGATCCCTGCCCAGACAAACCAGCTCTTGGACAGGTACCCGAGCAGGACCACGAGCACCCAGAAGACCCGCGCGATGTGCCGCTGCGCGCGCGGGAACGCCGAGTACAGGATGTGTCCACCATCGAGCTGCGCGATCGGCAGCAGGTTCAGCATCGTGACGAGCATCCCGATCCACCCCGCGAATGCCAGGGGACTCAATCGGACCGAGCTCGTGAGATGGAGCCCGTGCCGCAGCAGCCACGTGAGGACCGACTCGCCTAACGGCCAGACCCCCCAGCCGGTATCGATGTGCATGGCGGCACCCGACAGGCTCGGGTCCATCATCGGATGACTGTGCGCGAGCCCGATCCACAGGACCGGGAGCGCGACGACGAATCCCGCGATCGGACCCGCGGCGCCGATGTCGAGGAGCTGCCGCCGGTCGTTCAGGATGGTTCGCAGCCGGATGAACGCGCCGAACGTGCCGATGCCGATGGGCATCGGCGGTCCGGGGAGGAAATGCGGCGGTGAGACATTCACCTGGTAGCGCCGCGCGGTGAGATAATGACCGAGCTCGTGACACAGCAGGATAGCCATCAGGGGGAGTGAGAACGCGAAGCCGCCGACCCATCCCTGGAAGAACATCGGACTCCAGGCAGCCGGATTGAACAACAAGCCGAGCTCGGCCGGCAGCGACCCTCTGATGACCGCTCCCGACATCGTCGTCAGGAACAGCGTCACGATCAGCAGCAGGACGTGCAGCCCCCACGCTTCGCGCGGCCGGACCGTCGGCCGCGTGAGGATGAGGTGCCGGCCGTCCGGCTCATTGGTCCAGTAATGAGTGCCGGGCCATTCCCGCAGCGCCGCCGCGAGCGCGGGGGAAGGCGCGGCGTGGGCTGGATCTACAAGTGCGTCAACGACTTCACGGTCATGGAGGGGAGTAGTCCGCCACGCCACCAGAAACCTTGTGAGGCTCACGCGGGCGCACTATACTTGATCGTTCGCATACCGCTGGATTCCCAAGTTTCCATTTTCAACCAGGACAATCCCCCATCCCGGGGTTTCCCCCGCCCGCCAGAACACGGAGTTGAAGCACACGTGGATATCGCCGAACTGAAGAGAAAATCCGTCGCGGAACTGCACGCGATGGCCGAGAGCCTGAACATCACCAACTACTCTGGGCTCCGCAAGCAGGATCTGATTTTCCGCATCGAGCAATCGCTCCTCGATACCGACACCGTTCTGCGCGGCGAGGGAGTGCTCGAAATCCTTCCGGAAGGCTACGGCTTCCTCCGCAGCGCTGACTGGAACTACTTGTACGGGCCCGACGACATCTACGTCTCGCCGAGCCAGATCAAGCGGTTCGATCTGCGCACCGGCGACACGATCACCGGCCAGGTGCGGCCGCCGAAAGAAGGCGAACGCTACCTCGCGCTGCTGAAAGTCGAAGTCGTCAACGGCGAGGAGCCCGAGAAGGCGAAGCATCGCGTCGCATTCGACAACCTGCGCCCGCGCTACCCCGAGCAGCAGTTGAAGCTCGAGCGCAAGGACGGCGACTTGTCGATGCGGGTGATGGACATTCTGTGCCCGATCGGCAAAGGCCAGCGCGGCTTGATCGTATCGCCGCCCAAAGCCGGCAAGACCATCCTGATGCAGAAGCTCGCCAACTCCATCATCGAGAATCACCCCGAGGTCTATCTCATCGTGCTGCTCATCGACGAGCGGCCCGAAGAGGTGACCGACATGGAAGAGAACGTGAAAGGGCCGAACGTCGAAGTCGTGTCCTCCACGTTCGACGAGCCGGCCGACCGCCACGTCCAGGTCGCCGACATGGTGATCGAGAAGGCGAAGCGCCTCGTGGAGCACGGCAAAGACGTCGTCATCCTGCTCGATTCCATCACGCGCCTCGGCCGCGCGCACAACGTCGTCGTGCCGCACTCCGGCAAGATTCTGTCGGGCGGTGTGGACGCGAACGCGCTGCAGAAGCCCAAGCGATTCTTCGGCGCCGCGCGCAACATTGAAGGCGGCGGCTCGCTCACGATCCTCGCGACCGCGCTGATCGACACCGGCTCGCGCATGGACGAGGTGATCTTCGAGGAGTTCAAGGGCACGGGTAACTCCGAAGTCATCCTCGACCGCCGCATCGCGGAACGCCGCACGTTCCCGGCGATCGACACGCAGCGCACCAGCACCCGCAAAGAAGAGCTGCTCCTCACCAAGGAAGAGCTCAACAAGGTGTATCTGCTGCGCAACTTCCTGTCCGACATGCCGCCGGTCGAAGCGATCGAGTTCCTGCTCGAGCGGCTCAAGCGGACCAAGACCAACGCCGAGTTCTTCCAGACGATGTCGCAAGGGTGAAAGGCAGATTGTTGGGAGTCGATTGGGGCGAGCGCCGGATTGGGCTCGCCCTTTCTGACGAAATGCAGGTCCTCGCCCAACCGCTCACCACGTTGACTCGCCGGGCCGGCAAGCGCTTTCCGATGTCGCAGCTACTCGAACAGATCACGACACACAATGTTGTAGGCGTCGTCGTCGGCCTCCCGCTCGATGAGTCTGGTGCGGAAGGTGAGGCGGCTCACGCCGCGAAGGACCTGGCCGATGCTATCAAGCAGCGCGTGGGCGAGCTGCCGGTCACCATGTGGGACGAGCGGATGACCACGGCGCGAATTCTCGGCGCGATTCGTGAGATGGGCGGCAAGACTCGCGGACGTAAAGAGGATGTCGATGCGATGGCCGCCGCCCTGCTGTTACAGCATTATCTCGATGCGAGGCGAGGATCGGCATGCTGAGATTGCGGATTGCGGATTTCGGATTGCGGATTGGCGCTAGACGCGTCGCGCATAAAATCCGCAATCCACAATCCGCAATCCGCAATTTACTGTTGTGCTTCCTCGTCTCCTGCTCCAAACCCGCGCCCGCCGGCTATCAGTCGGTCGCCAACAACACCATCGTCGTCATCCCCCGCGGCGCCACGTACTATCAGGCGCTCGACTCGCTCGAAGCGCACGGCGTCATCAAGAACCGTGACTGGTTCAGCCTCTACGCGCGCATTCGCGGCCTGCCGTCGAGTCTGAAAAGCGGCGTGTACACCTTCGCCAAGGACGAAAGCTGGAGCAGCGTCGTCACCACGCTCAAGAAGGGGCGCGGCATGGAAGCGCGCTTCACGGTGCTCGAAGGCATGATGGGCTTCGAGGTCGCCGAGCGCGCCAATTCATGGCTCGGCGTGCCCAAGGATTCGTTCATGGTGGCGATGCGCGACACCTCGCTCATGCGCGAGCTGGCCATCAAGCCGTA
>DATDEZ010000027.1:0-24920 GCA_036522875.1 Gemmatimonadales bacterium | reverse complement strand
AGCGCGTAGTTCTCCGAGTGGATCCCGAACGCGTCGAAGCCCATCGGCTCGAACACGTCGTAGCCCTGGAGCCGCTTGAACCGCCCGTAGATGTCCGCGCCCGTGAAGGCGAACATGTTGCCGACGTGCAGGCCTTCGGCCGACGGGTATGGGAACATCATGAGGTTGTAGAACGGCCGCGGCGCCCGATCGAGGTCGGGCTCGTTGGTATGGTGGTCAGCCCAGTGGGTTTGCCACTTTGCCTCGAGCGAAGCGGGGTCGTAGCTTGGGACGTCGCGCATGCGTGCCGACAATTAAACCATGGCCATCAAGTCTCAGCAACTGCGACAGAGTTTTCTCGTTTCGGGCGCCGGCATTGCGGTGCTGCTCGTGTTATTCGTCGCCTGGATCACGAGCAATCGCGTCGGCAACGTGCTCGAGCAGCAAGCCGACGTCCGCGGCCGTGACGTCGCGACCCGGGTCGCGGCGATCGTCACGCAATACCTGAAGGAGCGCCGGCGCGAAGTGGTCTCGCTCGCCAGCGAGCCGGGGCTGCTCGGCGCCGTGCGCGATGCGGGCCAGGCCGCCGTGACGCGCGGGCTCGACCGGATGCCGATCCCCGACCTGGAGCGCGCGTTCAGCGGGCCCCGCCAGCTGGGCGGCACCGACCCGTTACTGCGCGACTACCTGCGCGCCTACACGTCGATCTCGGACTTCGCGGAGATGATCGTCACCGAGCGTCACGGCTTCAACGTGATGACGTCCGACCGGCCCTCCGACTTCGTGCAGAGCGACGAGACGTGGTGGCAGAAGGCCTATACCGACGGCTCGTACGAGGGCGACGCCAAGTTCGACTCGTCGGCCGGGACCGCCTCGATCGAATTCGACGTCGCGATGCACGCGCCGCGGATCCCACAACCGGTCGGCGTGCTCAAAGCGGTGTTCAGCCTCGACAAGCTGAACGCGCTGCTCGGCGAAGAAGAGCTCGCGGGCCGAGCATCACTCGAGGTGGTGGACGGGCGCGGCCTGCTGCTCATGTCGGAGAACCAGACCCTCTTGCTCCAGCCGGTGCCCGACAAGGACCGCATCCCGCTCGGCGCCGAAGCCGCGTCGGCGCGCATCACCACGCACGCCGGCCAGGACGAGCTGGTCGTGTCCGTTCCGGCGAACCAGGGAGAGTGGTGGGTCGTCTACCGCGAGCCTGCCGCGGTGGCCTACGCGGCCGCGCGCAGCACGCAACGGGCGGTCTGGTTCGGAGCGTTCCTCGTCGCCGCGGTCGCCGTCGGCGCGCTGTTCTGGCTGTCGCAGCGGCTGGGCCGGCTGGTGACGGAGCCGGTGCGCGCTGCCGGCGCGATCGCGAGCCGCGTTGCGGGTGGGGATCTCTCTGTGACCGTCTCGACCCATCGCACTGAAGCGAGCGAAGTCGCCGAACTGCTGTCGTCGGTGCACTCGATGGTCGTGGCGCTGCGCCGGCTGGTGGGCGCGATCCGCTCGGCGGCCGACGAAGCCGCCGCGATGGCGACCGAGATCTCCGCGTCGACGGAAGAGATGAGTGCGTCCACCGAGGAGATGGCGGCGACGTCGCAGGATCTCTCGCGCCGCGCGGGTGAGCAGGCACAGCTCGTGCGCGCGGCCGCCGACGACGCGGCCCGCATTCTCCAGATCGCCGGGAAGCTCGCGCAAGGCGCCGAAGAAGCGGCTCGCCGCAACGCCGACCTGTCGGCGCTCGCGCGCCGCCACAAGGACGGCCTCGACCAGACGACCGCCCGCCTGGCAAAGCTGGCGGACGAAGTCGCCAAAGGCGCCGCGGAAGCCGAAGCGCTCGCACAGGCGTCCGCCAGGATCCAGACGTTCGTCGCGCAAACCAAGTCGGTCGCGACACAGACCAACATGCTGGCCTTGAACGCCGCGATCGAGGCGGCGCGCGCCGGACCACAGGGCCGTGGCTTCGCGGTCGTCGCGGACGAAGTCCGCAAGCTGGCGTCCGTCGCCGCCGCCGCGGCGGGCGAAACGGCGGACACGGTGCGCGGCGTGCTCGCGCGCGTGCAGGCCACGCGCGACCGGCTGGTGCGGCTCGCCGAAGGCGGCACCGCGGTGCGCGAGGCCGCGCAGACGGCGGCCCAGGGTCTCTCCACAGTCGCGAGTGAAGCGGATGCCAACGACGCCTGGAGCCGCGAGATCGCGCAATCGGCCGGGGAAATGCGCTCGCTGGTCGAGGAGATCGCAAACCGGCTGACCAGCGTCGCCGGCCAGACCGACTCGCTGCTGGCGTCCGCGGAAGAGCTCGCCGCGTCGGGCGAGGAGCAGAGCGCCTCGACGCAGGAGATCGCGTCGTCGGCCAATCAGCTCGCCGAAGCGGCCGACCGGCTGACCGGCGCCGTCAAATCATTCCGGCTGCTGGCAGACGAAGTCGAGCAGCGGCCCGAGCAGCAGGCGGCGGACTAGCGCGTTCCCCCCGCCCGCGGTCCCGCGGGCAAGTGCTCGAGCAGGTATCTGGTCAGCAGCGAGAACACATGGAGCGTCGTGCCGCGCCCCTCGCAGATGCAATGCGAGCGATTGGGGTAGGCCATGAAGTCGAACGGCTTGCCGAGTGAAACGAGGCGGTTCACGAGGCGCTCCGTGCCCTGGTAATGCACGTTGTCGTCGCCCGAGCCGTGCACGACCAACAGGCGGCCCCGCAACCCTTCGGCTTGATTGACCGCGGACGCGCGATTGTAGCGCGCGCTGTCTTCCGCGCTCTCCAGCAGCCCCATGTACCGCTCTTGATAGATCGTATCGTACAGCCGCTCGTCCGGCACGGGCGCAACCGACATGCCGACCTGGTAGACGTCGGGATAGCGAAACAGCGCTTGCAGCGTGCTCGAGCCGCCGCCACTCCACCCCCAGATCGCGACGCGGGTCGGATCGAGATAGCGGCGTGATCCCGTGAGCGCGCGAACGGCGTCCGCCTGCTCTTTGCTCGACAGGATGCCAATCGCGCCGTACACGACCTTGCGCCACGCGCGCCCGCGGGGCGCCGGCGTGCCGCGATTGTCCACGGTGGCGACGACGTAGCCCTGATCGGCGATCAGGTGCTCCCACAAATGGCCGCCGCCCCAGGAGTCCTGGGCTGTTTGGCCCGCGGGCTCGCCGTACACGTACATCAACAGCGGATACGCCTTGGTGGAATCGAAATTCGCCGGCTTGATCATCCAGCCGTCGAGCGTCACCCCGTCGGAGACCGGCACCTTGAAGAATTCGCCGGGCCGCGGGATCAGGGGCATCACCGCCGCGCGTTGCCGCGAGTTGTCGACGAGCGTCCGCACGACGCGGTGCGTCGGCAATTGCACGAGCTCGATGACCGAGGGGTTGTTGAAATTCGAGTACGTGTGAAACGCCCACTGCGCATCGGGCGAAATATTGTAGAAATGCGTTCCCGCGGACGCGGCCGGCGAGACCCGCGCGGCATTTCCTTTTCCGTCGAGCCGAGAGCGGTACAGATAGCGCTGGGTCGCGTTGTCGGGTGAGGCGATGTAGTAGAGCCAGCCGCCGGTCTCGTCCACCGCGGCAACGTCGATGACGTCGAAGTTGCCCGGCGTCACGTTGGTGACGCGTTTGCCGTCTCGGCTCACGCGATAGGCGTGCCGCCACCCGTCGCGCTCGCTCGTCCACAAGAACTCCGTGCCCTTGGCGAGCCACGGGATGTCATCCACCACGTCGACCCACGCGCTGTCATGCTCGGTGAGAACGGCGCGGACGGCGCCCGTCGTGGCTTCGGCCAGCATCACGCGGTCCGTGTTCTGGAGCCGGGGAATGCGCTGGAGGACGAGCTCGTTTGGTCCCGCCCACTCCATGCGCGGCAGGTAGTTCTCGCGCGGATCGTCGGGAATCTTGAGCCAGGTCGTGGGGCCGCCGTCGGCGCTCACCACGCCCGCCGTCACCGCCGAATTCCGTGTGCCCGCCTTGGGATACTGGATGGGCGTGATCTTGGGATAGAGTGAATCGGTATCGTTGATGAGGTAATAGGTGCCGAGTCCGGTCATGTCGAAGTGCCAGTAGGCGATCTTCGAGCCGTCGGGCGACCAGCGGAAGCCGTCGCGCAGGTCGAATTCCTCTTCGTAAACCCAGTCGGTCATTCCGTTGACGTGCAGCGAGTCCGCATCGCTCGTGAGCTGCGTGATCTTCCCGTCCCCGAGCCGCTCGACGTAGACGTTGCCCTGCCGCACATAGGCCACGCGGTCGCCGGCCGGCGAGAACTTGGCATACATGAGCGTCGATGGCGGCGCGTTCGGCCCGCCCAGCTTCTTTAGCGACCCGGTCTTCCGGTTCAGCACCCAGTAGTCGCCGCGGGTGTTCTGACGCCAGACTCGCTCGGTGTTGGTGAACAGCAGCAGCAGATTGCCGTCGGTCGACCAGGCGTAGTCGTCGAAATCGAGCGGCTCGTTCGTCCCCGCGGGCGTGAGTTGGCGGGCGGAGATGAAAACGCTGCGCGCACCGGTCGCCGTTTCGTAGCGGACGATGTCGGCTGCGTCCTGCATCGCCGCCGAGCGCTCGACCGTGGTATACGCCGCGCCGTTTTCGATCCACCGCGCCGGGCCGAAGCGATCCGGGGCAAACTCTCCGGACGCGTAGATGCGCCGGAGCATGTCTTTCACATTATCGGGAAGTTGTGCCCGGAGGGCGGCGGAGGTGGACAGCGTGAGGAAGCCAAGCACGAGCGTCGTGCGTCGCATCATTGAGATCCTCGGTGTTGCCGTGGTCTGGCGAGATTACACCCCGAAATTGGCGAGCCGGACGTCGATCACGTCCTGCAGCGCCTGCAGCTTGCCGATCACGCCGTTGGTCAACGGCTGATCGACGTTGATGGCCGCGAGCGCATCGCGGGCGCCGTCGGCGCCCGGTCCCGAGCGGCGCGCCTGGTGATAGCTCGCGATGTTGATGCCGGCGCTGCCGAGCGCCGACCCCACACGGCCGATGACGCCCGGAACATCGCGATTGCGGATGACCAGCATCCAGCCTTCGGGCGCCACGTCCACGTGGTAGTCGTCGATGCGAATCACGCGGCCATGGCTGTCGCCGATCAGCGCGCCGGCGACGCGTACGCGCCCGCGCGCGGTGTCCACCTTCACGCCGATCGACGTCTCGAATCCCGACTCCGGGGCGCCCGTCTTCATGCCGAGCTTGATGCCCTTCTCCTCGGCCAGCACCTGCGCGTTCACGAGACTGACCGGCCCAGCGTTCATCGCGGAAAGCAGGCCTTCGAGCGCTGACACGAGCACGGGCCGCTGCGCCGCTTCTTCCTTGCCGCCGTAGGCGACTTCCACCGCTTTCACGGGACCGTCCGCGAGCGAGAAGGCGAGGCGACCGAGGCGGCGGGCGAGATCGAGCACGGGCGCCAGGCGACGGAGCAGCTCGCCGCCCATCCCCGGCACGTTGAGCGCAAACGACAGATCGCCGGAGACGAGCGCCTCGCGCACGGCGCCGCACACCTCCGTCGCCACGCGCTCCTGCGCCTCGGCGGTAGAGGCCGCGAGGTGGGGCGTGAGGATGACGCGATCGAGCGCGCGAAGCGGCGAGTCGGCGGGCAACGGCTCCACGGCAAACACGTCGATGGCCGCGCCGCCGATGCGTTTTTCCTTGACGGCGTCGGCCAGCGCGGATTCGTCCACCAGCTCGCCGCGGGCCGTGTTGATCAGTACTGCCGTGGGCTTCATGAGCTTGAGCCGCGTCGCATCGATCAGATGGTGCGTCTGATCGGTCAGCGCGACGTGCAGCGTCACGACGTCGGCCTGCCGGAGCAGATCGTCGATCGGCAGCAGCCGCACGTGCAGCTCGGCGGCGCGCTCGGCCGGCAGGTAGGGATCGTGCCCGATGACCTGCATCCCGAAGGCGCGGGCGAGTTGGGCCACGTGGGCGCCGATACGGCCCAAGCCGACGACTCCCATCGTCTTGCCGCGCAGCTCGGTGCCCTCGAAGCGCTTGCGGTCCCATTCGCCCCGGCGCATCGCCGCCGCCGCGTCGGGGATGCGGCGCACGAGCGCCAGCAAGAGTCCCATCGCGTGCTCGCCGGCGCTGACGGTGTTCGCGCCGGGCGTGTTCATCACGGCGATACCGCGCCGCGTGGCGGCCGGCACGTCGATCGTGTCGACGCCCGTGCCCGCGCGCGCGACGACGCGGAGATTCGGCGCGTGCGCCATCAGCTGCGCGGTCACTCGGGTCTCGCTGCGCACGATCAGCGCGTGCGCGCTGGCGATCACCTTGTCGAGCTCGCCCGCTTTCCCCGCAACGTCCACCACTTCGATCTCAGGCGAGCTGGACAACAGGTCGAGGCCGCTCTTCGCGACTCGATCGGCGACGACCACACGCCACGGAGGAGGAGGGGTCATTCGAGCGCTTGCGCGATCAGCGGCAACAGCTCATCGAGCGCGGCGACGGTGTGGTCGCCCATGTGCCCGATGCGAATCGTCGAATCCTTGAGCGCGCCGTAGCCGGCGCCGATCGTCCAGCCCTGTTTCTTGAGCGCGCCGACCACGTCCTTGGAGTTCTTGCCGTCGGGCAGCTTCAGGCACGACACCGTCCAGCTGCGCCGCCCGTCGCGCGGCACGTACTGCACGCCGCTCTGCGCGCTCCACGTTTCTACGCGGCGGCGCATCGCGTCATGGCGCTTCCACCGCGCCTCGATTCCGCCTTCGCGCTCGATCCGGCCGAGCTGAACGTCGAGCGCATAGAGTAGGGAGATCGCCGGCGTGTTCGTCGGCTGGAATTTCGTGGTGGCGGTGAGGAAGCTGATGACGTCGAAATAGGCGCCCCGCTCCTCGAGCGTCTTGGCGCGATGGAGGAGCCGCTCCGATGCGACGCCGAGCGCGAGCCCGGGCGGCAGCGCCAGCGCCTTTTGCGAGCCGGTGAACACGAAGTCGAGCTTCCACGCATCGGTCTCGACCGGCGAGCCGGCCATGGACGTGACGGCGTCGACCAGCAGTAACACGTCGTCGAAGTCCTTGACCACTTCGGCATACGCGGCGACGTCCTGGAGAACGCCGGTGGACGTCTCGGAGTGCACGCACGTGACGGCATCGACCGGTGTGCGCTTCAGCGCGTCGCGCAGCATGTCGGGCTCGACCGCCGAGCCGAGCGGCACGTCGAGCCGAATGCACTCCTTGCCGCAGGCGCCCACGATGCCGGCGAACCGCTCGCTGAACGCGCCGTTGACGAGCGACAGCGCGCGGCGCCGCACGCCGTTGCGCACCGCCATCTCCATGAAGCCCGTCGCCGACGTCGTGCCGACGAACACGGGCCGGGCCGTCCGTGCCAGCGCGCCAAGCTTCGGTGCCATTCCCTGGAGCAGCTTCTCCATGCCGGAGGAGCGGTGCCCGATCATCGGCCGGATCATGGCCTCGAGCACTTCGGGGTGAACGTCCGTCGGGCCGGGCAGGAAGAACTTCCCGAACGCGGGGGGCGCCGCCTGCGACGAAAGGGATGCCGTGGACGTCATGCCGCACCCGCCTGCGCGAGCTCTTCGATCAACCCACCCATTACGACCTCACTCGTTTTCACCAGGCGCACGCCTTCCTCGCCCCATTCCTTCAGCAGGTGTTCGGCCACGTCGCGGTCGATCGGCTTCATCGCATCCACGACCGCAAAGAGCCGCACCTGCGGACGATGCTGGAGTAGTCCTTCGATAGCGTACTTGTCGCAGACGTCGAGCGCGACGCCGTAGAGTACGATGTCGTGCGGATTGATCGCATCGAGAACGGGGAGGACGTTGGGGTTGGTGAAGACATCGAATCGATGTTTGTGGAAGAGAATATCCCCGCGGTGACCGCGAACTTTCGCCGCGAGCGCCGCGGGATCCTGCGGCTCGGGGCCCACGACCAGCGGATTCCGCAGCGCCGTCTCGGCAATCTTCCGCTGGCCGGGCGTGCCCCGCAGGCAGTGCGGCGGGAACGTCGCCTTCCAGTCCGGCGTCGCGGAGATCTCCGGGTGCTCGGGGACATGGTCGTCGGCACTCGCGATGATGCGAATATCGTGCCCGTGCGCGTAGTCGGTCAGCTTCCGGAGATTGGGAATGAGCTGCTCGGCGTCCGGCACGTAGAGCTTGCCGTCCGCTTTCATGAAGTCGTACTGCGTGTCGACATCCCAGAAAACGACGCGGGAGTATGGCATACGGCAGGGAAATCTAGACGGACGACCGCTAAAGCGTCAGCGCTACCGCGACTTCGTCGCACGCATGCTGCCGGGGGCAGCGTGCGCAA
The DNA here is from genome assembly GCA_036522875.1 of Gemmatimonadales bacterium. Taxonomy (GTDB): domain Bacteria; phylum Gemmatimonadota; class Gemmatimonadetes; order Gemmatimonadales; family GWC2-71-9; genus 20CM-2-65-7. The sequence continues at coordinate 16,710 of DATDEZ010000027.1, read as the reverse complement.
TCGGCCCACACTTTGAGGGGGAACTGCTCCTTCTCGACAACGCGAAAGCCAAGCCGCATGAAGAACAGCGGCTTGCGCGTGAGGCCGAACACTTCCGAGAGACTCATCGCGCGGGCATCCACGAGCAGCGCCTCGACCAGCGCCTTGCCCACACCGCGGCCCTGCTGATCTTCACGAACGGCCAATGCCGCAATCTCGGCGAGCCCGGTGCTGTAGACCTTCAAGCTGCCGGTTCCCACCAGACTGCCGTCCGCCGCTTCAGCCACGACGTACTCTTTGATGTGACGGCACAAATCGTAGTTCGATCGCGGCAAGAGGTCGCCGGTCGCAATGAACGGCGCCATGAACGCTTCCATCGCGGCGACATCGGACAGCGTCGCGGGACGCAGCTTCGTCGTGGTCCCGACGGATAGGCTGGTCAACTCAATACCTCGGCGAGAATCGTGACACCGCGCTCCAGCTCCTCACGCGAAATCGTGAGAGGAGGCACGATGCGAATGACGTTGGCACCGGCGCTGAGCACCAGCAGGTGACGCTCGCGGGCCGCCGCGATCACCGCCGCGGCCGGCTCGACGAGCTCGAGGCCACACATCAAGCCGAGACCGCGCGCTTCCCGCACGCGCGGAGACCGCCGCGCGAGTGCGTCGAGCCGCTCGGCCAGCCACGCGCCCTTGGCTCGCACCTCGGCGAGAAACGCGGGCTCGGCGATCGTGCGGACGACGTCGAGCGCGACCGTCGCCACGAGCGGGCCGCCGCCGAAAGTCGTGGCATGATCGCCCGGCGCGAGCGCCGCCGCGATTTTCTCGTTCACGAGAATGGCGCCCATCGGCAGGCCGCCGGCCAGCGGCTTCGCCAGCGTGTAGATGTCCGGCACGACACCCAGCTGCTCCGCGGCGAACAGCGTGCCCGTGCGGCCGAGGCCGCATTGCACCTCGTCGAAGATCAGCGCGCTGCCCGTCGCGTCGCAGCGCTCGCGCAGGAACTCGACGAAATCGGCGGGGACCGGCCGCACACCACCTTCGCCCTGCACGGGCTCGATGATGACGACGGCGGTGCGATCGCCGATCGCGCGCGACGCGGCCGCGCGGTCGCCGAGCGGCACGATCTGCACGCCCTCGAGCAACGGCTCGAACGCGCGGCGATAATCGGGCCGGTCGGTGGCCGCCAGCGACGCGAACAACCGGCCGTGGAACGAGCCGCTGAACGCGACGATGCCGGTCTTCTTGCTCCACTTCCGCGCGAACTTGAAGGCGCCCTCGTTCGCTTCGGCGCCGGAGTTACAGAAGAACGCCTGCCCGCCGGTCGGGAATGCACGCGCCACGAGCTCGGCGGCGAGCCGCTCGCCGGGTTCGGTGCGATAGAGGTTGGAGACGTGAATCAGTCCCGTGTCGAGCGCGCGCAGCATCGCGTCGCGCACGACGGGACTGTTATGGCCCAGCGCGTTGACGGCGATGCCGGCGACGAAGTCGAGATAGCGCGTGCCGTCGTCGGCGATCAGCTCGGCGCCGTCGCCCGCGACGAAAAGCGGACCTACGCGCGCGTAGACGCCCAGCAGTGCTGTGGCGTCGGAGGACGTCAGCGACATCGTCACGCGGGTTGAGCGACCGGAGGAGGCGCCGCGAGCAGGCGGGTGCCGGCGGTCGCGATCTCGAGCATTGTGAGATCGCCGATCCGTACGGCCCGGACACCCGCCCGTAACGCTTGCGCCGCGGCGCGGAGCTTGGCGGCCATGCCGCCCTTGGCCACGCCCCCTTCAATCATCGGCTCAATTTCGCCGAGCGCAAGAGTGGGCTGGGGCACACCGTCGATCGTCACCCCCGGCACGTCGGACACGAAGAGCAGCTCTTGAGCATCCAGCGCCGCCGCGATGGCGGCAGCGGCCTGGTCGGCGTTCACGTTGAGCGGCCGACTGGGCGCCGACAGTGCAGGCGCGACGGGCGCGATGACGGGTGTCAGACCGGCGAGTAGCAAGCTCTGCAGTAACGACCCGCGGACGCTCACGATCTCGCCGACCTCGCCGAGCGCGGCTGCATCCTGCAACGGCTGAGCGGTAAGCAGACCGCCGTCCACGCCGGACAGTCCGACGGCATCCAGCCCGGCCTCCCGCAGTGCGCTCACGAGCAGCCGGTTCATGGGACCGCCGAGCACCATCTCCACGAGCTGCGCGATTTCCGGCGTGGTGACGCGGAGGCCGTCCCGCTTCTCGACGGGAAGGCCGAGCCGGCGCGACCACGTGCTCACGGCCTGGCCACCGCCGTGTACGACGACGACGGGGCCGACCTGTGTGAGCGCCTGCGCGCACCGCGCGACCCATTCCGGCCGGTCGAGCTCGTTGCCGCCGATCTTGACGACGCTCACCGTCAGCACGGGAGTCCCGCGGTCTCGGGCAGTCCGAGCATCACGTTCATGTTCTGGATGGCCTGGCCCGCGGCGCCCTTCACGAGGTTATCGATCGCGGCGATGACCGTCAGGCGCGGCCGGCGGACGTCGACGACTTCCGCGACGCCGATGGCCACCTTGTTGCGATAGACGACGTCTTTCAACGACGGCAGCGTCCCGTGCATCACCTGCACGCAGGGCTCGGCGTCGTATGTGGCGGCGTACAGCCCCTCCGCGGTCCCCTGATCGAGCACGCGGGTCAGCGGTACGTGGATCGTTTCGAGAATGCCGCGCTTCACGGGCAGCAGATGCGGGGTGAAGACGAGATCGCCGGTGAAGCCGCCCTCGCGGGACAGCGATTGCTTCAGCTCGGCGAGATGCCGGTGCGTGTTGCCGATTGCGTAGGCGCGATAATCTTCGGCGACTTCACCGAACAACAGCTCGCGCTTCGGATTGCGGCCGGCGCCGGTGACACCCGACGCCGCATCGATGATCACCTCGCGTGAAGGGTCGATCAGGCCGAGCTGCGCCAGTGGAATCAGCGCGAGCAGCGCGGCCGTCGGATAGCAGCCGGGATTCGCAACCAGCTCGGCGTCGGCGAGCCGCGGGCGCGTGAATTCGGTCAGTCCGTAGACCGCGTCGGGTGAGAGACGGAAGTCGGCCGACAGGTCCACCGCCCGCTTGCCGCCGGCGCGGGCCTCGTGGACGTAGCGGGCGGACACGCCGTGCGGCAGCGCCGACAAGACGATTTCAGCGTCGGCCCACGGCGCGTCGTCGGCCTTGATCAGCTCGTGCCCTTCCACCCACTCGCCCGCCGCCGACTGGGCGGTCGCGAACACAACGGTCGTGTCGGGATGCCCGTGCAGGAGGCGCAGCAGCTCCTGACCGACATACCCGGAGGCGCCCAGCACGCCCACCGGAATGGATGCATGATTATTCATTTGTGCGGAAAATTATGCAGCGGGCGCCCGCAGTGCAAGTGTCGCCGCGCACGATGGTCGGGCGACTACACGCGCTCCAACCGGGGATTAGGCCGGTACGAGCGCCCGACCTTGGCGCAGGGCTTCCCTTCCATCATGACGACGTCCGCCGTGAAGTCGAAGCGCCCCTGGAACAGGCTGGATCCCACGCCATAGGCGTCGACCGGCACGCCCTGCTGCTCGAACAGCAGGATTTTCTCGACGGTGAAGCCGCCGGACACGACGATCTTCACGTGCTGAAAGCCGGCCGCGTCCAGCCCGCGCCGGACGTTGCGGACGAGCTGCGGATTGACTCCCGTCGGCTTGAAGGTGCCCATTTGCGGCACGACCGATTTGTCGACCAGCGTCTCCGCCGTGTCGATGCGCACGCCGTACAACCGCTCTCCGAGCGCCCGGGCGACGGCAACGGACGTCCCGACGCAGTCGTTGTCGAAATCCACGAGCGTGATCAGGCGAATCGCCGGATCGGAATGCTCGGCGAACTTCCGCGAGGCGACGACGGTGTCGCCGCCATAGGCCGCGATGAGGGCGTGCGGGACGGTGCCGATTCCCTCCGAGCCCCACCACGACGCCTGCGCATCGGTGGAGACGCCGATCGCGCCCGCGATATGCGCCGCATAGCCGTCACCGGTCTGCACCAGCCAGTGATCGTGGCGCGCGGGAAAGAACATCACTTCTTTGGGCTTCGCGGCTTGCACGACGGCCCGCGTGTTCGTGCCGACGCGCGTGCGCCGAGCCAGCACGCCCAGGTACAGCGTCTCGAGCACGGCGAACGCGTCGTACGGTCCCTCGATGGTCAGCACTGTCTCCCACGGATCGATCTCGTCGCCGTCATAGAGCGCGTGCACGACGAGCTCGTCCCAGCGCTCGGAGCAGAGCTTCAGGATGGCGATCGCTTCGTCGATCCCGCCCAAATAGGCGTGGGACTTCCCGAAGACCTGCATGGTGACACGGGGGCGGTGCTTGTCTCGGCGCAGCAGCTCGCGCGCGCGCACAAAGTACTTATCGGAGTAATAACCTTCGCGCATCTTGTCGACCGGCAGGTGGAAGATCGCGGGATCCAACCTCTGCCGGCGCGTCATCACCGCCACCCGGGCCAGTTGAACGTGGCCGCGAGCGTGTCTCCGGTCGGCAGCGCGAGCTGGCGCGCGACGTTGTTCAGACGGCCGCAGATCTGGCCGAACTGCTGCGCGCCGTCGGGTGGCCCGACGTGCAGGCAGACGACGTCGGCATCGAGCGCCAGTACGCGGTCCCGTGGCGAGCGGGCGACGTCGCCGGGCGGGCGCGTCAGGCTGACGACCAGCGTCGTGGCCCGTCCTTTCAAGACCAGCTGCACCACGCGCGGCGGTTCTTCCGGCACGAGATCCATCGGTCGCGGCGCGCTGACGGTGTCGCCGCGCACGAGATTCAGGATCACGCGGGCACGGCGCGGGCGCACCACCGCCTCGAGCCGCAGGTCGCGCGTCGAATCGACGAGCTCGAACGATTCCGCGGGCCGCGCTTCGCCGCCGGCGAATTCGCGCTCGAGAATCAGCTCGACCCAGGTGCCGCGCTTCGTCCCACCGAACGGATACACCTTCGCGGTATCGCTCCAGGGCAGCCGCACCACGCGGCGGTAGCTGTCCTCTTCCCAGAGCGGCAGACCCCGCTGTGAGCGGCCCACTTGGCGCCGGGTGAAGAATTCGCCGGCCAGCGTGACCGTGTCACCGAACGGCGTGACCTGAAACAGCGCCTCGACTTCGGTGGTGTCGCTACGCAGCGTCAATCGCATGTCGCTGTCGAGCGGGCCGCTGACTGAGCCACTCGCCAGAATGCGCGGCGCGACGTCCGCAGGCTCGATGACGCGAATGCGATACGTGAGCCGGGTGCCCGGCGCCTGCAGCATCGCGACCGTGACGAAGAGACTAGTGAACGACGATAGTGCCACGCGATTCCTCGAGTGTCGCGCCGCCGCCCGGCCGGCCCCATTGCCGATGCGCAACCCAGCCGCCGAGCAGGCCGCCGGCGAGCGCGAACAGGACCCAGAGCGCGAGCGTGCCGGCGCGAATCGAGGGACGGGGCACCACGAACGCGTGCGGGTTGCCCGCGGACCGCGCCAGTGCGACGCGCACCTCGAGCTGGCTGGCGCGCGCGCCGGCGCAGTGCGCGCAGGTGGCGAGATGCTTCGCCAGCGCCGCGCGCTCGATCAGCGACAGCTCGCCGTCGAGCTCGGCGTCGATCTGCACCAGCCATTGCTCGTGTGTCGCGTCAGCCATGCGTCTCGCCTTCCTCTCGGGCCCGGTAGCGCAGCGCGCGGCGTTGCATCCACCGCACCGCGAAAGCGTCTACCAACGAGCGGAGCACGCGGTTCCACATGCCGTACTTCGTCACACCATGCTTGCGCGGCCGGTGACCCACCGGGACCTCCGTTACAGTCCCACCCTGCATCTTGATCAAGGTCGGAAGAAACCGGTGCATGCCGCCGAACAGCGGGAGGGCGCGCACCGCTTCGGTGCGAAACGCCTTGAGCGAGCAACCGGTGTCGCGGATGACCTCGCCGTTGAGGCGGTTGCGGATCCCGTTGGCGATGCGGCTCTGGAGGCGCTTCCACGAGCTGTCGCGCCGCGTCGCGCGATAGCCCGCCACCGCCGTCGCCCCGGTGCGCTGCAGCTCCGCCACCACCTTGGGAATGTCGGCGGGATCGTTCTGCAAGTCCGCGTCGAGCGTGACGACGATCGGCGCCCGCGCCGCCCGAAACCCGGCGGCAAACGCCGCCGTCTGGCCGGCATTCTGCTCGAAGGAAATGACGCGCAGTTCGGGGTACTGCGCGCGGAGCGCCTTGAGCGCGTCGATCGTGCCGTCGGTCGAGCCGTCGTCCACGACGATCACCTCATAGCTCGGGTGGCGGGAATACTGCTTCAAGGCAGCCGCGATCTCGGCGAGCAACGGCGCCAGGTTGTCCCGCTCGTTATACGCTGGCACGACGAGCGAAAGCTCCACGGGGAGCAAACGATAGCAAGTTGACAGCCGGAAGACGAGTGGCTAAAACCCCGTCATGTCCGAAGCCTTGTCGCGCCGGGAATTCCTCCACGCCGCCGCGTGCGGCGTGGCCGCCACCACCGCGTTGAATATCTCGCATCCGATGCGAGCGCCGCGCCCGCTGCCGGCACAGTCGCGCTGGGCCTCCAAGCCCATCGCGATCGCCAGCGGCAACGGACTCAAGGCCGTGCAAAAAGCCTTCGACATGCTGATGCAGGGCGCGGACACGCTCGACGCGGTCATCGAAGGGGTGAAAATCCAGGAGCTCGATCCGACCGACGACTCGGTCGGGTACGGCGGTCTCCCCAATGCCGACGGCGTGGTCCAGCTCGACGCGTCCTGCATGCACGGGCCGACGAAGCGCGCCGGCGCCGTCGGGGCGCTCGAGAACATCAAGACCGCGTCCGAAGTCGCAAAGCTCATCCTCAAGTACACGACGCACATCTTCCTCGTCGGCGAAGGCGCGAAACGCTTCGCGCTCTCCTACGGCTTCAAAGAGGAAGACCTGCTGACCGACCACTCGCGCGAAGCGTGGCTCCGCTGGCGCGCGAATCTCAGCCCGAGCGACAACTATCTCGACGTCCCCGAGACCGACCACATGATCGTGCCTTCGCAGCACACCGGCACGATCAACTGCGACGCGCTCACGCCACAAGGCGACCTGTCGTCCGTCACCACCACCGCGGGGCTCGCGTTCAAGATTCCGGGGCGCGTGGGCGACTCGCCGATCATCGGCGCCGGCGAATACTGCGACAACGACATCGGCGCCGCCGGCTCCACGGGCCTGGGCGAGTCGAACATCAAGGTGTGCGGAGCCTTCTTCACGGTCGACAACATGCGCCGCGGCATGAAGCCGACCGACGCGTGCCTCGAGACGCTGAAGCGCGTCATCGCCACCACGGTGCCGCGGCTGCTCGACGAGCAGGGCAAGCCCAAGTTCGACCTCGTGTTCTATGCCGTGAACAAGCGCGGCGAGTTCGGGTCGGCGTCGCTCTATCCCAACCGGTACGCCGTGCACGACGGATCGCAGGCGAGCCTGCGCGATACGGCATCCCTATTCACACGCGGCTGACCCTCGCAGCCGGCGCGGTGCTGCTCGCGCGCGCGCTCGCGGCGCAAGCGGTGCCACCCGCCTCTCCCCCTCCGCCGCGCGAGTGGGTGGATCATCTCTATCCGTACGCGTACTACAGCACGGTCGACGGCTTCTGGATCGCTGGGCACTACGACTGGTCGAGTCCGATTGGCTTCGCCGAGCGACCCGAGCCGACGTTCGGCCGCGTGGCGTTCGACGCGGGAGCGAGCACCGAGGGGAGCTACCTGGTGCAAGCCGATGCGCAGCTGCCGGCGTACTGGGAGGGCTGGCGCGTCGGCCTCACTCTGACGCTCAATCGCGCCAATCGGCTCGGCTACTACGGCGAGGGCAACGGCACGACGTTCGACAGCGATTCGACCACCGGCCCGGGCCGCTCCTACTTCTATCGCGTGAGTCGGACGACCGGTTCGGCGCGAGTCACGGTGCAGCGTCGCGTCGTCGGACCGCTGCGCGTGCTGGTCGGCGGCTCACTCGAGCGCACCAATTTCCGTGACCTGCCCGGCGCGAGCGTCTTCCAGCGCGACCAGGCGGCCGGCACGATTCGGCCCGATGAAGTCCCGTTCAACGACCGCGTCGCGCGCGCGGGTGTGGTGCTCGACTGGCGCGACCTCGAAGTAGACCCGCACCGCGGCATTTTCGCCGAAGCGCTGGTCGGCGGTGGCAAGGGGTACACGCGTACGACGGCCATGGTGCGGGCGTACGCGCATCCCGTCGATCGGCTCATTCTGGCGGCGCGCCTGGGCGGCGAAAACATCACGGGGACCGCGCCGGTCGCGGCGCAGCTGACGATGGAGTCGAGCGAGGGGCCGGTCGTGGCGCTGGGCGGCTATCGATCGCTGCGCGGCTACTACGACGGTCGGTTCGTCGGACCCGGGAAGCTGGTCGGCGGCCTCGAGGCGCGGTACGGCGTCGTGTGGGCGCCTCATCTGCTCGAAGTGAAGCTATTCGCGTACTACGACGCGGGACGCGTGTTCGCGCCGGGCGAGGCGTTCCAGCTCACGCGCCACGGCCTCCATTCGGCGCTCGGTGGGGGCGTAGGCATGGCACTCATGCGCAACACCTTGATCGTCGCGGAAGCCGGGAAAGGAACGGAAGGCGCCGTGTTTACCTTCGCGACCACCTGGAGCTACTGAGCGACCTCGCGGATCTCGACGCCCCGGCGCTTCAGCTCGTCCACATACGGTTGAAACGGCACCGCCTCGTCGGGTGTGTGGACGCCGGTCGCGCTGACTCTGCCGTCCACCTGCATCACTCCCGTAATCGCCAGTGAGAAGCCCGTCGTCCGCATCATCGCGCTGATGCCGGTCGTCGCGTCGAAGTAGTCGAGCAGCTGCCACGCCACGCGCTTCCCCGATTTGCCGGTCACTTCAATCCGCAGCGCGACGAGATCGCGGCCACTGGGTTTCGTGAGCTTGGGTGACACGGTCGCGATGAATGCGTCGCGCGGCACGATCTTCGTGCCCTTCACGTTCACCGGATCGAGCGCGAGGAGGCCGAGCTCACGGACGGGCCGCATGATGGCGAGGTGACCGGGATAGCGCAGCGTCTTGTACTCCATCGTCCGAATCTTGCCGCTGTAGGTCCACGGCATCGTGGAGATGCCGCCGCCTGTATGGAACGCCTCGAGCCGTCCCACCGGCGTGGGAAAATCGATCTCCTCTCGCTCTGAGAGGGCATCGACTTGTTGCGGCCGTCCTTCACGCAGGACCCAGGAGGGCGTCGTGTAGTAGTCGAGCGCGCCCTCGAGCGAATACACAATCTGATAATTGAGCGGCGGCTCGGGCTGCTGCGGCAGCCCACCCACGTAGATCTTCACGCTCTCCGCATCGCCGACGCGCCGGATTCCCTCGGCGGCGATGATGTTCACCATGCCGGGCGCGAGCCCACAATCTGGAATCACCGAAACGCGTTTCTTGCGTGCGGCACCGTCCAGCGTGCGTTGTTTCTGCACGATCTCGGTATTGCCGCCCAGATCCGCGTAATGCAGGCCGCTCGCCACCGCGGCTTTCGCGACGGGATAATTGAAGTAGTACGGGAGTGCGTTCATGACGGCGTCGTGGCCGCGCATCAGCGCGCGCAGCTTTGCCGTCTGCTTCGCGTCGAGCCGAGCGGTGATCAGCCGCCTGCTCTTGACCTTCTTCAAGAAGGCGGGCAGACGGCCGGGCTGAAGATCGGCCAAGGTCACACGCTCGACTTCTGACCGCTGAAGGAGGTCGTACGCACAGGCAGAACCCTGCAGCCCAGCGCCAAGCACCAGCATGCGCATTCCGGAATTCTCCATCGCTCGTTGGGGGATTTGAAGCGGCCGAAAGCTAGTAGATTCGGCGACATGTCGCACCCCTCGGTTTCGGGCGGCGGCGCCGCCGATTTGACGCGCCAACGCCTGATTCGCACGGCGCTCGAGCTGTTCACCACGCGCGGCTATCACGTCACGACGACGGCGCAGATCGCGAAGAAGGCGGGCATCGCGGAGGGCACGATCTACCGCCATTTCGCGAGTAAGCAACAGCTGGTGAACGAGCTCTATCGGGCGGCGCAGCGCTGGGCCGTGAATGTCGTCCAGGAATCGGTCCGCGATGCCGCGGCGACGACGGCGCGCGCCCAGCTGAGCGGCGTCGCTCACCGCCTCGTGGAAGGGGCCGCACACGAAACGGCCGTCGTGAAGCTCGGCCTGCTCGATTCCCCGGCCGGCGCGCTCGATGACGAGAGCCGCAAGGCCGAGCGAGAGTTTCGTTTGGCACTGGAGCGGATCGTCGCGTAAGGGAAGGCGCAGGGCGCCGTACGACCGGGCGCCGTCGAAGTCTGGGCGGGTGTGTGGCTCAGCGCGGTGCGCCATGCGCTGCGGAAGATCGTCGACGGCGAATGGAGGCCGGCCGATACGAGCGTGCGACTCGTGATCGATGCCGCCTGGAGAGCCATTGGCGCCTGACTCAGGCGCGTCGCAGCTCGAACAGTCCAATCTCCGGCGGCACGAAGACGCGCAGCGGCACTCCGACGACGCCGATCCCGCGGCTGACGTACAGCTGGCTGTTTCCCTTCGTGAAATGCCCCATGACGTACTTCGTGATCAGCCGTCCGGGCGACCACCCGATCACCGGCAGATAGAACTGGCCGCCGTGGATGTGGCCCGCGAGGGTCAGCGGGATGCCGCGCGGCGCCGCGCCGTCGAACGATCCCGGCCGATGCGCCAATAGGATTCGAAACGCGTCGCGCGCCGGCGGCGCCTGCCGCAGCGCCTGCGCGATGTCGTCATCCTGCGGATCGTCGGCGCGCCAATTGCGCGGATCGTCGATGCCGACGAGCGCGAGCGTCGCGCCACGGTGCTCGATCACGTGGGCGCCGTTCTTGATGAACACCTGCCCCGCCTCGCGCACACCGCGGATGACGGCATCTTCGCCCGTGTACCGATCGTGATTGCCGAGACAGGTGACGACGCCGAGCGGCGCCTGGAGGTCGCGGAAGGCGCGCACGTAATCCGGGATGAACGACTGTGAGATGTCGATCATGTCGCCCGTTTGCAAAATCAGATCGGCTCCGAGCGCGTTCGTCTGGGCGACGATCGCCGCCATCTTGTCGCCGGACATGTGAATGCCGGCATGAACGTCCGACAGATGCGCGATGCGCAGCCCGTCGAGGCCGGCCGGCAAATCGGGGAACGTCAGCGTGCGGCGCGTGACAACCGGCAGCCGCTCGGCGCTCCAGATGCCGTAGGCCGACACGCCGAGTCCGGCAGCGGCGTAGGCGTACGTTGCGCGGGCGAGAAACTGGCGTCGAGACAGGGCGGTGGGGCGGTCAGGCGGTTCGGCGATTGGAGCGCGGCGCATTCTCTTTGCCGCCACACCGCCCAACCGCCAGAACGCTTTGATCAGCAGGTAGACGCAGACCAGCCCGCAGAATATCCAGCCCAGGAACTGCCACGCGATCCACGGCGCGATGTAGGGCACGCGACTCATGCCCCACAGGCTGCCCGAGAACATCCGCACCGCGACGATGCCCCACGGGATGTTGAAGACGACGAACAGGAGAGTGAGCCAGCGCCGCGCGCTCAGCGGCAGGCGTTCGCGCAAGTACAAGTACAGCAGGAGTTGGGGCGACGCGAACAGCAACAGATAGATTAGAGCCATGTCATCCCCAACGCGGTGGTTGTCCACGGGGTTCACGCTGCTCTGCATCGCGCCGCTCACGGCGCAACGCGGCACCCCGGTCAGCCGCCAGGTCGTCGCCGCGGGATTCTGGGCCGAAGCCCGCTACAACTATGCGTACTGGGATGCCGTGCGCGCGAACTGGGACTCGGCGTTCACGGCCACGGTCACCCGTGCATCCGAGACGCCGGGCCTGACCGACATGCAGCTGTTTCACGCGCTGCGGCGCTGGGGCGCATTGCTGAACGATGGGCAGCTCGAGATTCTGCCGCCTGTCGCGATTGCCGCCCGCGTCGCCCGCCCGCCGCTCGCGCTCCGCAGCATCGAACGCCGCCCCTTCATTATAGACTATGCGACGAACGACGAGATGCGGATCGCGCGCCCGCAGCGCCTCGCCGAGATCATCACCGTCCAGGGCGTGCCGGCTGCGCAGTGGATTCGCGATTCGATCCTGCCCGAGATCGCCGCCGCCACCGAAGAGAGCCGCTGGGAGCGCGCCGTCACCCGGATGCTCGAAGGCGAGCGCGGGACGGCGTTGCAGCTTCTGCTGCGGTTGCCGGGCGGCGAGCAGCGCGGCGCGAGCGTGACACGCAGCGTCGCACTCTCGATGCGTTGGCCGCTCGAGCCGCCGCCGCTCGAGGCCGACACTCTCCCCGACGGCGCGATCTGGGTGCGCGTGAACACCCTCGCTGACCCCGACGTCGTCGACTGCTTCGACCGCGCGCTCGGCGACGCGGCAGGTCAGGGGCCGCGTCATCGCGGCGTGATTCTCGATCTGCGGGAGACCACATGGACACCCGGTGGGCGCGAGCAAGGCTACGCGATCCTGTCGCGACTCATCGACAAGCCGTTGCTCACATCACGCTGGCGCACGCCGCAATATCGTCCCGCCTATCGCGGGACCGATACGCCCGATTCGAGCGGTGCCTGGCTGTCGGCGCCTTCCGACACGATCTGGCCGCCGGCGCGCCGGCAACGCGTCCCGTACACGGGACCCGTCGCGGTGCTCATCTCGGCGCGGACGGCGGGGCCGGCGGAGGATTTTCTCGTCGCCTTTCGCGGCGGAAACCGCGGCCCGATCATCGGCGAGCCGTCGGCCGCAAGCACGGGTCAAACCATCGTCGTGGCACTCGGCACGGGGACGGGCTGGCAGGCGCGGCTCACCGTGACGCGCGACGCGCTACCTGATGGGAAGGAATTCGTGCGCAGCGGCGGGATCGTTCCCGATCTGCCGGTGACGGAGCGCGCCGACGACGTGCTCGCCGGGCGCGACGCCGTGCTGGATCGCGCCCGGGCCTATCTGTCCGAGACCGCGCGACCCGTCCGCTAGCTCTTCAGATGCGCGCGGAAGAAGTTGATCGCCGCATGCCAGGCGCTGTCGGCGACTTCAGGTTTCTCGCGCGTGCGCAGGAAGCCGTGTCCCACGCCGGGATAGATCGTGTACGGGTAATTTTTCCCCGCCGCCTTCATCGCGGCCGCGGCACTCGACAGACCGGCGTCGATTCGTGCGTCGTTCTCGGCGTACACTCCCAGTCCCTTCGCGCGAATGTGCGACATCGCGGCGGAGTCAGGCGCAGGGCCGTAGCACACGACGAACGCCTTGAGCTCGGGCGCGTTCGTCGCGTAACGGAAGCTCTGCCCGCCGCCCCAGCAGAAGCCGATCACGCCGATTTCGCCCGCCCGCACGGCCTTGAGCTTGTTGACGTAGGCGCGCGTGGCGTCGAGGTCCTGCGTGACGGTGTCGGGATTCAGCCCCGCAATCAGCTTCCGCGCCGAGTCCTGCGTGGCCGGCGTACCGCCGCGACGCGAGAGCAGATCGGGCGCGATCGCGACGAAGCCGTCCTTCGCCAGCTGCTCCGTCGTCTGTCTGATGAAGTCCGACATGCCGAAGATTTCGTGGATCACGATGACGGCGGGCGCCGGATTGGCCCGCTCTGGATAGGCCAGATAGGCGGTGATCGTGTCCTTGCCGCTCGCGAACTTCACGTATTCGGAATGAATGTCCGGTGAAGCAAAGGCGGCAATGGGCGGCAACAGGCGGCAAAGGACCGCCACCACGCCCACCGTTGCCGCCCACTGCCGCCCGTTGCCGCCTTTGTTCTCACCGCCCATAACTCACCCTCCAGATCTTGCCGCCCATGTCGTCGCTCACCAACAGCGAGCCATCCGGAAGCACCAGCAGACCAACCGGCCGCCCCCATCGCGAGCCATCGGGAAGTTGCCAGCCGGTGATGAAGTCGTCCACACCGATCGCGCGCTGACCGCTCGAATCCACGTGAATCCGCACGACCTTGGCCCCGGTCGGCACACTGCGGTTCCACGACCCGTGCAACGTCACGAACGCGTCGCCGCGAAACTCCCGCGGGAACTGCGTCCCCGTGTAGAACGCCAGGCCGAGCGGGGCGGAGTGCGCTTGAATCGTGATCGCGGGCGGCTCGACATTCGAGCAGTTGGCCGAGCCATACTCGGGATTGGGTTTCCCCGGGAGATAGCATTCGGGCCAGCCGTAGTTGCGCCCGGCCTTGATGATGTTGACGTGCTCGGGCGGCAGGTCGTCTCCCAGATTGTCGCGGTCGTTGTTGCCGCCCCACAGCTCACCGGTCTTGGGATTGAACGCGATGCCGACGGTGTTCCGCAGACCGCGCGCGAAGATTCGGCCGCCCGAGCCGTCCGGATTGAACTGCGAGACCGCGGCGCGCAGCGAATCACGCTCATCGCACAAGTTGCACGACGATCCCACCGCGAGATACAGCTTGCCGTCGGGGCCGAACAGAATCGTGCGCGTGGAGTGACCGCCACCGGGAATGTCGTCGATGATGGTCCTGGGCTCGCGCGCGCCCGGATCGAACCGCTTCAGGTCGCGCTCCTCGGCCACGTACATCGTGTCGCCGCGGAACGCGATCCCGAATGGTCCACGCAGGCCGCTCGCGATCGCCTCGACGCTGTCCGCGGTGCCGTCGTGATTCGTGTCCGTCAGTCGCACGACCAGGCCCGCGCCGGGCTGCGACGCGTAGATCGCGTTGCCCGGGCCGAGCGCGAGGTAGCGCACGCCCTGGAGATGGTCGGCGAAGACCGAGACGTTGAAGCCGGGCGGCACGCGCAGCGTGTGATCCTGCGCGGCGGCGGGCGCGGCACTGTGGCACGCAATGGCGATCAGCATGACGCTAGTTGCGGCTCGCATAGACTCCCTCGAGAGCGGTTTTGCCGTCGGGCATCTTCTCGCGGCTGGCCAGCGCTTCACGCGCGGCGCGCTCGACTTCTGCGGTGACTTCGGCCTCGAGCTCACCGAGCTTGCGCTCGGAGACGCCTTCTTCTTTGAGATACTCCTCGTACAGCCCGATCGGGTCGCGTTTGCCCCAGGTGGTAAACAGATCGGCGGAAAACGTTTCCCGCGCTTCGCGCTCGTCGTGTGTCGCGTGCCCTCCCATGCGAAACGTCTCGGCAACGAGCAGCGCCGGTCCCTCTCCATTGCGACACCGCCCGGCCGCGATTCGTGTAGCCGCATAGGCGTCGAGGACGTTGTTGCCGTCGAAGCTTGCGCCCCAGATGCCGTAGCTCGATGCCCATTCCTTGAAGCTGGCGGGCAAGTGGTGCTGCTCGAGCCGCGTACCGAGCGCGACCTGATTGTTTTGAACGATGAAGATGGCGGGCACGTGCTGCACGGCGGCGAAATTGGTGCCTTCGTGCGCCGCGGCGCTCTTGGTCGAGCCGTCGCCGATCCAGGTCAGCGCGACGCGCGGCTCGTGCTTCATCTTGAAGGTGAGCGCGATGCCGGTGATCACCGGCACCATGTCGCCGACGTGCGAGACCGGCTGCAGCACGCCGTGGGGGAACGCGCCGACGTGCAGGTCACGGCCGCCGCTCGGCGAATCGGCGGTGGCGAGATAGGCACGCAGCATGTCGGCGATCGGCATTCCCATCTCGCAGCACGCCGCGGCGTTGCGGATCATGGGGGCGACGATGTCCTTGCCGCGCTCGAGCGCGTGGACCGGTCCGACCGTCGTCGCTTCCTCGCCGGTGCCGAGCCAGGCCTTCGAAATCACGCCGGTGCGGACCCAACGCTTCAGCTCGATGTCGTGAAGACGCGCGCGCACGAGGCCCTGATACAGCAGGAGTTTGGCATCAGGAGTCAGGGTCGCGATGATTTTCGCACGGTCGGGGTTCGATTCGATCGTGGATCGAAAACCCCGCACCAGCGCGGGGTCGGGTTTCCAGTCCACATACTCGGGCGGGTCGAACGCGGGGAAGCGCTTCACATCAGGAAAATTTTTCCTTGAGCTTGCCGAAGAAGCTGCCACCGCCGCTGCCGGAGCCCGAGGCGCCGCCCGATAGCGCGTCACCGAATTCCAGCGCGGTCGCGAAGCGGTCGTCCGGGTTCGTTTGGAGCGCCTTGGTGAGCGCCTTCTCGACCGGCTCGGGGACGTCGGGCCGATACTGCCGCACCGGTACCGGCTGGCTGCGCAGCCGCGCGATCATCATCTCCTGCGCGTTGCGACCCTGGAACGGCAGCTTGCCGGTAAACATCTCGAACGCGACGATGCCGAGCGCGTAGATGTCGCTGCGCGCGTCGAGCGGCTTGCCGCGAATCTGCTCCGGGCTCATGAATTCGGGCGTGCCGAGGATGATGCCGGTCGCGGTGAGCTTGGCGATCGCGGGGTCGGCGCGACGCTCTTTGGCGAGACCGAAGTCCATGACGACGGCGTGCTCCGTCCCGCCGTCATCGTCGGGCACCAGCATCACGTTCTCCGGCTTCAAGTCGCGATGAATGATCTGGAGCTCGTGCGCGTGATGGAGACCGGCGCACATCTGCTGCAACAACTTCACGCCGAGCGGGATGTCCATCGGACCGCCGCGAACTTCGCGGTCGGACAGCAGCTCGCCCTTGAGGAACGGCATGACGAGATAGATGAGTCCGTCCTCCGACTCGCCGAGCCGGAGGATGCGGCAGACGTTCGGATGATCGAGCCGCATGGCGAGGCCCGCCTCGCGCCGCAGCCGCTCCACCGAGCTCTTGTCCGACGCGAGGCGCGGCGACAGCACCTTGATGGCGACGGTCTCGTCCGACGAGATCTCTTTGGCGAGGTAGACGTACGACATG
>DATDEZ010000026.1:0-4015 GCA_036522875.1 Gemmatimonadales bacterium | reverse complement strand
ATGTCGGCAGCGGTGAGCGCGGGCTTCGCCCCCTGCTGGATCAGCGTGTTGCAGCCGTCCGACGTCCTGCTGGTGATCGGGCCGGGCACCGCCAGCACGGTGCGGCCCTGCTCTCCTGCCCAGTCGACCGTGACGAAGGCGCCCGACTTCCGCGCCGCCTCCACGACGACGAGCGCTTTCGCGAGACCGGAGATGATGCGATTGCGCTGCGGGAACGATCCCGCGTGCGGCCGCTCGCCCGGCGGATGCTCGGTGATGAGACATCCGTGCGCGACCATGCGCTCGTACAGGCCGCGATTGGCGGCCGGATAGATGACGCCGAAGCCGTTGCCGAGGACGCCGACGGTGTCGCCGCGCGCGTCGAGCGCCGCGGTGTGGACGATCGCGTCGATCCCGCGCGCCATGCCGCTCACCACGACCGCGCGTTGCGCCACGCCGATGGCGAGCACGCGCGCCGCTTCGCCGCCGTACGTCGAGTGGTCGCGGCTGCCGATCATGGCGACGCTGGGCTTGGTGAGCAGCGACGCGTTGCCCCACACGTACAGCACGGGCGGCGGATCGGGAATCTCGGTGAGCTGCGGCGGGAAGTCGCGCTCCCCCGCGATCAGCACGCGCGCCCCGAGGGCGGCGAGGCGATCGAGCACGCGCTGCCCGTCTTCCGGCCGCGCTCGTTTGATCGCCGTGGCCGCCGCCCGGGTCATCCCGAACGTCGCGGCGAGCTTCGAATGCGGCGCCGCCAGCGCCGCCTGCGCGCTGCCGAACGCGCTGACGAGCGTGCGCAGCCGCTGCGAGCCGATGCCGGGAACGAGCGAGAGCGCGAGTGTCGCTACGACTTCAGCGTCTTCCATAACACTTCCAACAGCTCCGGAATGCCTTGCCGGGCGACGGCGGAAATCTCGACGATCGGTGCGCCGTTCGTGCGCAACGGCGTGCGGCGGGCGGCGTCCGGCGCGGCGAGATCAGCTTTCGTGAGCACCACCACGTGCGGCTTCGCGGCGAGCTCTTCGGAATAGGCAGCCGCTTCTTTCCTCAATAATTCGTACGTCGCCTGCGGATCGGGGCTGTCCATCGGCACCAGCACCGCCAGAATCCGCGTCCGCTCGACGTGCTGCAGAAAGCGCAGGCCAAGCCCCTTGCCTTCGTGCGCGCCTTCGATGATGCCGGGAATGTCGGCGACCACGAACGAGCGGTGATCCGACAATCCCACGACGCCCAGATGCGGCTCGAGCGTGGTGAACGGATAGTCGGCGATCTTGGGCCGGGCCGCCGAGATTACCGAGAGCAGCGTGCTCTTGCCGGCGTTCGGCTCGCCGAGCAGGCCGACGTCGGCGATGAGCTTCAGCACGAGCTCGAGCTTGCGCTGCTCGCCCGCCTCGCCCGGCTCCCATTCGCGCGGCGACTGATGCGTCGGCGTCGCAAAGTGCTGGTTGCCGCGTCCGCCGCGTCCGCCTTTCGCGATGAGCACCGTGTCGCCCGGCCGCACGACCTCGCCGAGGATCTTGCCCGTGTCGGCGTCGCGCAGCTCCGTGCCCGGCGGCACCGGCATGTAGATATCTTCGGCGGAGCGGCCGGTCATGTTCTTGCCCTTGCCGTGCTGCCCGCGCTCGGCGATCCAGCGCGTGTTGTAGCGGTAGTCGAGCAGCGTGCCGAGGTTCTCGTCGGCGATGACGTACACGGAGCCGCCGTGGCCGCCGTCGCCGCCATCGGGGCCGCCTTTGGGGACGAACTTCTCTCTCCGAAAGGAAGAGGCGCCCGAGCCGCCGGTTCCGGCGACCACTTGGACGACGGCGCGATCTATAAACATTGCGGATTGCGGATTGCGGATTGCGGAATTGAGCGGGGAGTCCGACGCGCTGTACGGATCGACGCAACCGTAATCGCCACGATCTGGCCGGCTTCGTGACGCAGCGCGAGCGCGCGGTCCTTGTCCACCGTACCGCGAGCGATCAGCAGATCAAGCCAGAACTGACTCTCGTCACCTTCCTCTTCAACGATTCCCATCTTGGCGATGAATTCGCGACGAGATCGCGCTCGACAGGCGGCCCGATAATTCGCTCCGACCGACGTGCCTGAGCGCAGAAGCTGCTTCCCAATAACGTCGGCTGCGCGCCCCGGAGGGAGATCGTCGACAAGCGCAACCACAGACAGCGCGAACTGCTTGGTACGCGCAACAAGCTCCTCTCGGTTCATGACCCCCGCCTCGTCAATCCGCAATCCGAAATCCACAATCCGCAATCCACAGTCCGCAATCCGAAATCCACTTAAAGGTTTCTCCCTCTCACGTCGGCCCACATCTCCCACATCTTCAACGCGCGTTCCGAGCTCAGTTCCTGTTCCACAATCGCCAGGACCTCATCGACATCCTCGCGTGTGGATCCGGTATTCAATGCGCCGCGAAGATGCGCGTGCAGTTGCCGTGGCGCATTTTGCATGGCGATGGCCACTAACGTGCACAGTTCGCGACGTTTGGAATCCAAGCCGGGTCGTCCCAGGATCTTTCCATATGCGTCTACGACGACAAGCGGCTCGATCGCGGGGTGGAGCGCCCGCAAGTTCAGCAGGAGTTTGTGATAGGTGCGGCCATACACTTCACTACACGCCTGGACTCCACGCTTCGTCCACTGCTCCCATTCAGGGTGCGCGACCGGCTCGCTCGGTTGAGCATCCGGGCCGGCCACGGTCCGCCACACACCGAACGCCACCAGCGCCAGGGGGTAGCCGACATTGAGAAAGCTCTGAAGCAACAGCTCCTCCATCCAAAGCGACGGGACCCGTGCCGCGCGCGCCGCCGTCATCCGGTCCCTGAGCTTCTGCTCGTCGCCCGTGGGCGTGACAACCGCGACGCGCACCAACGCCAGGGTCTGCTCGTCGAGGCTCACAGTAACAATCCGCAATCCGCAATCCGCAATCTTTTCAATGCAGGAGTCCCCCATTTACACGCATCTCGCCCACCGTCTCGCCCCGCGAATTCGTCATCGGCTTCTTGGTCAACGACTCCGGCTGCGGCCTGAGCCCCAGCTCGCCCAGGATGGCGGCGATCGCGAGCGCCGACGCGAGGCTGTTGCCGTCCTCCACCTTCAGCGCCACGCCCAGCTGCTCGCGGGTCAACACCGCGCTGTAGACGCCCTCCGCCCCCACCTTCGTGACGACACGACCGGGATGCGCGCGCATCATCTCCGTGCACGGACGCCCGTCGCCCGCGATCAGCTCGGGGTGATGAACCATCGCCTCCAGAATTGTGGATTGCGGATTGCGGATTGCGGATTTGACCTGACCTTCTCCAATCCGCAATCCGAAATCCGCAATCGCCAATCGGCTCCACGCCATCGCCATGTTTCTGAGCGGCAGCGCAAACGTCGCGACGCCGCATCCGTCCACGCCCACGCCGATCTGATCCTTCGGCACGTCGGTCCAGGCGCTCACCGATTCGAGGCAGCGCTGCTGGACCGGATGGTCGCGCCGCGCGTAGAACTCGGTCGGCCAGCCGTGATGCTTCGCGAGCGCCAACATCCCCGTGTGTTTGCCCGAGCAGTTCGAGTACACCGCCGTCAGCCGCACGCCGCGCGTCTCGTAGTCCTTGGCGACCGCGTCCGACAGCGGGCGATGCGGCCCGCACATGAGATCGCGCTCCGAGCAACCGATCTTCTGCAAGAACTCGCGGACCAAAGCGACCTGCCCCGGCTCGCTCGAGTGCGAGGCGCAGGCCAGCGCGAGCTCCTGGCGCGTGAGCGCGAACCGTTCGGCGGCACCGTCCTCGACGAGCGGCATTGCCTGAAACGGCTTGGCCGCCGAGCGCCAGAATGTGACGAGATCGGGATCGCCGGCGTGCGCAACGAGCTGGCCAGACGCGTCCACGACTGCGACATGGACGTGGTGGCGGGACTCGGGAACGGTTCCCCGGTAGGACTCGACGAACAAGCCGGACTCCTTTCGGCCGACCCCATTGCGGATTGCGGATTTCGGATTGCGGAATGTAATGGCGGGCGTCGCAGGGCACGACTTGACATTCCCAATC
>DATDEZ010000025.1:0-5687 GCA_036522875.1 Gemmatimonadales bacterium | reverse complement strand
GCCCCCGCCGCCGCCCCCGCCGCCGCCGCCGCCGCCGCCGCCGCCGCCGAACCAGCCGCCTACCGCGGCGTTCACTTCGAGCTGCGGCAATTTGTCGTGCAGCTTCACGAGCACGAGCAGCGATCCGGACGGCTCAATCGGGAGCTACAGCTGGAACTTTGGCGACGGCGCGACCGCGACGGTGCAAAACCCGTCGCACGCGTACGCTGCCGCCGGCACGTTCACCGTGACGCTCACGGTCACGGACAATCTGGGGGCGCAGTCGGCTCCAGCCTCGCATAGCGTGACGGTAACGGCGCCCAATCAGCCGCCGACGGCCAACTTTACGTCGAGCTGCAGTGGTCTGTCGTGCAACTTCACGAGTACGAGCACCGATCCCGATGGCACCGTCGCCGGTTACAACTGGACATTCGGTGACGGGACGACATCGACGGCGCAGAATCCGTCGCACGCGTACTCGGCTGGCGGAACGTACAGCGTGACTCTGCGTGTCACGGACAACCAGGGCGCGCAAAGCACGACGACATCGAAGTCGGTGACGGTCACGCCGCCCAACAGCGCACCAGTGGTCGATGCCGGTCCGGATCAGACCGTGCTGCTGGGTGTGCTCTTCAACGAGAGCATCTCGTTCACCGATCCGGACAATGGGCCGTGGACGTACACGATCAATTGGGGTGACGGCTCGACGTCGACCGGCACCAGGACGACGGCGGGCTCGTTCTCCGTGGGTCACACGTACCTCGGCATCAGTATCCTGGGCACGCGAACGATCACGGTGACGATCCGGGACAGCCTGGGCGCGTCAGGTTCCGACACGAAGAAACTCACGGTTGTCCTGCTGTAGCATGTAGCGCCAGCGCGACGGATGCGGCTGGAGCGCGACGAACGACGCGGGGGCGAGTGCTCCGCGTCGTTCGTGCATCCAGGCATAGCCATTGCACTTCCGAGGCTTGTGATTCGCCATCATTTCACGGTCGACGTCGAGGAGTACTTCCAGGTCTCCGCGCTGGAGCCGCAGGCTCCGCGGCGTCGTTGGGCGCTGTACGAGTCGCGTATCGTGCGGCAGGTGGAGCAGCTGCTCGAGCTCCTGGCGGGCCATCAGGCGCGCGCGACGTTTTTCGTCGTGGGTTGGGTTGCGGAGCGGCACCGCGGGTTGGTGCGGAGCATCGCCGCGGCCGGTCACGAGATCGCGTCGCATACCTGGGATCACGCCCGCGTGACGACGCAGACGCCGCCGCAGTTTCGGCGCTCCGTCCGGCGGTCGAAGCAGCTCCTCGAGGACATCACCGGCGCGAGCGTCGTGGGGTTTCGGGCGCCGAGCTATTCGATCGTCCCCGGGTGGGAATGGGCGCTCGACGTGCTCCTCGAGGAGGGCTACCGCTACGACTCGAGCCTCTTTCCGGTACGGCGCCGCGGGTACGGCTATCCCGGCGGAAAGGAAGATCCGCACTGGCTCGAGCGCCCGGCCGGCAAACTGGTCGAGATTCCTCCGGCGACGTTGCGGTTCGCGGGCATGCGACTGCCCGCGGCGGGCGGCGCGTACTTCCGCCTGCTGCCCTACAGCGTCGTGCGCACCGCGCTGCGGCAGTGCGAGCGGCGCGGCGTCCCCGGGACGTTCTACATCCATCCGTGGGAAATCGACGCCGAGCAGCCGCGGTTTGCCGTGTCCTGGGCGACGCGGCTGCGACACTATGGTGGACTGCAGGGAATGCTCCCGCGCCTCGAACGACTGCTGACGGAGTTTCCCTTCGGCTCGATCCGCGACACGCTCGCGAAAGCGCGACTCGCGAGTGCGACCGCGCCCACGCCGGATCTGTTGCTATGCCCATCGCCATAACGCCGCTCGACGGCGCCGTGCGCCGCTGGGATGACGTCGTACGCGACTCGGCCGACAGCAGCTTCTGCCATCTGTCCGCTTGGCGCGACATCCTGTCCGACGTGCTCGGCGCCGAGTGCTTGTATCAGGTCGCGACGGGCGACGACGGATCGTGGCAGGGGATCCTGCCGCTCGTCCGGGTGCGCAGCAGAATCTTCGGCCACTACCTGGTCTCCGTGCCGTTTCTCAACGACGGTGGACCGCTGGGATCGGTCCTTGCGAGACAGCAACTGGTCGCCACGGCGGTGAGCGAAGCGCGCCGGAGCTCCGCCGACTTGCTGGAGCTGCGAACTCGCCACGATGTCGAGCTCGACCTTCCCACCTCGTCTCGGAAGATCACGGTGCTGCTGCCACTGGAGTCCGACCCGCAGGCGGTATTCGCGAAGTTTCCGGCGAAGCTGCGGAGCCAGATCCGCCGGCCGATGAAGGAGGGACTCGTCGTGCGGTTCGGGCCGGCGCACGTGGAGGCGTTCTACGAGGTTTTCGCGCGGACGATGCGCGATCTCGGTACGCCCGTCTTGCCTCGCGCATTCTTCGAGCGCGTGGCTCGTGCGTTCCCCGAGCTCGCCGTCTTCGGCGTCGTCTATCGCGGCGACCAACCGCTCGCGGGCGGCTGCGGCTTCCTCTGGCGCGACGAATTCGAGATCACCTGGGCAGGAGCGCTGCGTGAGTCGCGCAGCATCTCGGCGAACATGCTGTTGTACTGGGCGCTCATGGAGCACGTGATCGGTCGCGGCGCGCGGGTGTTCAATTTCGGCCGCTGTACGCCGGGGGGCGGGACACACCGCTTCAAGAAACAATGGGGCGGGAGCGACGTCGCACTGCCCTGGCGCCAATTCGTGGCCCCCGAAGCCGCGCGGCAGGCGCCGCCGTCGCCGGACGATCGGGCGTTTTCGTGGGGACCGCGGCTGTGGCGCCGGTTGCCACTCCCGGTAGCCAACCTCGTCGGTCCACGACTCGTTCGCTTCCTGCCGTGATCACCTGGCGACGCCAGCTGCCGGTCCATTCGCCGCTCGATACCGGCGCGCTGCTCGCCGGTGTCCGCGGCCTGGTCAGCTGGAACGGGACACACGCGCGCGCCGAGCGCGAGCTTGCCGCACTCCTCCAGGATTGCTACGGCGCGCGTGCCGTCCTTCTCACGGCGAGCGGCACCGCCGCGCTGACGGCCGCGCTCGTCGACATCGCCAACGATCGGGGTGTGGGACCCGTCGCGCTTCCGGCCTACGCTTGCTACGACGTCGCCACGGCTGCTGATGGTGCCGGCGTGCCGGTGTTGCTGTACGACGTGGATCCGGAGACGCTCGGTCCGGACCTCGCGCAGATCGCGCGACTGCTGCGCCATGGCGCGCGAACCATCGTCGTCGCGCACCTGTACGGCTGTCCGGTCGATCTGACGGAGATCAATGCGCTCGCTTCCGCTGCGGGAGCGCTCGTCATCGAGGATGCGGCGCAGGCAGCCGGCGCGACAGTAAAGGACCGGCCGGCCGGCAGCCAAGGATCGCTCGCGATCTTGAGCTTTGGGCGCGGCAAGGGACTGACCGGTGGAAGCGGAGGCGCGATCCTCGCGATGGACGAGGCAGGGGAGGGGATTGTCGGCCGCATCCGCCGCCACCGCCGGCTCGCCGCCGGCGGGCGCGGCTGGCCCGACTTCGCGGCGCTCTCGGCACAATGGATGTTCCAACATCCGCGGCTGTACGCGATTCCCGCCGCGCTGCCGATGCTGCACCTCGGCGAGACGCGATACCGTCAACCCCGGCCGCTGCGCGGCCCGACGACGGTCGCGTGTCGCGTAACCGCCGCCTCATGGGCCGCCGCCGAGCGCGAGGTGGACGTGCGGCGGCGCAACGCGCAGCGATTGCTCGAGGCGCTGGCGTCGGAGCCCGCATTTCAAACCGTCGCTCTCGCGGAGCAGACGCAAGCGGGATTTCTCAGATTGCCGGCGCTCATGTCCGCCGCCGCTCGGGTCGCTGTCTCCCAACGCGCGGCGCAGAGCCTCGGCATCATGCCGGGCTATCCGCAGCCGCTCAGCGAGCTGCAGCCATGGCGTCGCCGCTGCCTGAATCGCGATGACCATTTCCCCGGCAGCCGCCTGCTGGCCAAGCGCCTATGTACGTTTCCGACACACGGGCGACTGACGGCCGGCGATCTCGGAGGCCTCGAGCGATGGATTCGCGAGTGGGGCAAGCGCGGCGCAGCGTAACGACACTCCTCGTGGCTGCGATCGCGGCGCTGGCCGCGTGCGGTCCGAGCGACTCGCCCCGCACAGCTGACGGTGTCTTTGCCGAGGATTTCGAGTCCGGGAATCTCTCGGCATGGACCGATGGCGCCGATCCCACTCGCCAGCACGTGGTCGACGATTCGAGTGGCGCCGAGTCGGGCCGGCGCTATCTCCGCGTGACGTATCCGGCGAACGGCGACGGCGGCTGGCTGACGCACTTCCTGTCGACCGGCTATGACTCGCTGTACGTCAGCGCGTGGGTCCGCTTTCCGGCGGACTGGAAAGGCGACACGAAGCTGATCGCGCTGTACGGCTCTCGCGACGATGATCGCTGGTCGGCCTTTGGCAAAGCCGGTAAGTGCCCGACGGGCAGCGATTTCTTCGCCGCCATGGTGGTCAGCGAGCGCAGTGCGACGGTCGGCGCCGGACCGGTCCGCTTCTACGCCTACTATCCCGACATGACGCGCGAGCCCGACGGCGTCACATGCTGGGGCCGCTTCGGCGACGGTGCGGAGACCTATACGCCGGCGGCGCTCGCGAGCGGAGCCTGGCACCAGATCGAGTTCTGCGTGCGTCTCAACCAACCCGGACACGGTGATGCGACGCAGACAGTATGGGTCGACGGCGTGCGGCGCGGCGATTGGCCGGGGCTGCGTTTCCGCGACAGCAACGTGCTGCGGCTCAACGCCGTGCAGCTGACGTTCAGTCGCGCGCTCGCGAACAATCCACCCGCGCAGGCGCTCGACGTCGACAATGTCGTCGTGAGAGTCGGCGAATCCTCACGCTGTCACGTAAAGGATTTCTAGACGCATTCTGCGCGGCTGTGCGCAGAATCCTCCAAGGTGTTTCCCCGGTGTGCAGGCATCACACCGCGCGCGTGCGAATGACAACCCATTGATCGCGCCCTCAACTACTCGCCGGCCGCGACGCCTGACCAGCGCGCGGCACGGCTGTTGCGTTCTCGCTACACCGATTAGGCACGCTGCTCAGAGCAAATCCGCCGAAAGGCGGTGACGCAGAGCTACGGGACTACCGCGACGCGAGTCGCCACGTCCGCCGGGCCGCCAGCGCATCGACCTTTGGTCGAAGCTGGCGGCCCTTTCGTTTGTTGCAGGAACACGCACCCCTCTGCCCGAGGGAGCGCGACAAAGGCAAACCCGGCGAAAGCCGGTGACGCAAAGCTCCGAGGCTACCGCGCGAACGCGCCATGCCGGTCGAGCTGCCGAACTCTTTTTGGGGGGTGACGGGGATGAACGCTCGTCGCGGGCAGTATTGGCCATTCATTGTCATCGCGCTCGGCGCCGCGTGCAACCTCAAACCTCGAGACGGTCTCGGGGTCGACAATCCGGTTACCCAGGTGTTGGTCGCTCCCGCCGCGCTGACGATCGATCCGCTACAAAGCTTCCAGTTTCAGGCGTATGGACGCACGCAAGCGGGCGATAGCGTACCGATTGCAGTCGACTGGCAGGCGTCCGCCGGCACGATCTCACAAGCCGGGGTCTACACCGCGGACACGTCCGCATCCGACGTGACCGTCACCGCGACGCTCTCGAGTACCACGAGCGTCAGCGGCACGGCGCGAGTCACCAAGCG
>DATDEZ010000024.1:0-3930 GCA_036522875.1 Gemmatimonadales bacterium | reverse complement strand
GCCGCCGCCTTATCTGCCGCCGCCTTATCTCGCCGCCGCTTTCAAAACACAGGTGTCAATGGAGCCTTCCCTTCCAGCACACTGTGCACGTTGGCCACCGCAATCGTCGCCATCTTGCGGCGCGTTTCCTCGGTCGCACTGCCGATGTGCGGCAGCAGCACGGTGCGCGGTGCGGCGACGAGCCGCGGATGGATCGCGGGCTCCTCCGTGTAGACGTCCAACCCCGCGGCACCCAGGCGCCCCTGTTCCAGCGCCTCCGCCAGCGCCTCCTCGCGAATCAGGTCG
Source organism: Gemmatimonadales bacterium (assembly GCA_036522875.1). GTDB lineage: Bacteria > Gemmatimonadota > Gemmatimonadetes > Gemmatimonadales > GWC2-71-9 > 20CM-2-65-7. The sequence goes on along the minus strand of DATDEZ010000024.1, from coordinate 3,645 downwards.
CCGCGGGCCGTGTTGATGAGGATCGCGCCCGGCTTCATCTGCGCCAGCGTCTCGCGGTTGATGATCCCCTTGGTCTCCGGGCTCGCCGGCACGTGCAGGCTCAGGATGTCGCTCTCGGCGAGGAGCCGCTTGAGATCGACGCGCGTCGCGCCGGTCTCGGTCTCGAACGCGGTCTTCGCGCCGCGGGCCGAATAGAGAATCCGCAGCCCAAACGCGAGCGCGCGGCGGCCGACCGCCTGGCCGATGCGCCCGGCGCCGAGGAGGCCGAGCACTTTGCCCTGCAGCTCGAGACCGAGGAGCTGCTCGGGACGCCAGCCCGTCCATTGGCCGCTACGCACGAGATCGACGCCTTCGACGAGCCGGCGCGCCGTCGCGAGAATCAGCGCCCACGTGAGATCGGCGGTGGCTTCCGTGAGCACGCCGGGCGTGTTCGTGACCAGCACGCCGCGCATCTCGGCGGCGACGAGATCGACGTTGTTGTAGCCGACGGCGCAGTTCGCGACGATGCGGAGCTTCGGGAGATTCTTGAGCTCGCTGCCGCCGACCCAACGCGAGAGCAGCGGCACGATCGCGACCCACTCGCCGCGTGGCGTCGGCTGCTCGGTCGCAAGCCAGGTGACGTCGAGACCGCTCAGCTGCGACGGATCGAGCAGGTTCTGCAGCTCGGCGGCGATCAGGACGGGGTGGGCTATCGGAAGACCCCGAAGGAGCGGATGAAGCACCACAGCGCGATCGAGAAGAAGACGATGATGAATCCCAGCGCGGCGACCTTGGGCAGATTCTGGAAGAACCACAGGAAACCGACGACGTCCACATCGGCGGCCGTCCACTTGAGTCGCGCGAATACGATCGCGCTGAAGGCCCCGAGCAGCGTGAACAGCACGGCGCCGAACCGCCAGACGCCTTGTGCCGTCACTGCATGATCGTCTGCTGCATCAGTACCGCCTGCCAGCGCCCATCCTTACGAATGAAGACACGCGTGTAGCGAATCTTGCCGCTGAACGGGAAGCCCCGCATCGTGCCCGTATTGTCGGCAATGCCGGTGAGTACCGCGACGTCGCCGTAGAGCCGCACGCTGAGACTGTCGTAGTTGATGGACGACAGATGCAACGCGCCGCTCGCAATGTCGCGGATGTTATCGGCCCGCGTACGCAGCGTGCCGAGGCGCGAGATCTCGATGAAGTCCGGCGCGAGCAGTCGCGACAAGGCGACGGTATCGGCCGAGAGCAGTGCCTGCCGCCGCGACGCTTCGGCCGCCTTCACCGAATCCTCCGCTTGCGCGTGCAGAGAGGCTGTGCCCATCACCGCCAACAGCAGCACGACTCTGGTCATTTGCCGCCCCCCGCCACCGTATTACCTCGCCGCCGCTTCACCGGCCGCCGACTTTAAGCCCCTTCGGTCCGATGTACTCCGATTGTGGACGTATCAGATGATCTTCGGCGTGCTGCTCGATGACGTGCGCACTCCAGCCCGCGACGCGTCCGCATGCGAACGTCGCCACGAACGACCGCGGCTCGAGGCCGATGCCCTGCAGCACGAGTGCCGTGTAGAACTCGACGTTGGTGCGCAGATTGCGGCCGGGCTTCACTTCCTCGAGCACCCGGAGGACCGTCTGCTCGACGGACCGCGCGAGGTCGAACAGCTTGCGGTTCTCGACCGCGCCGTCCGCCGAGCTCATCTCGTCGGCCACCTTGCCCAGCACGTCGGCGCGCGGATCGCGGACCTTGTAGACGCGATGGCCGAAGCCCATGATCCGCCGCCCGCCCGCCAGCTCGTTGCGCACCCACGGCTCGGCCCGCTCGGCCGACTTGATGTCCTTCAGCATGTCGAGCACCGGACCGGGCGCGCCGCCATGCAGCGGCCCCTTCAGCGCGCCGATCGCCCCGGTCACGGCGCTCACCATGTCCGAGCGCGTGCTCGCGATGACGCGCGCAGCGAATGTCGACGCGTTCATCCCGTGGTCGATGACGGTCACCCAGTAGGTGTCGATCGCCCGCGCCGCGATCGGATCGGGCGCCTTGCCGTGCACCATATAGAGGAAGTTGGCGGCGAGCGGCAGATCGGCGCGCGGCGCGATCGGGTCCTTGCCGGCGCTGAGGCGCGCGTGCGCGGCGACGATCGTAGGGAAGCGCGCGACCAGGAGTTTCGCCGCCTGGATGTCCGCCCCCGGCGAGATGTCGTCGGGGTTGGCGAGATCGAGCGACAGCGTCGCGCAGCCCATCCGCAGCGCGTCGATCGGCGGGATCCTGGCCGCCGCGCGCACGACCCGCAGCGTCTCGTCCGGCAGGGCGCGCAGCGCCGCGATCTCCTCGCGCAGCCGCGTCAGCTCATCGCGGCGCGGCAGCGCCCCGCGCCACAGGAGATGCGCGGCTTCTTCGAAGCTCACCTTGCCGGCGAGCTCCTTCAGCTCATAGCCACCGATGACGAGCTGACCGGCCTGACCATCGACGTGACTGAGCCGAGTCTGCCCGGCGACGACGCCGTCGAGGCCGCGCGGCTTTACCGGTGCGCCGATGTGAGCTCCTTCACGAGCTGATAGGTATACTCGGCACCGTTGTAGTAATCCTGGACGCCAACGCGCTCATCCTTGCCGTGCGCCCGGATGTCGTTGATGTCGATCGCCACGCCGGACACGCCGTACACCGGAATGCCGGTGTTCCGGAAATACAGGCCGTCCGTCGCGCCGGTTTCCATGACGGGGACGACGGGAATATTCCACATCCGTTGCGTCACCCGCTCGATCGCGCCCATCACTTCCGGCGTCAGCGGCGACGGCGGACTCGGCGTCGCGGCCGTGACGACGCTGATCGCGACCGCCGTGTCGCCCACGACCTGCTGCAATGTTTCCTGCACCTGATCCTGCGGCGTGCCGGGCAGCATCCGGCAGTTCACCGTCGCACTCGCCATCTGCGGCAGCGCGTTTTCGGCGTGACCGCCGGCGAGCTCCGTCGCCACACATGTGGTCCGCAGCTGCGCGTTGTATAGCGGGCTCGCGTCCGAGAGCCGCCGGATGGCTGCGGTGTCGGGCGTCGGCGCTGCTACGGCCTTCATGTCGGCCGCGAGCTGGCCCTGCTGCAATCCCGCGAGCCGCTCGAACGACGTCCGCGTGATCTCGTTGAGCTGCGCCGGGAACTGGTACGCGCTCAGGCGGCCGAGCGCGGCGGCGAGCCGGTAGATGGCATTGTCTTTGGTCGGGAGCGAGCTGTGCCCGCCGGGGTTGTGCACCTCGAGCTTGAACGTGACGTAGACTTTCTCGCTCGCCTGCACCGACCGCATGATCTTCTTGCCGTTCATGATGACGGGATCGCCCGCGTCCATGTTGATCACGTACGCGGCGTCCACCAGATCGCGGTGATTCTGGAGCAGCCACTCGACGCCGTTGTAGTCGCTGCCGCCCTCTTCGCCCGTCGTCAGCGCGAGGATCAGGTCGCGGTTCGGCTTGAAGCCTTCCTGCTTCAGCCGCACGAGCGTCGCGACGAGGACCGCGGCGCCGTCCTTGATGTCCTGCGTGCCGCGCCCGTAGAAGTAGCCGTCCTTCTCCACGAACGTGAACGGATCCATCGACCAGTCTTCGCGCCGCGCTTCCACGACGTCGAGGTGCGCGAGCAGCAGGATCGGCTTCTGCGTCCCGGTGCCGCGGTAGCG
>DATDEZ010000023.1:0-2536 GCA_036522875.1 Gemmatimonadales bacterium | reverse complement strand
CTTCGCCGCGACGCTCGCCGCGCTCACGTTCGGGGGCCTGCGGACGGTGTGGCCGATCTATCTGCTCGCCGCGCTGTCGTCGGCCGCGGCGTCGTTCGACGGCCCGGCGCGCCAGTCGCTCATCCCGAACCTCGTGCCGCGTGAGCACCTCTCGAGCGCGATCAGCTTGAACACGTTGATGTTTCAGATCGCGTCCGTGCTCGGGCCGACGCTCGCCGGGCTCGTGATCGCGGGCGCGGGACTCGGCTGGGTGTACGCCGCGAACGCGGCGTCATTCCTGATGGTGCTCGTGGCGTTGGTCCTGATGCGCTACCGCCAGCCGGCCGGCGACGTGCCGGCGTCCAGCCGGATCACGTGGGCCGCGGCGGTCGAGGGCCTGCGCTTCGTGTTCGCCCACGCGATCGTGCGCTCGACGATGTTGCTCGACTTCATCGCGACGTTCTTCGCGTCGGCGACGGCGCTGCTCCCGATTTTCGCGCAGGACATTCTCCACGTCGGCGCGCGCGGCTACGGCTGGCTCTACGCCGCGCCGTCGGTCGGCGCGGTGGTGGCGGGCTTCATCACGGCCCACACGATCGACAGGATCGACCGCCGCGGCGTCGTGCTGCTCTGGTCGGTCGCCGCGTATGGGGCGGCGACGGTCGTCTTCGGATTCTCGGTGAGTTTCTGGCTCACGTTGCTGTGCCTGGCGTGCGTCGGCGCTGCCGACACGGTGAGCACCGTCATCCGCAACATCATCCGCCAGCTCGAGACGCCGGACGAGCTGCGCGGCCGCATGACCGGCGTCAACATGATGTTCTTCATGGGCGGCCCGCAGCTCGGCGAGCTCGAGGCCGGCGTGACGGCGCAGTTTCTCGGCCCCGTGTTTTCCGTGGTGAGCGGCGGGATCGGCTGTCTCGCGGCCACCGGGATCGTGGCGTGGCGGGAAAAGCGGCTGCGTCAGTATCGGCGCTGAGTGCTGGACAGAAGGCATCGGTCACAAGCAGCAGCGAAGGGTCTGATTTTGAAATAGTTTAGGCGCCATGAAGACCATCAAGGGTCCCGCCATCTTCCTGGCGCAGTTCGCGGGCGACGCGCCGCCATTCAACAATCTGAAAAGCATCGCCGGGTGGGCCGCCGGGCTCGGCTTCAAGGGCGTGCAGATCCCGACGTGGGACGCGCGCCTGTTCGACCTCAAGCGCGCAGCCGAAAGCCAGACGTATTGCGATGACGTGAAAGGCATCCTGGCGGAGGTCGGGCTCGAGCTGACGGAGCTGGCGACGCACCTGCAGGGCCACCTCGTGGCGGTGCATCCGGCGTACGACACGGCAGTCGACGGCTTCGCGGCGCCCGAGGTCCGCGGCAAACCGGCCGCGCGCGCGGCGTGGGCAGTGGAGCAGCTCAAGTTCGCGGCGCGCGCGTCGCGCCGCTTCGGCATCACCGAGCACGCCACATTCTCCGGCTGCCTGGCGTGGCCATACTTCTATCCGTTTCCGCAGCGGCCGGCCGGGCTGATCGAGACCGCGTTCGACGAGCTCGCGAAGCGCTGGCGTCCGATTCTCGACTTCTTCGACGAACAGGGCGTCAACGCCTGCTTCGAGATCCATCCCGGCGAGGACCTGCACGACGGCGTGACGTTCGAGATGTTCCTCGAGCGGGTCGGCGGGCACAAGCGCTGCAATCTTCTCTATGATCCCAGCCACTTTGTCTTACAGCAGCTCGACTACCTCGAGTACATCGACTTGTATCACGAGCGGATTCGCATGTTTCACGTCAAGGACGCCGAGTTCAACCCGACGGGACGACAGGGCGTGTACGGCGGATTTCAGTCGTGGATCGATCGCGCGGGGCGGTTCCGGTCACTCGGTGATGGGCAGGTGAACTTCAAGGCGATCTTCTCGAAGCTCGCGCAGTACGACTATCCCGGCTGGGCCGTACTCGAGTGGGAGTGCTGCATCAAGCATCCTGAGGACGGAGCACGCGAAGGCGCGAAGTTCATCGCCGACCACATCATTCGCACCACCGAGCACGCGTTCGATGATTTCGCGGACGCCGGGACCGATCAGACCGCGAATCTCCAGATGCTTGGCATTCGTTCCCCTTCTCCTGAAGGGAGAGGGGGTCAGGGGGTGAGGACCTGAGCGCGCCGTTGCGACTCGGCATGGTAGGCGGCGGCCGAGGGGCGTTCATCGGCGGTGTGCACCGGCTCTGTGCCCGCATGGACGGGCAGTACGAGCTGGTCGCGGGCGCGCTGTCGTCCGATCCCGAGCGCGCCAAGGAGTCGGGCGCGGAGCTCGGCCTCGCGCGCGATCGCGTCTACACGAATTTCGCCGACATGGCGGCCGCCGAGGCGCACCGGGCCGGGGGCGACGGCATCGAGGTCGTGAGCATCGTCACGCCGAACGACAGCCATCACGCGATCGCCCGCGCGTTTCTCGATCGCGGCATCGACGTGATCTGCGACAAGCCGATGACGACGACCGTCGCGGACGCGCTCGATCTCGTCCAGACGGTGCAGCGCACCGGGCTCGTCTTCGGCGTCACGCACAACTACACC
>DATDEZ010000022.1:0-12365 GCA_036522875.1 Gemmatimonadales bacterium | reverse complement strand
CAGCTCGTGTTCAAGGATGGCTACGCGCTCGAGGGGGTGAAGGTCGAGCACGTCGCACCGGCGCACACTGACACCGACGTGATCGTGCGGTTCGAGCGGGTCAATGTACTGCACGCGGGCGACGTCTTCTTCAACGGCCGCTATCCGCTGATCGACGGATCCACGGGCGGCAAGATCGACGGCATGATCGAGGCGTCGAACCGCCTGCTCGGCATGGCGGATGCGAACACGAAGATCGTGCCGGGCCACGGCCCGCTCGCCACGAAGTCCGATCTCACGAAGTATCGCGACATGCTCGTCACGGCAGCGGATCGAGTGAGAAAACTCAAGGCGTCAGGCAAGTCGCTCGACGAAGCGATCGCGGCGAAGCCGTTTACAGATCTTGATGCCGACTGGGGCGGCGGGAGATATAAGGGCGATGACTTCGTGAAGATCGTCTACCTGTCGCTCTAGCTCGAGCCCTCGAGCGCGCGCTCCACCTCGCGCTGCGCCTCCAGGTAGTCGTCCACGTTCGCACTGAGCTGCCGCACGTGCTCGAGCAATCCCGTGAGCTCACCCGCCGTGCCGCTCCCCCCCCCGGCGCGCGCCTTGAGCAGCGCCAGCCGCACGTTCTCCAGCGCCGCCACCGTCACCGCCAGGCGCTCGGTGTCGCCGCGCGCGCGCAGCAGCTCCGCCTCGCGCTCCAGCCGCTCCACGACCTCGGGCAGCTCGCGCAGCTGGTCCCGCGTGCCGCGATCCAGCGCGTGATATGCGGCGATGACGGAGCGGCCGAGTACGAGCTCCGTCGCGTCTCCCGCGACGACGGCGTGCTTGCCGGTGCGCTTCAGGCGGATCGCGGCCACGCGAAAGAACCAGCGCCCCGCCCGGCCTGCCCAGATCCGGTGCCACAGCGTGTTGAGCTTGCGCGTCCAGCTGCCCTGGCGCGTCTCGTCCGCCTCTTCCTGCTGGACGTGCGCCTCGGCGATCAGCGCGGCGCGGATGTCCTCGAACGCATAGCCCTCGCGCAGCAGCCGGCGCGCCACGCTGAGGAGCTGGAACAGCAGAACCATGCCGATGAGTCCGGCGCCGCCGATCTGAAAGCTGCTGCCGTGGGGACCCGTGTTGAACGTCGAGCCCCCGATCACCGAGCCGAGCAGCACCATCGTCGAGACCTGGGCGTTGCGCACGAACGAACGCACCAGTGGCGGCGCGCGCAGGTCCTTGCCGCGGATCTCGCCGGCGACGCGCGCGACTTCGTCGCCCGTCTGGATACGTTTCGCCGGTTCCTTCGCGAGACAGCGGTCCACCAGGTCCGCCAGGCGCCGCGGCACCTCGGGCCGTAGCGTCTCGAGACGCGGCGCCGGCTCGGTCACCTGCTTCGTGATGATCGCGGGGACGTTCGACCCCTCGAACGGCGGCCGGCCGGTCAGCGCGAAGAAGAGCGTCGCGCCGAGCGAATAGACGTCGCTGCGCTCGTCCACCGCCTCGCCGAGTGCTTGTTCCGGGCTCATGTAGCGCGCCGTGCCCGCGGCGTCGGCCACGCCGGCTTTCCCTTCGCCACCGCGCACCGCGATGCCGAAGTCGGTGACCAAGGCGCGATCGGTTCCCCGCTCGATCATGATGTTGTCGGGTTTCACGTCGCGGTGGATCACGCCGCAGCGATGCGCGTACGCGAGCGCCCAGCCGACTTCCTGCATCAGCTTCATCGCCAGGCGCGGCGCGAGCGGCCCCGTGCGCGCCACGCGCTCGCGCAGCGTCTCGCCGTCGACGTAGCCCATCACGAAGAACACGCAGTCGCCCAGCTGCTCGACGGCGTGGATCGGCACGATGTTGGGGTGCGACAGTCCGGCGGCGGTGCGCGCCTCGCGCAGGAAGCGGTCCCGCGCCGCGGGGTGGGCGAGCTGCGGGGGCAGCAGCTTGATCGCGACGAGCCGGTCCAGCGCGACGTCGCGCGCCAGGAACACGATGCCCATCCCGCCTCTGCCGAGCTCGCGCTCGATCGAGTAGCGGCCGGCGAGCAGCTGCTGCAGCGCCAGCATCTCCCCGCTCGGCGGCGGCGCGATCTCCGTCATGGTGCGGTATTCTCCCGGGTGGCGTGAGTGTTGGCAACCGTACGGAGGGATTGGCCGCGCGGTTTATTGATTCGCCCCGCATCACTTTGATTATCGCGCATCCACATCTTCGCTCAATCGTTCCCGCGCGAGCGGCAGCGCTTGCGGGATCTCCCGTCTCGGCCTTCGGGATTGCCAGGGTTCTCAGCCAATGGTGCTGGTGTGGCGAAACTGGTAAACGCGGAGACTTCGCACGTCTCTGGGCTCACGCCCTTGCGGGTTCGAATCCCGCCACCAGCACCCTCGCAACCCATTGACTCGGCAAGATAGTTCGCCGATACTGCACCTACGTGCGAAGTCTCCGCGTAGCTAGTGTTGCTACGTGAAGAAAGCCGGGGGGCAACAGCTCTCCGGCTTTCGTTTTCTTCGCCCCCCCGCAGCAGATTACGGTCGCGGGCGAAAATGCAGCGGATCCCTGAGGTTCTGCAGCTCGCGATAGTAGTAGAGCGCGCTCGGCCGCCGGTCTTTGAAACGCAGCGACTTGAGAAACGCGAGCTCTCCGGGAGTGGCCGAGCCACTGAGCTGCGGATCGCGCAGGAACTCCTCCAGGCCCTTCTCGGGATCGCCCGCCCCAGTGCGTCGCTCCTCGTACTCAAAGCGCTTCTCCTCTCCCGTCGTGGTGCGAATCGTGAGCGCGAAGCTCGCGGGCTCCCACTCCCATGACGCGATGGCGTCGCCGAGCCGGCTGAGTTGCTTGGGCGTGATGTGGAAGACGTCCGCGCCGACGTGCGCGACCTGCAACAGCGTCTGGGCGACCAGCCGCTCCAGCTCGCCGAACGATTGCCGCTCGATGATCGCGCGCACCGTTTCGCGCTCGGCCCGCGCGCATTTGCGCAGCAGCAGCGTGCGCAGCCCGGGAAAGAGCGGTGCCAGGTCGCCGAGCCGGCGCCTGCGCTCTTCCTTGAGATGCACCTCGGCGACGCGGGCCAGCTCGCCTTGCGGCAGCTTGAGGAAGCGGTCCATGCGGTCGTAGATGTCCGTGCGGTCGGGCGCGGGCGGCGCCTTCTTGCGCGTCAGGATCTGCGAGACGTACGACTCCGTCACGCTCGCCGCGCGCGCCAAATCGCGCTGATCGAGCTCCAGCTCCTCGAGCCGCTGCCGAATCACCAGGGCGACGTCCATTGTTAACTAACCTCGGTTAATAATCGTGAGTGTTGTACCCGTAAGTTGACAAAAGTAGTAAAGTCGGCTAGTTTCAGCCATGCACACGCACTGCCATCGCTGCGGGGGCTTCATCGCCACTACCAGCGGCACGACCTACCGGGAGCCATCGGTGTTGACGCCGGTCGCCGTTCCGCACAGCGCGCTGTGCCGGTGCGACCACGCGCTCATCTATGGGCCCGCGCCCCGGGCGGAGGGCGAGCGCCAACTGCGAGGTGTGCATCACATCCGTTCTGCGTCGCGCAATTAACATCAGCCAGAACCGCGCCGCCGCGCGCAGCCCGCTCGTCGCCGACCGCGGGCCAGCGCGCTGTCCCGCGTGTCACGCCTATCTCGAGTTCCGCACCGACCGCGTCGGCCGGATGATCGAGCAATGCGCCTGCGGGCATCGCGCGCTGGTGGAGCGCCGCAGCGGCAAACGCGACATTCCTCCGGAGCCGACGTCATGACGAAAGAAGTCGCGTTAGAAATCCAGGGAACCGTGTCGGAGCTGCTGCGCAACTCCACGTTTCGGGTGACGCTCGAAAACGGCCATTCCGTGCTGGCGACGATCGCCGGCAAGATGCGCAAGTTCCGCATCCGCGTGCTCGCGGGCGACCGCGTGACCCTGGCGCTCTCACCCTACGACCTGACGCGCGGCAGGATCGTTTTCAGACACAAGTAGCGCTCAGGAGTCTTCCATGTTCGCACGTAACGTCACGCTGCGCCTCAAGGCCGACACGGCCGCCGAGTTCACCCGCACGCTCGAGAACGACGTGCTCCCCTTGCTGCGCAAGCAGCCCGGGTTCAAGGATGAGATCACCTTCCTCGCATCCGACAGCACCGAAGCGCTCGCGATCAGCTTGTGGGAGAACAAGGAGAACGCCGAGGCCTACGGCCGCGAGACGTATCCGGCTGTGTTGCGGACGTTGGCGCGCGTGGTCGAGGGGACGCCGCAGATCGACAGCTACGAAGTCTCGAACTCCACGTTCCACATGATCGCCGCCCGGAATCCGAATCTGAGTCAGGCGATCACCCACTAAGCGCGGCGACGAACTCGCGTGCGGTCACCCGCACGCGAGCCCACGCCCGTTCTTCTCCGACTCTGCTACGCTTTGATCTTCGCCGCCCGAATCCGCGCCGCGATGTTGTACCCGTCGTCGAAATTCAGCTGCGGATCACTCAATACCTGGTTCTTCAAGGCACGCGCATCCGCCAGGTTGCCCGCCGCCACGTAACACTCGGCGGTCACCGTGCGCACCCACGGATCATCGAGTGGCGCTCCCTGCAGCTGCGTCAGGGCGTCCGCCGGCTTGTTCGCCCGCAACGCGATGAGCGCGCGCATCACACTGGTCCGCGTCGCGTACTGGTTATCGGGCTGCGCCAACGCCGTCAGCTTCTGCATCGCCGCACGCGCGACGTTCGTATCCCCGGCGAGCGCATTCGCCGCCGCCGTGATCTCGATTTGCATCGGATCTTCCGCACCGCCGGCTTGCGCCGCGGCGGCCACGTGTGACGCGATCTCCGTGCCCCGTCCCAGCTGTGCATCGGCAATGGCCATATCCTGATGGATCTCGGCAACCAGCTTGGGGCGGTTCAAGGTCTGGGCATCCTTGAGCGCCGTGGCGAACTGCGCCATTCCTTCTTTGACCATCCCGTCCAGCAGGAAGCTCCGCGCCAGGTCGCGCATATACGTGACGGTGGCGGCCCGCGACGGCGAATGCGCGATCGCCAGCTGGATCTGACGGCGCGCCTCGGCACCGCGTCCTGCGAGCTGCGCGAGCTCGGCCGATCCCATGTAGGCTTCGCTGAAGCTCGCATCGAGCTGGGCCGAACGGGCATAATGCGCCTGCGCCTCACTCGGACGGCCGCTCCATTGGAGCAGCTCGGCATACGAGTCCTGCGCGTTCGGTTGCTCCGGTGCCAGCTCCACATACCGGCGCACGGCGGTCAACGCGGCGTCGTGATCCCCCGCCTGCCAGAGCCGATAGGCGAGAATGTTGTAGGCGGCCGCGTCGCCGGGGAACCGCTCCGTGACGGCGCGAATCGCTGCGACCGCTCCCGGCATGGGGGCCGTCAGCGCCGCGTAGAACGCGACGTTCGGATCGCCGGGCAGCAACGTCACCGCCGTCTCCCACAGCGCGTGCGCGCGGGCCTGGTCGGGGAACTCCCGCAGCGCGAGTGCGACGACGCGCTCCGCCGTGGTGGCGGACGACATCACCGCGGTCGCGCTGTCGATGGCGGCAACGCGCTCGGCCTGCGTGAGACCCGGGACGACCGTCGCCCGGAAGGCGCGCGCCAACCCGAGGTTCTTGTCGACCTCGAGTGCGCGGTCGAAGTGCGTCACGGCGCGCGTGAAAAAGAGGTTGCGGGCGTCGGAAACGCCCGCGAAGAACTGTCGCGAGGCCTCCTCGGACGTGGTCGTCACCCGCAGACGTTCTGCGGCCGGTGACGCCACGGTGACCTGCTGCGCTGCGACGGGCAGCGCCAGACCCAATAAGGCAACGGCGACGAAGGCTTTCATGACGGTCCCCTGTTGTTCCGGAAAACAAATGAGTCCGGGCCATTGGCACCCGGACTCCGCGACAACATCGAGTGAAGAGAAGACGCCTCAGTATAGGCGCGTCGCCGTCCCCGAGATAATCGGCTGAAAGGACGAGATTTGCCCCCGCACCGGATCGCCGCGCACGGCGTTCCGCGTGGCCAGGTCGCGCACCTGCTCGCGCGACCACCAGCACCACGTGTTGGCGTCGACCGCGACGACGACGAAGGGCTGCGTGCCCTGCGACGTGGTACGGATGTCGGTCTCCGACAACGCGCACAGATCGCGGGGCGGCAGGTTCGGATCACCTTGCGCGGTGGTGTCGACGCGCGACGCGAGCGGATGGTTGTGCCAGATCGCGACCGCTTCCGGGGGGCAGGGACCGAACGTCGCGTGATCCGGCGCCGAGAGCTGCGGCTCGGGCATCGTGAAGCCCGTCGCCACCACGGTATCGCCGTGCGTGGTCCCGCTCAGGCACAGGACGATCTCGCGTTGCAGGCCCGCCGCGAGCGTCTGGAGCCGGATCAGCAATCCGGACTCCAGCACGAGCCGCCCCGGGGGGGCGGGCGTTGCACTCGATGTCGCGAGAACCAGGATGCTCAAGAGGCCGATCACGTTCCTCCAAAGCGGTCGCAAGCGTCACGGACGCCCTAGTATACCATTCGCGCGCCCGGCCGCGAGGCGGTGGTCGGGCGTACTTAACTACATTAGTTAAGTAGAGCGATTCTTGTCCCACGCCACTTGACAAACAAAGTACATCTCGCCAGGTTGCTCGTGTTGGGTAGTGTTCGCATTGAAGATTCTGTAGGTGCTGTTGCAGAGTGGTAGTCTGCAGAGGAGTTGTCCCATGTATGCTCGCAATGTTCAGCTCAACCTGAAGGCCAATTCACAGTCCGAGTTCGTTCGCATGCTCGAGACCGACGTCCTCCCCGTGCTGCGCAAGCAGAACGGCTTTAAGGACGAGATTACCTTCGTGGCCCAGAACGGCACGGATGCGCTTGCCATCAGTCTGTGGGAGAAGCGTGAAAATGCCGAAGCGTTCGCCCGTGATTCCTATCCCGGCGTGCTGCAGAGCCTGTCGACCGTGATCGACGGAACGCCTCGGGTCGAGACGTACGAAGTGAAGAATTCGACGTTCCACAAAATCGCGTCCGCGTCGAAGAACTAGCACCGCAGGAGTCGTCGTCGGGGAGCGGCCGTACGCCGCTTCCCGATTTCGCAGGCCGGATGCATGATGACCGGGTCCCCACTTCCATCCCCGCCTCCCGCACTTCGTGGCGGAGCCAGTATGGCCAAAAACGCGGCGATCGAACGAGGGAAGGCTCGGCCCATCATGACATTTCTCACCCGTTCGGAGATTCCATGGCGAAGATGATCCTGGTCACCGGCGCTTCCTCAGGTATCGGTCAGGCAACGGCGCGTCTGCTGGCCCGGCGCGGGCTCGTCGTATTCGGGACGGCGCGCAAACCCGAGACCGGGCAATCGAATGGCGTCACGATGGTGCCGCTCGATGTGCGCTCGGACGATTCGGTCCGCGCGTGCGTCCAGCAGGTCGTCGCGCAGGCCGGCCGCATCGACGTGCTCGTCAACAACGCCGGCTATTCCCTCACCGGGGCCGCCGAGGAGACGAGTATCGACGAGGCCAAGGCGCAGCTCGAGACGAACTTCTTCGGCGTCGTGCGCATGGTGAACGCCGTGTTGCCGGGGATGCGGGCGGCCGGCGCGGGGAAGATCATCAACATCAGCTCACTCGCGGGCAGCACCGCCATTCCCTTCAGCGCCTTCTACTCGGCGAGCAAATTCGCGGTCGAGGGATACTCCGAGGCCCTGTGGTACGAGGTCCGTCCGCTCGGCATTCACGTCAGCCTGGTCGAGCCCGGCTTCGTCAACACGCCGATTGGTGAAGCGTCGCCGGTGGCCGCGCGGCCGCTCGACGCGTACGCCGCCACCCGCGCCCGCATGCTGAAGGCGTTCGGGCACGCGCTCGAGGGTGGGATTCCCCCGGAGCAGGTCGCGCAGCGCGTGCTCCAGATCGTCGAGAGCCCGGATCCCGGACTGCGCTATCGCGTCGGCGCACAGGCGACGTGGCTGCCGCGCGTGCGAAGTGTCGTGCCGTGGAGTGTGTACGCGGCGGGCGTGCGGAAGACGTTCGCGATGTAGAACGGAAGTCTAGGGTCTACGGGACGCGCACCTGGGAGCGACGTCGGTCCCTTCAGATCGATTCTCGTAACACGTCGTCGAAGAAGCCCGCCACGTCCAGCTCGAACGGCAGCGCCGACGGCTCGGGATGCCACGTGAGTGTGCCGGTCACGATTTCGGGGCGATCGTCCTCCGGCCGCCACCGCTCCACAACCCGCGCGTCGAGATCGACAATCCAGTACTCCCTCACGCCTTCGCGCTGATAGAGCCGGCGCTTTGCCTGCCGATCGGCGCGGGCGGTCGATGGCGACAGAACTTCGATCGCAAGGAGGAGCGCGTGAATATCGCTCCAATGCCTCGGGAGCAGTCGGTCCGCACCGATGGGGACCACGAACAAATCCGGCTGAACCAGCATATCCTCGCGGAATGAGATATCGGCCGGGGACATCGACACGACCGCCCACGGCTGGCCGCGGAGATACTCACTCAATCGCAGGAAGAGCCCGCCGACGGTCCGTTGATGCGGCCATGACGGGGCCGGCGTCACGAACAGCTCCCCGTCGATGACCTCGTAGCGCTTCCGATCGTCCGGGAGCGCGCGGACCATCTCCGCGGTCCAGCGTTCAGCGGTCTCTGGCATACCCATATAGTGCTCGGCTCGGCGCGCGGGGGGCAAGTGGACACCCATTCAGGATGAGCATGTGGATGTACAGACTCGATACCAATTCATCGCGTGCGGGAGCAGATTGACGCGAAGGATGGCTCAATGAGCTACAGCTCAAGACACCGATAACGCTCTCAGCTTCTCGAGCACCTTCACCATCGCCCAGGTGTCTCGCTCGCAGTAATTGAGCAGATCCTGCCGCACCCGGTCGTGCTCTTCCTGCGGAATCTTCCCCGCCACGAACAACAGCCGCGCGATCTCGACGCTCGCCACGAGCCCGTCGACGATCACGAGATCGTCGTAGGTCAGCTCCGGCACGAGTGCGGGCAGCACCTCTTTGAGACTGAAGCTGCCGAGGAAGTCGGGGTGGTAGACGTTCTCGCGCACGATCGGCAGGAGGTCGATCAGCTTGGCCTCGAGCTGCTCGAGCTCCCCGCATAGCTCGGGCACAGCCTTCTGCAAGTCGCGAATCCGCGACTTCTCGAACGCTGAGTAGCTCGCGACCCGCTCGGCGTTTCGCGTCGCCTCGACCATCAGCCGCGCCAGCTCCGGCCGGCAGTCCTTCGGCCCCTCGGCGAGATACTCCGCGTGCTTGTAGGTGCCGTCGCCGCTGGCTTCGTGATAGCTGAACTGCGCCGGCGCCTGTTGCCATGGCGACATCCCGGGCCACACCGGCACCGCGCGCTGGATCGTCTCGAAGTCGAGAAACCCGAGCCGGCAATTCAGCGGCTCGAGCGCCTGCGCGAGTTCCGGCTCCACGATGATGCGCCCTTCTTTCATCGCGCGGATCTGCCGCTTCTGCGTGTCGTTGAGTTTCTGATTCGGCGGCAGATCCGAAATCCGGTGCACCCCTGACACCAGAAACCCGACACCCTTTTTCGGCCCGATGTTGTAGAGTCGCATAATGTGATCGCGCTCGTCGGGCCAGCAGCGCTTCAGGAACGGGCAGTCGCGCGGCTCGAAGCAGTTGTGGCCGATCGGCTTGTCGGGCAGCGGGCCGTCGAGCATGCGCAGCTGCGCGTCGATCTCCCAGCCGATCTTTCCCATCAGCGGCTCGACCTCGGCGGTCACATCGGTGCGCAGCAACAGCTCACCCTGATCGGGAAAGCGGAAGTCTTTGTTCAGGTGCAGGATCTCGGCGGCCGAAATTGTGAGCCCCGAGCGGCGGGCGACGTGGACCTGAATCGCGGCGTCGGGCCAATGCTCATCTTTGCAGGAGTTGGTCGCCTTGGCTTCGATCAGCCGGAAGCCGTCGTTCTCGCGCAGCAGCACATCGACGGCGACGAACGTGTTGTCGGCGACGAACGTGGCCTCGAAGATCGCGGGCACGCCCTCGGCGATGAGCTGCTCGGTGCGGGCGACGCGCTCGGCGGCCGCGGTGTGCGGCAGATCGATCAGCACGCCGCCCGGGAACTGCCGGCGTGCCAGCATGCCGACTTGCGTGCCTTGATCGAATCGATCCTGTAAGACCTTGTCCGGCTGCAGCTCGAGCGCGAGCGGCTCGTGGACTTTCCACCACAGCAGCTTGTGGCATTGGAGGCCGGCGGTGTAGCGGGATTTCGACAGACGGTACGGCATGGGTTGAATGTGGGGGGAGGCTGTGACATTGCAATCGTCATCGATTTCCTTCACGATCGCCGCAACTCGCTGTGCTGCGCCCGAATCGTGGCCATCACGCGATCGATCAACGCCTGCGCCGTCTCCCGCGTCCGCGGCTGCGACAAAAAGTCCGCGTAGTCCACGGGCGGACCGTAGGTTACCCTGATTCGCTTGAAGACCCGCGGGATGGACTTACCGATCGGCAGCACCTCCCGCATCCCCTCGATCGCCACGGGAATCACCCGCGCCCGCGTCGCGAGAATCAGCAGGCCCGTTCCCGCCTGCCCCGGCCCAACCGAGCCGTCGCGCGTCCGCGTGCCCTCCGGAAACAGCGTCATCACCCCAGTCGGCAACACTTGAATCATGCGATGCAGAGCGTGCAGGTCCCGCCGCCCCGGCCGCACCCAGATGCATTTCCAGTTGTCCGCGAGCCACGCGAGGATCGGCGTCCGATAGAAATTCTCGGCCGCCGCCGGATTCCACGGCAAGAGATGCGGCTGGAAGAGCGAGCGCGGATAGAACGCCGCCAGGCCCACGAGAAAACTGTCGAGCATAGATTGGTGATTGGACAGCAGCAGCGTGTTGCGTTCCGTGCCGACATGCTTCCGGCCCGTGACGGTCGTCCGATTCAGCACGAAGAAAAACACCCAGAACACCGTCACGGTCAGATTCGTGACGAGGTAGGACGTCAGCGGCCACAGCAACCGAAACAGCCGTCCACGGTTCGGAGGCGTCAAGAAGTCTCGATCCATTGGGGAGATTATACCCCGGAGATTCCATGTCGAAGACTCCGGTGCGGTCGCATAGCCAGGATTGGCTTCGCGTTTTATTGATCCCGGAAGCGGCCGAGCGTATGCTATGATGGACCGGCATTCACGAGGAGCTCATGTGCCGGTGACAGCCAAACTGTCGCGCACGTTCTATGAGAAGTTTGGCGATGACATTGCCAATGAGCTCGTGGACTGGTTCAACATGGTGGATGCCACGTACCGCGGCGAGTTGCGTGAGCTGAACGAGCTGAACTTCAGTCGGTTTGATGACAAGCTCGAACGGCGTGTCGCTGAGTTGAGTGCGAGAATCGACCACGTGGCTGTCGAGTTCAAGGCCGGGTTAGCGCAGCTCGAGTCAAAGCTCGAGCAGCGATTGGCCGAGATGCGGTCGGATCTCGAAACGCGTCTCATCCGGTGGATGTTTGGGTTTTGGATTGCGCAGGCGGCGGCGACGGTGGGCCTCATGTTCGGAGTCGTGAAGCTTCTCAAGTAGTCTTGCCCAAACGCGCAACGTAGATCGCTGGGCTACTCGGCCTGCTCCGCCGGCCCTTTGGCCGCGCGGTGGATCTGCCGGATGGCGCCGAGGTGATAGGCCAGGTGCGCGAGCGCGCCGACCATCCCGTTGAGCTCCGTGGTGCTGACGTCACGTGGCGTCCGCTGCGCCGCGAGCCAGCGCTGCGCTTCGGTGCGCAGCGTAGCGCGGAGCCGCTGCCACTCCGATTCCGAAACTGCGGTAATGCGCCAGCTCGCGCTCCAATCGGCGTCGGCAAAGGGGTTCTCTCCCGCCGCCCAGCGATTCATCAGCGACAAGCCGTAGCGCAGGTGATCGACGTGTGCGGCGATCGACGCGCCGGTCGCGGCCTGTGATGCGTCGGCCGCGGATAATTTGTCCAGCGAGCGGAGGAGTCCAGCGTCGCCGCGGTTGAGCACGTATGACTCCCGCTGGGCTCCGTCAGTGAGCTCCGCGAACAGTGTCGTCAATGTGGCGGTGAGATCGCTGGTGTTCATAGGTTGAAGCGCGCAATAAGGAAGTTCCGAGCCTCGGCGAGGTTCATGCTGCAAATTACTCGGCCGTGCCGCGGGTTCCGGGAACCAGTCGCCGCATCGCGGGTGTCACTTACCGGGAGGTGTTATGGGACTGATAGCGATTTTGGTGGTCGGACTCATCGTCGGCGCGATCGCGAAGCTGCTCGTGCCCGGGCGGGATCCTGGCGGCTGGATCGTGACGATCCTGTTGGGCATTGCGGGTGCGTTTGTCGGAACGTGGCTCGGCCGGATGCTGGGGTTTTACTCGACCGGCCAGAGCGCGGGCTGGATCGCCTCGATCATCGGCGCCGTGCTGTTATTGCTGATCTATCGCGCAGTGGTGGGACGGAGAGGCACGCCGCCGGCTTAGACCCGCCGAAAGAATCCCTCTAAGT
>DATDEZ010000021.1:0-4419 GCA_036522875.1 Gemmatimonadales bacterium | reverse complement strand
GATTCGGCCGGTCCGAACACGACCGGATATCGCGGCTTCTACTATCACTTCCTCGACATGACGACCGGACGGCGCTTTCAACAGGTCGAGCTGTCCACCATCGACACGTCGCTGCTCCTCGCCGGCATCCTCTTCGCCCAGAGCTACTACGACCAGTCCACCGCGACCGAGGACTCGATTCGCGCGCTCGCCGACTCGATCTACTTCCGCGTGGACTGGAAATGGGCCGAAGCGCGGCCGCCCGCCGTGAGCATGGGCTGGCATCCCGAGAACGGATTCATCAACGCCGACTGGATCGGCTACAACGAGGGCATGATCCTCAACATCCTCGCCCTCGGCTCCCCGACCCACCCTGCCGACTCCGCCGCCTGGAGCGCGTGGACCAGCGGCTACCAGTGGGGCTCCTACTACGGGCAGGACTTCGTCCAGTTCGCGCCGCTGTTCGGCCACGAGTACTCGCACGTCTGGATCGACTTCCGCGGCATCGCCGACAGCTACATGCGCGGGCGGGGGATCGATTATTTCGAAAACTCGCGTCGCGCCGCCCTCGCGCAGCGCGGCTACGCGATCGCGAACCCGGGGCATTGGCGCGGCTACAGCGCCGACGTCTGGGGCCTGACCGCCTGCGACGGCCCGGCCAATAAATCGTTGTCGATCGGCGGCCAGATCCGCCAATTCCACACCTATGACGCCCGCGGTGCCGCGCTCGGCGACGAGCGCGACGACGGCACGGTCTGCCCGACAGCGGTTGGCGGCGCCGTGCCATTCGCCCCCGCGTACACGATCCCGGCGCTGCTCGCGATGCGGCAGACCTACGGCAGCAAGCTGTTCGGGCAGTACGGCTTCCTCGACGCCTTCAATCCGACCTTCACACTCAGCGGGCAGCAGGAAACGGGCTCGGTGGACCCCGCCCTCGGCTGGTTCGACGTGGATTACCTGGGCATCGACGAGGGTCCCATCCTCGCCATGATCGAAAACCACCGCACCGGCCTCATCTGGCGCGTTATGCGGACCAACCCCCACATTATCGCGGGACTCAAGCAGGCTGGCTTCACCGGCGGCTGGTTGCCATAGCCCCGGCTCCCCGAGATTCCGCGAGGTATCCCATGACACTAGCGATTCGGACGTACGCGGCGGCGGCGGCGGCGGTCGTACTCGTTGCCGCGGCTTCCCCGGCGGTCGCGCAAAAGAAGGACTCGAGCGGCGGCAAGCAGCACGGGGCGACGCTGACGGCGATCGAGCAGATGCAGTTCCCCGCGATCGGCCTCGCGCAGACGATCAACGGCACGCTCACCACCAGCGACCTGCTGCGCAGCGATGACACATATGCCGACGGCTTCAGCTACAACGGCCGGGCGAACGAAGTCATCACGATCACCATGCGCTCCTCCGATCTCGATGCGTGGCTCGTGATCGACGATCCCAATTCGCAGTTCATGCAGTACGACGACGACGGCGCCGGCGGCAACGACGCCAGGCTCACGGTCACTCTGCCGCACGACGGCCGCTACATCATCCTCGCCAATACCGTCGTTCCCGGTGTCACGGGCAGCTATTCGCTCGTCGTGGTCAGCGGCGGCTCTCCCACCGCGAGCGCGACGAGCAGCAGCACGGCGGCGCCGAATGGCTTGTCGCTCGCCCAGATCGCCCATTTGCCCCTGCCGGCGATCACCATGGGACAGACGATCAACGGCACGCTGACCACCAGCGACATCCTGCGCAGCGACAACACGTACGCGGACGGATTTTATTACGACGGCCGCGCCGGCGAGCAGCTCACCATCACGCTGCGCTCGGACGACTTCGACGCGTGGCTCGTACTCGACGACCCGAACGGGCCGATGTTCGAGCACGACGACGACTCGGCCGGCGGGACCGACTCGCGCCTGACCGTGACGCTGCCGCATGACGGCCGCTATGTCATCCTCGCGAACGTCGTGCAAAGCGGGAAGACCGGCAGCTATACGCTGACGCTCAGCAGAGGCAAGTGACGGGAAGGTCGCTGCTCGACGCCGTCGCCGGACTGCCGAATGCCGCCGAGCCGGTGAGCGGCTGGATCACGGGCGGGCAGCCGAGCGAGCAGCAGCTCAAGTCGTTCAAAGCCGCGGGCGGTGAGGTGGTCGTCGACAACCGGGACTCGATGGAGCCGCGGCCGTTCGATGAACCGGCCACCGCCCGCGCGCTCGGTCTCGAGTACATCGTCGTGCCGATCGTGCATGGCGCCGTGTCCGTCGACACGATGAAGCAGATGTACGCGACGCTGAAGAAACTGGAAGGAAGAAAAGCGCTGCTGCATTGCTCGTCGGGCAATCGGACGTCGGCGGCCCTGATTCCCTATCTGATGATCGACAAGAAGATGGAGCAGGACGACGCCGTCGATGTGGCGATGCGTGGCGGTCTTCGCAGTGCGGAGCTCATGGAGCTCGCGGTGGAGTATGCGCGCCGGGCCTAAGGCTTGGGTTCTTCCTTGCCGCCCGCGTACCGGTGCCAGTACATCCGCATCTCACTGATCTTGCCGTCTTTGGTCTCACAGAAAATCGCGCCCCTGGCGTCGACCCGTTCGCCGGTCCGCCGCCTCCGGAACGTGCACCGAAACTCCGTCGCGAACCACGGCCCCGCGGCGTAGATCTCTCCCGACTCGAACTTAGTTTCGGCCTGGTGGAGCGGGATATCCTTCCAATAGGCGCGGATCGCACCGAGCCCCGAATCCGGCTGGCTGAACGGCGTCTCGAGGAACACCGCGTCCTCCGTGAAGACAGACGCGATCGTCTCGACGTCGCCGCGCTCCCACCCCTTCCCGAACGTATCGATCAGCCCGCGATAGTCAGCGTTCATGCGCGCAAATATACTCTCCCCATGCGCTGGGTCGCTTTCTTGGTCTGTCTTGCCGGCCTGTCCTGCGGGCCGCGGCCGGATGACGGCTTCACGCTGCTCTTTCTCGGCCGCTCGCCCGCCGCACGGATCGGCCGCTACTCGTGGGCCCCGGATGCGCCCCACAGCCGGCTCATCGCGTTCGACGGCGACCTCCACGTCGTCCGCACGATCACCAATCCGCGGATCTCGAGCCCGGTCGCGCTCACTCCATATCCGGGCGATCGGCTCCTGATCACCGAGCGTACCGGCGAAGGCGTCGTCTTCGACACGGCCGGCCAACCGGTGCGCGAATGGGAGAGTCCGTTCCCCGCCTCGCTCTACACGAGCGGCCGGGAAGGCGCACGCATCGTCGCGTCGCGCTCGCCGTACTTCGTCCAGTTCGTCGCGGAAGACGGCAGCGCTCCGCTGGTGTGGCTGCTCGACACGCTCGGCACGCCGCGTGAAGGGATCGGCATCACGCACGTGCCGGACATCCGCTATCTCGCGCAGCTCGTCAACGCAGGGCCGGCCGCCGTCTCCGGTGATGTGACGTATTACGCGCCGCTCGTTCGCGACGAGATCCTGCGGCTGGACGCGGCGGGATCGGTCGTGTGGCGCAGCTCTCGCGGCCTGATCCCCGAGGAGCGCGATCCACGCTTCGTCGCGGGCAAGAGCCGGCGCGTCGAGCACGCACTGATCAACATCGCCATGACGCTCGGCCCCGATGGCCGGCTCTACGTCCTTGGGGCGCAGGACTCCGCTGCCACCGAGCTGCGACTCGACGTGCTCGACGCGGCGAGCGGCCGGATCGAGCTCAGCCAGGTCATCGGCACCGCGGCGACCGCGGTCGCGGTCAATCGCCGCGGCCAGATCCGGGTGCTCGATCCCGAGAAGCTGCTGGCGCAAACGCCCACCCTCGGCCGCGAGACGTTCGCGCCACCGTTCGCGCTGCTCGACGTGTCCGGCAAGCCCGTCCGGCTCGCGGACTATCGCGGCAAGATCACGCTCGTCAACTTCTGGGCCTCCTGGTGCGAGCCGTGTCGCGAGGAGTTCCCGCACATGGCGGAGCTGTACAGCGAATTCCGCCGTACGGACTTCGACATCGCGGCCATCTCCGACGACGTGAGCGGCAGCAAGATGCGAGAGTTTCTCCGGGAGTTCCGCCCGCCGTTCCCGATTCTGGTCGGCGGCGGCCGCATGAAGGCGATCTATCATTATCGCGGCCTTCCCTACTCGGTCTTGCTCGACCGGCAGGGCAGGGTGATCGAGCGCATCTTTGGCTTCGGCGGCGACACCGAGTTTGCGCGGCTGCGTCAAACCATAAGGAAAGAGATCGATGCTGACACTGCTCCTGGTCATTAGTCTCCAAGCGCCAGGCGACTGGCCGGTCTATGGGCACGACGTGGGGGGCGCGCGATACTCACCGCTGACGCAGATCACGCGCGCCAACGTCTCGCGGCTGCAAGTCGCGTGGACCTACCACACCGGGATGCCGGCGCTCGAGAACATGGGCCACCGCCCCCCCGCGCTCGAGGTGACGCCGATCGTGGTCGACGGCGTGATGTA
>DATDEZ010000020.1:0-56431 GCA_036522875.1 Gemmatimonadales bacterium | reverse complement strand
GCGAGCCAGATCAGCGGGTTGAACCAATAGACCGCACAGGCGAGCCGCGCGATCAGCTGCGTCGCGAAATCGTGACGTTTGACGTGCGCCAGCTCGTGCAGCAGCACGTCACGCCGGCGCTCGAGCGGCCACTCGGTCGCTTCGGCCGGCAGCAGGATCGTGGGCCGGCGAATGCCCCACGTCATCGGCATCGCCGGGCCGGCGGCGTGCAACAATAGGACATGACGGTTGATGCCGATCTCGTATGACAACTGTTCCAACAACACGAGCCAGTCGTCGTCGAGCATCGGCGACGTCGCATACGCGAGCCAGGTAATGCGTGCCAGGCCGATGCCCAGCAGCATCAATACGAAACCGACGCCGGTGAGCCACAGCGGTACGATCCAGGCCGTCCAGTTCTCGCGCACATGGATGCGCACCTGCTCCGCTCCGGCGCTCGCCGTGACTGCCGCGTGTGACGGTGCGGCGGACGGCCGGGGGGCGTCGACTCGCGGGGTGATCGACGTGAGCGGAGGAGCACTTCGCGCCGGCTCGATGTCCATCGTGACGGGCGTCGGCGTCTCGAGACGCGGCCAGCCAACGACACCGACGTTGGGCACGAGCTTCGCCACGAGCGGGAGCGCGAGGACGGCGCCGCACGCGAGCGCCCAGACGAGGTGCCGGAGCGCAGCGGCGGACCGGCGAAGCATGAGCGCCACCGCGGCGGCGACCAGGAGAATGATGCTGGCCTTGACGAAGGCATCAGCCAAGAACGCGATCATGTCAGCGGCCCTCCGTACGCGCGTCGGCAATGAGCTGGCTCAGGCGTGCGAGCTCCGCATCGGAGAGCCGGGTGGATTGGAGATCGAGTAACGCGGCGACGGCCTGCTCGGTCGAGCCGTCGAAGAACGTATGGAGTATCTGGCGAAGCGCGGACTGGCGCGCCCGCTCGCGCGGGACGGTCGGCAGGAAGACATACCGCGGCCCGTCCTCCTCGTGCCGCAGGTGTCCCTTGTCTTCGAGCACGCGCAGCAGCGCCCGCACCGCCGAGTAGCTCGGTGGGTCGGTCAACTGCGCGAGCACTTCGGCGGCGGTCGCTCGGCCCGCCCGGTAGATCACGTCCATGATTTCGCGCTCGCGGCGGCTGAGCTTCGCTTCTTTCGACATGTCACGTCCTCAGCGAGTGGAATGCTAAAAAACCAGCATCGTCTGCTAAGAAACTAGCATTAGGACTCGGACTGTCAAGCGGGGTGAACGACCTAGGGAAAGCCCCGAATGGCGGGCAGCGGCCGGATCGGGATCACATCGTTTTGGCCAAATCGCATATAATGTCGTCCCATGCTGAGACGCCTGCGCCCCGTGGTGCTCACCCTTGCCTGCCTGTCGGCCCCAGGCGTCCTGGCGGCGCAGGATGTGGGTTACCGCGTCATCGT
Organism: Gemmatimonadales bacterium; assembly: GCA_036522875.1. Classification (GTDB taxonomy): domain Bacteria; phylum Gemmatimonadota; class Gemmatimonadetes; order Gemmatimonadales; family GWC2-71-9; genus 20CM-2-65-7. Next base: position 55,019 of record DATDEZ010000020.1, on the reverse strand, counting down.
GAACGCGACGAATCCGGTCGGTCATCTCACCAGGGACCAGGTCTCCAAGATTTTCCTGCGCCGGATCAATCAGTGGGACAACCACCAGCCGGTGCTGCCGGTGGACCAAACCGCGGACTCTCCCGTCCGTCGCTCGTTTACCAAGGAAATCCACGGCCGGACGATCGCCGCGATTCAGACGTGGTGGCAGCAGCAGACGTTCGCCGGGATCGGCGTGGCGCCGCCCGAGCGCGCCTCGGACACCGACGTGATCGAGTACGTCCGCCGCTATCCGAACGCGATCGGGTACGTCCGGGCGGGCGTGGCCGTCGGCAGCGACCTCAAGATCATCGACGTCACCCCCTGATCTACGACCCCTGGCTACGAAGCGCTTCGTATTGACAACTACGAAGTCTTTCGTATAATCAAGCCATGATCCGACCCACCAACGGCGAGCTGGCCATTCTCGGAGTATTGTGGAAGCGCGGCCCCAGCACGGTCCGCGAGGTCCACGCGGCGCTGGGCGACCAGCGCGACGCGGCGGTGGGCTACACGACGATTCTCAAGCTGCTGCAGATCATGACCGACAAGAAGCTGGTAAAGCGAGACACTCGCGCGCGCACGCACGTCTATGCCGCCGCTGTCTCCGAGGCAACCACCCGCGGACATCTCCTGTCTGATCTCGTAGATCGGGCGTTCGGAGGGTCGTCGCTGGCGCTCGTGCTGCAAGCCCTGTCCACCACCCGCGCGACCCCTGCTGAGCTGGAACAGATCCGCCGCCTGCTCGAAGAACGAAAGGGAAAAAAGTGATGACCGCCATCTCCGCCCTTGGCTGGGCGCTCGTGCACTTCGTGTGGCAGGGCGCCGTCCTCGCCGTCTTGCTCGGCGTCGCACTCGCCCTCGTTCCGCAGACGGCGGCGCGCACGCGCTACGGGCTCGGCGTGCTGACCCTCGTCGCTATGCTGGTGGTGACCGTCGCGACCGGCGTGCGGCTCTTCAATCGCCCACCGGAGCTCGCTCCCGCGGCGGCCATGCAGGCTCCCGCGGTGCGCGACCGCGCACAGGCTGCCAGCCGGCTCTCCCCTGCTCCGACGCCGGCCGGAGATCGGGCAACGCTCACGACCGGAAGCCAACCGCTTCCGAAGGCACCCGACTTCGATCGGCTGCGTGTCGCGTTGGAGCCGGCGCTCCCGTGGCTCGTCATCCTCTGGGTCGGCGGCGTCCTCGTGCTCTCCATTCGTCTCGCGCACGGCTGGCTGGCCGCGCGCCGGCTCCGTACGCACGGCACGCGCGACAGCTCGGCCGCTTTGATGGAGGTTGTGTCACGCCTCGCCGCGCGGCTGCGCGTCACCCGGCCCGTGCGACTGCTGGAATCGCTCGCCGTCGAAGTTCCGGCGGTGATCGGCTGGCTGCGTCCCGTGATCCTCGTGCCGGCGAGCGCATTGACCGGCCTGACGCCCCAACAGCTCGAGGTGTTGCTCGCGCACGAGCTGGCGCACGTGCGGCGCTACGACTACCTCGTGAACGTCTGCCAATGCGCCATCGAGACGCTGCTGTTCTATCATCCGGCCGTCTGGTGGGTGTCGGGGCGCGTGCGGGAAGCGCGGGAGCATTGCTGCGACGACCTCGTCGTCGCGACCTGCGGCGACGCGCATCTCTACGCCTCGGCGTTGGTCGGGATGGAACGCCTGCGGCCTGCGGCGCCGCGGCTGGCGATGGCAGCGACCGGCAAGGGGGGGTCGCTGCTGCACCGCGTGCAGCGCCTGCTCGTGCCGTCCAACATCCGCGCCGAGCATTTCCCGCGCTGGCCCGCCGGAATTGTGGGCGTCTTCGCCGTCTCGATCGCGCTGCTCGCGAGTGGGCGCGACCGCGTGGTCGAAGCGAGCCCAACGCCGCGCTTCACCGCGGATACGACGCGGATGGCGCCGGACACCGTCGTCCGCGTTCCCGATGCCTCACAGCCGCTGGCGCAGCGCTGGGATTGGGCGCGCGCGCAGGCGCGCCAGCTGGGCAAGCGCGCGTATTGGATCGGCTACACGATTCCGCGTCCCGAGTGGCTCGATCACTCCGTGTACGTCGATCGCGGCATGGAAGTGCGCGGCGAAAACAACATCACGATCAGCGGCCGGATGTACGGCAACTTCCAGGGATTCATGTTCCGCGGCGTGCGGCTCGGTCCGTTGACGGGCGCGCCGGACTCCGACGACATCGTGATGCTGTTTGCCTTCACCGCGACCCAGAACGGCACGCCCGTGCTCTCGCATGTGCACGTCGCCAGCTCGTACTTGCCGGTCGATTTCCGCGGCCGCTCGCTCGTCTGGCTCGGTCCGGCAACCGACGCGCAGAGTCTCCCGGTCGTCCAGGGCCTGCTGGCCGCCACCACGAATCCCGAGCTGCGCGAGGACATGGTCGCGGCGATCGGCATTCACGGCACGAGCGCTGCCGTCGTCCCCGCGCTGGTGCACCTGCTCACCGGCTCGGAGCCCGACGGCGTGCGCCAGCAAGCGGCCGAGTGGCTCGGCTTCCAGCCGACGGCGGCCTCGGTCGCGGCATTGAGCGCGGCCGCGCGCACCGACAAATCGGGCGACGTGCGGCGTGAAGCCGCGGAGGCTCTGGGCGAGAACGCCTTCCCCACGGCGACCGACTCCACCATCGCGATCGCGAAGAGCGGCCTGGATTCCGACACGCGGCGTCAGGCGGTCGAAAGTCTCGGCGAGAAAGGCAACGATCGCGCCTACAATGCGGTCGTGTCGATCGCGCGGACGGAGCCGGACGAAGACGTCGCGCGCGCCGCGGTCGAAGCGCTTGGCGAAATGCCGAGTGACCAGGGGCTGCCGGCGCTGCGCGAGATCGCGCGCAGTCATCCTCGCTCCGACGTGCGGCGGGAAGCTATCGAGACGCTCGCCGATCATCTGCCCACCGCCGAGGCGGTCGCGTTGATGAAGTCGGTCGCCACGAACGATGCGGAGCCCGACGTCCAGCGCGAAGCGATCGAAAAACTCGGCGACCTCGCGCCCACGGCAGAGACCGTGACCTATCTGTCGAACCTCATGTCGAGCTCGCACAGCGAGGATGTGCAGCGGCAGGCGCTGGAAAGTCTGGCGGATCTCGGCCAGCTCGGCATGCCGGCGGTGATCGACGCGGCGCGGACGCACCCCAGCGCGGATCTCCGCCGCGCCGCCGTCGAGACCATCGGCGACAAGTCGCCGAGCCAGGCGCTCGAGATTCTGAGCGACATCGCGCGGCGCGACCGCGACTCGGACGTGCAACGCCAGGCGGTGGAAACGCTTGGGGACCTCCACACCCCGCGTGCCTACAATGCGCTGGTGGATATCGCGCGTACGCATCCATCGAGCGACGTGCGCGAGCAGGCGATCGAAGCGCTGGGAGAGAGCGGCGGCGCAAGTCGCGACAGCGTACTCGCGGTGCTGAGCGATTTCACCCGCAACCGGGACGCCGACATGGCCGGCCGCGCGATCGAGACGCTCGGCGACATGCACGACGCGCGGGCGCTCGCCATCATTGCGCGCACCGCGCGCGGTCAGGGCGATGAAGACACGAGGAACAAGGCGATCGAGACGTACGTGGACGCCGCCTCGACCGACTCGGCGCTCGCTCTGCTCAAGTCGATCGTGGCCGCCAACGCGTCCGAGGACCTCACCAGCAAGGTGCTGGAGACGCTCGCGGATATGCACGACGGGGCGGGCATCCCGCTGCTGATGGAGATCGCGCGCTCACATCCGAACCGCGACGTCAGGGCCGACGCCCTCCGCCGGCTGGCGGAGAGCGACGACCCGCGGGCGCGGGAGCTGCTCGAGCAGACGCTGCGGCGACCCTAGGGCTGGCGCGCCTCGCTGGTCGTGGCCGCGCCGCCCTCACCGGCGAGGTGGTACTTCTGGAACCAGCTCATCATGTAGAGCTGCGTCCGCAGGAAGTTCGACGGCTTCGAGCTCGTACCATGATACTCGCCGCTGAAGCGGAGCATCACGACCGGCACCTTCTGCATCTTGAGCGCCGAGTAGTACTCCTCGGTCTGCGGGATGGGCGTGCGCAGGTCGAGCTCGCCGGTCATGAGCAGCGTCGGCGTCTTCACGTTGCCGACGTAGGCCAGTGACGACTGCTTGAACCACTGGTCCGGCTTCTCCCAGTACGGCGCGTCGAAGAAGTTGTAGGTGAAGAGCGGCACGTCGGTCTCTCCGGCAAAGCTCATCCAGTCGATCACGGGGCAGCGCACCGCCGCCGCGGCGAACCGCGTCGTATGGCCGATCACCCAGCTCGACAACACACCGCCGCCCGAGCAGCCCGTCACGTACATGCGCTGCGTATCGATGTACCCGCGCCCGACGACGGTATCGACACCCGCCATGAGATCGTCGTAATCGACGCTGGGATAGGCGCGCGCGATCGCGTTCCCGAACGCGCTGCCGTAGCCCGTGCTGCCGCGGGGATTGGTGATCAACACGACGTAGCCGTTCGCCGCGAAATTCTCGAGATAGAAACTGAACGCGCCGTTGAACATCGCGTGCGGCCCGCCGTGGATCTCAAGGATCAGCGGATACTTCTTCGCGGCGTCGAAGCCCGGCGGTTTGATGATCCAACCCTGGACGCGCGTGCCGCTCGTGGACGTGTACCACACCTCTTCGGTCTTGCCGACGTGAATGCCCTGCAGCACGTCGGCGTTGACGTTGGTCAGCTGGGTGAGCGGCTGCGGCTTGCGCAGGTCGAACCGCACGACGTCGGCCGGCTTGTCGCCCGTCGCCCGAATGCCGGCGGCGCTCAGATTGCGCGCGATCGACGTCAGCGAGAGCATCTGCACGCCGTCGGTCACTTTGTGCGCGCCCGCCGCTCGCACGCCCGCGAAGTACACGTTGCTCGTCCCCTGCTCGGCGAGCGCGAAGTAGACGCCGCTGCCGTCCGGACTCCAGCGCACGTTGCCCGGATCGCGATCGAAGCTCGTCAGCGCCTTCATGCCGCTGCCGTCGATGCCGACCGCCCACACTTCGTCGGCGTGGTAGGACTCACGCCCGAATTCGTGGCCGGTGAAGACGACCGTCCGGCCATCCGGAGACACGACCGGGTTCGTCCAGCCGCCCTTTTTCGTGACCAGTGGCTTGACCGCGCCGCTCTGGAGATCGACGGCGTAGAGATAGGATTCGCGATAGCGATAATCGAAGTCCGATTCGCGCAGCCCGTCGAAGACGATCGTGCGGCCGTCGGGCGTCCAGTCGTAGTTGGGGCCGCCGGACAGCTCGCTCGTGCCGTACTCGCCGGTCGTGACCTGGCGCGGCGTTCCGCCATCGGCGGGAACGACGAAGATCTGGTTCGTTCCCTGCTCGACGAAGCCGACGCGATCGCGCCGATAGTGCAGCCGGTCGATGACGCGCGGCGCGGGCGTCCACTTTGCGCCCTCGGGCGCCATCGGCATGCTGATGCGCCATGGCGTCTCGCTCTTCACGAGCATCGTAAAGGCGAGCGAGCGCCCGTCGGGCGACCAGCTGAGACTGTTCGGCGTTTCACCGACGTGCGTGACCTGCGACGTCGCGCCTTCCGCATCCATCCAGCGCACGAATACCTGGGTGCCCTTGGGCTCGCCGTCGGCGAAATAGGCGATGCGGCTGCCGTCCGGCGACCAGCGCGCGTTCGACCCTTTGACGAGGAAGCGGTTCCGCGTGCCGTCGGCGTTGACGATCCACAGACCGGCGTCCCAGCGGTCTTCGATCCGGTTCACCCAGCGGCGTGTGTAGATGATCTGCGACCCGTCCGGCGAGAGCTGGGGGTCCGCGACCTGTTCCCAATCGAGATAATGGTTGACGGTGAGGAGCGTGTCGGAAGCGGTTTCTTGACTCGCGGCCACGCTGGGAAACGCCAGCAACGCGGCCAGGACGACGGAACGCATAGGACCTCCGGACGGCGGAGAGAGAGGGTGGCTGTAAGAGAACCGGTGGTACATCACCGGTCCAGCCCAGGCTTCGGAACGCCGATCAGATAGGTGCCGCGCAGCGGCGACCACTTCCCGCGAAAATCCCCGATATCCCAGGTGTAGCTGTCCAGCCCTTCGACCAGCGCGCGCAGTTCGGCGTGCGTGTAGGTGCGAAGGCACGAGACGATCCCGTCGAACGTCCCCGCAACGGGAAGCGCGGGCGGCAAATAGGTCCAGAAGAAGCGCGACCAGCGCCACGGCCGCATGAAAGGAAGCGCCGCAAGGGCGCCGAGCCAGGTAAAGGCGATGATGGCGATCTCGCGGGGAGCGCGGCGCGCGATCTCGAAGACGCCAATCCCCTGCTTTCGCGCGACGGCATCTGCCAGGATGGCCCGGGCCTCGGCGGGCCGGAAATGATGAAAGGCCGTGAAGATCGTGCGGAATCCGTCGAGCTCCGGCGGCACGGCGCGCGCGTCCACACGCCGTACGCCGGGATCATGAGGGTAGAGGTCCGTTTTGACGACCGGCAGTCCGACCATCGGCGCCAGCCGAGACCACGGTCCGCCGGCACCGGAGCAGAGGTCGATGATGCGTCGCGCGCCCGTGCGCTCGATGGCGGCTCGGAGCAGCGGGCCAACGGAGTCGTAGGCCCCACCGGTATTCGCGAAAAATGACAGGAAATCAGTGAGCGCGTCGCGGAGCGACCGCGGGCACCAGGCCAGGTCGTGGATTTCGACCAGATGCAGACGCATCGGGGAAAGTTAGATTTCGCGCGCCAACTATGGAGATCTTCGAGCTACGTCGGCTGTTTGCCGAACGCCCCGCCGGCCACAACTATTTCGAGTTGTGCCGCGTCGACGCCATGTCGGCCGGGCTGTACGTGCTGCAGCCGGGTGAGCCCGATCGGCAGTCGCCGCACCGGGAAGACGAGATCTACTACATCGTCGGTGGCCGGGGAATAATCCGCGTCGGCAATGAGGACCGAGCGGTGGCCGCGGGCACCGCCGTCTTCGTCCCGGCGGGCGTCGAGCACAACTTCCATTCGATCACGAGCGAGCTGCAGGTCCTCGTCGTCTTCGCGCCGGCCGAAAGCCCTCCAGCCTCGTGAGCCTCAAGACCACGCCATTTCACGCCCGCACGGGCCCGTTGTCCGAAGGGCAGGCCTGGCGGCGCTGGGCCGGGTACGTCGTCGCGTCGTCGTACGAGCTGTCACACGACCGCGAATACCACGCGATCCGCAACTCGGCCGCGTTGTTCGACGTCTCGCCGCTGTTCAAGTATCTGATCACGGGCAAGGACGCCGCACGGCTGCTCGACCACGTCGTCACGCGCAACGTCGCGAGAGCGAAAGTTGGGCAAGTGCTGTACACGCCCTGGTGCGACCACGACGGCAAGCAGATCGACGACGGCACGATCTCGGTGCTGGACGAGCGCACGTTCCGCATGACCGCCGCCGATCCGACGCTCCGCTGGCTGTCCCTCAACGCGTCGGGGCTCGACGTCACGCTCGAGGATGTCTCGGAGCGCACCGCGGCGCTGTCGCTCCAGGGACCCAGCTCGCGCGACATCTTGCAGCGCGCCGCCGAACGTGACCTGAGCGCGCTCAAATACTTCCGGCTGACGAGCGCGAAGATTCGCGGCATTCCCGTCACGATCTCCCGCACCGGCTACACCGGCGATCTGGGATACGAGATCTGGGTGGATGCGGCGCAGGCCGTGCCGCTGTGGGATGCGATCGTCGAGACCGGGGCGCCCTACGGCATCACGCCCGCCGGCATGCTGGCGCTCGACGTCGCGCGCATCGAGGCGGGCCTCTTGCTGATCGAAGTCGACTACTTCTCCTCGCGTCACGCGTTCATCGAAGCGCAGAAATCCTCGCCGCTCGAGCTCGGGCTCGGCTGGACCGTCGCGACGGACAAGGAGCGCTACAACGGGCAGGAAGCGCTGGCGGCCGAACGGGTGCGCGGACCGTCGTGGCAATTCACCGGCCTGACCGTCGATTGGGATTCGCTCGCGAAACTGTACGCCGACGTCGGACTGCCGCCGCGGCTGCCCACGCAGGCATGGCGCACCAGCGTACCGATCTACCAGCGCGGTGGTCACCGGCAGGTGGGCTACGCCACCAGTGGCGGCTGGTCGCCGCTGCTGAAGCGCTACATGGCTCTCGCCCACCTCGAGTCCGCGAGCGCGACGCCCGGGACAGAGCTGCGCATCGAGATCACGGTCGAGCATCGCCGCAAGCAGGCGACGGCGCGCGTCACGCAGCTGCCGTTCTTCAACCCGGAACGGAAGCGCGCCTGATGTCGCGACGCTACGACGTGATCGTGATCGGCGGCGGCCACAACGGCCTCGTGACCGCGGCTTATCTCGCGCGCGCCGGCAAGTCGGTGCTGGTCCTCGAGCGGCGCGAGCGCGTCGGCGGCGCCGCCGTCACGGAAGAAATCTTCCCGGGCTTCAAGTTCTCGATGTTCTCCTACGTCGTGAGCCTGCTCCGGCCCGAGATCATCCGCGACCTCGAACTGCCGCGGCACGGGCTGCACATCCTGCCGCTCGAGAGCACTGTCACGCCGATGGAAAACGGCGACTACCTCGCCGCGTGGGCCGATCACGACGAGACGCGGCGCGAGCTGTACCGGCACTCGCCGCGCGACGCGGAAGCGTACGACGAGTACGGTCACCTCATGCACTTCATGGCGCAGGCGGTTCAGCCGATCCTTGGCATGGTGCCGCCCGATCCCACGTCGTTCGCGCCGGGCGATCTCCGCAGCCTCTTGAAGCTCGGCAAGCATTTCCGCGGCCTCGGCGCCGAGCGGCTCCACGCGCTCGTCAAGCTGATGACGATGAGCTCGGCGGACTTTCTCGATGAGTGGTTCGAGACCGACGTCCTGAAGGCCACGAAGTCGGCGAGTGGAATCATCGGCACGTTCTTGGGGCCGCGCTCACCGGGGACCGCGTACGTCCTCCTTCATCATTATATGGGGGAGCTCGACGGCGTCTTTCGGGCCTGGGGGTTTGCGAAGGGCGGCACGGGCGCGGTGAGTGAGGCGATCGCATCGGCGGCGCGCGGCTTCGGCGCCGAGATCCGCTGCGGCGCCGGCGTGTCGAAGGTGATCGTGAAGAACGGCCGGACGACGGGGGTCGTCCTCGAGAACGGCGACGAGCTGGCGGCCGGCATCGTCGTGTCGAGTCTCGACCCGCGGCGTACGTTCCTCCAGCTGCTCGAGAGCAAGGACCTGCCCGACGAGCTGGTCTCCGACATCCGACGCTTCAAGTTCCGCGGCTCCTCCGGCAAGGTGAACCTCGCGCTCGATTCCCTTCCCGTGTTCACGTGCATGCCCGACGGCGCGGGCGGGCGACTGCATCGCGGCGCGGTGTCGATCAGCCCCAGCCTCGACTACGTCGAGCGCGCGTACGACGACGCGAAGTACGGCGAGTTTTCGCGCCGGCCGTACATGGACATCGTCTTCCCATCGATGATCGATCCGGGCATGGCGCCGCCGGGGAAGCACGTGATGTCGGTCTTCGTGCAGTACGCGCCGTACAACCTGAACGGCGGCTGGACCGATGCGAAGCGCGAAGCGTTCGGCGACGCGGTCGTCGACACGCTCGAAGGCTTCGCGCCCGGTTTCAAGTCGAAGATTCTGCACCGTCAGGTCCTGACGCCGGCGGACATCGAGCGGATCACCGGCCTCTCCGAGGGCAACATCTTCGCGGGCGAGCTCGCGCTGCATCAGCTGTTCTTTCTGCGCCCCGCGCCCGGCTGGGCGAAGTTCGCGACGCCGGTCTCGGGCTATTACCAGGCCGGCTCCGGCACGCATCCGGGCGGCGGGATCATGGGCGCGTCCGGACGGCTCGCCGCGATGCGGATCCTGAAAGACCGCTGATGCCCGCGACCCGGTACGACGCGATCGTGATCGGCGCGGGCGCGAACGGTCTCGTGGCGGCGCAGTATCTCGCCCGCGCCGGCAAACGCGTGCTCGTCGTCGAGCAACACCAGACTCCCGATCCCTCGGCCGATATCGGCTGGGTCCCGCCGCAGGTCATTCGCGAGCTCCAGCTTGGCGACGCGCTGCGCATCGAGCGGCCCGATCCCTGGCTCACGATTCCGCTGGGCGGCGGCGGCGCGCTCGAGCTCTCGCGCGACATCGCCAAGACTCAGGAAGCGATTCGGCGTGTCAGCCCACGAGATGCCGAGCGGTGGCCGGAGTTCTGCGCGCGCATGCACACGCTCGCAAGCGTGCTCGAGCGACTCTACCTCGCCCCACCGCCCGACATCGAGTCGAACAGTCCCGGCGAGCTCCTGCGCATCGCTCGACTCGGCCTGTATGTGCGGCGCCGCGGCAAACAGGCGGTCATCGATCTCGCGCGAGTGCTGCCGATGTCGATCGCCGAGCTGCTCGACGACTGGTTCGAGCACGCCGCGCTGAAGGGTGCGCTCGGCGCGCTCGGCATCTGGCACCTGAAACAGGGGCCGCGCTCGGGCGGCACCGCGTTCAACTTCCTGCATCACCTGGTCGGCAGTCCGGCCGGCGTCTTCCGGCCGGCGCGCTCGAACATGACGCAGGCTCTGGAGGGGCTCAAGGTTGTCGAGGTTCGTCGCGGAAGTCGCGCAACGGTCCTCGCGAAGAACGGTCACGCCACGGGCGTCGTGCTGGCCAACGGTGAGGAAATCACGGCGCCGCTCGTCGTGTCGAGCGCCCCGCCCCGCGACACGCTCGAGCCGATCGCCATGGAGCTCGATCCGGAATTCGCGCGGGCCGCGCGCAACATCAAGGCCCGCGCGGTCGTCGCACGCGGCTCGTTGGCAGGTGACGGCGCGGCGAACCTCTGTGTAGCGCCCTCGCTCGATTACCTCGAGCGCGCCTACGACGACGCCAAGTACGGGCGCGATTCCGCGACGCCGTACGTCGAGCTGCAGCGCACGAACGGTCGCGTCGAAGTGCACGTGCAGTACGTGACCACGGGCGGCGACGGCCTCGTCAGAACCGTCGCACGGCTTCTCGACGTCCAGCCCGGCCGGCTCACGCTCCAGACGGCGCCGGCCAGCCTCTACCATGGCGAGCTGACTCTCGACCAGATTCTGTTCATGCGTCCGGTACCCGGCTGGAGCCGCTATCGCATGCCGATCGAGGGACTCTACCTCTGCGGCTCCGGCACGCATCCGGGAGGAGGAATCCCGGGGGCAGCCGGCCGGAACGCGGCGCGGGAGATCTTGTGACGTTCCTCAAGACGGTGGACAGCTATCGCCAGGGCGCGCGGACGCTGCCGGGCCGCTATTACACGTCGCCCGAGGTGTTCGCCGAAGAGCAAGAGCGGATTTTCGCGCGCCATTGGGTCTGTGTGGGGCGTGCCGCCGCGCTCGCCGCGCCCGGGGACTACGTCGTCGTGTCGATCGCGGGCGAGAGCATCATCGTGCTGCGCGATCAGTCCGGAGAGATTCGCGCGTACTACAACGTCTGCCGCCATCGCGGCACGCGGTTGTGCGAGGCGACATCGGGCAGGCTGTCCGAAACGATCCAGTGCCCCTATCACGCGTGGACCTACGCGCTCGACGGCCGGTTGATCGGCGCGCCGCACATGCATGAGGTCGAGGGCTTCGACAAGAAGGCGTACCCACTGCACCGCGTCGCGACCGGCGAGTGGCAGGGATTTCTGTTCGTCAATGTCGACGCGGACGCGGCACCCGTCGCGGAGTGGTTCGCGCCGCTGGGCGAGCGATTCAAAGCGTACAATCTCCCCACACTGCAGACCGTCCGGCGCATCGAGTACGACGTCCGCGCCAACTGGAAGCTGATCCTCCAGAACTACAACGAATGCCTCCACTGCCCCACGATCCATCCGGAGCTGTCGACCAAGCTGCCGTACACGAGCGGCGCGAACGATCTGATCGAGGGACCATTCCTCGGCGGCTACATGGAAATCAAGGCGCCGAATGTGAGCGCGACCATGACGGGCCGCGCGTGCGCCTTGCCGCTGGGCACGCTCTCGGGCGACGACCAGCACCGGGCGTTCTACTACGCGCTGTTTCCGGCCATGATGTTGAGTCTGCATCCGGATTATGCCGTGTTCTACACGGTCTGGCCGATCGCCGCGGATCAGTCGCGCGTGGTCTGCGAATGGATGGTGCATCCGGACGCGCCGCGCGCTGCGGGGTACAACATCGCCGATGCGGAAGAATTCTGGGATCGCACCAACCGCCAGGATTGGCACATCTGCGAGCAGAGCCAGCTCGGCATTCGCTCGCGGGTGTACGCGCCCGGCCCGTACTCGCCGCGCGAGAGCATTCCGGCGGCGTGGGACCGCATGTACTTGAGGGCCTTTGAAGGGCACTAGAAGCATCAGCGCGGTCTTGCGGGAAGTCGCGGAACGCCTCGAAGACAATTTCCCCTACGGCGATCCGCTCTACGCGGGCCAGATGCTCAAGCCCCCGCACGACGTCGCCCGCCGCGCGTACGAGATGGCGCTCAGGATCAATCCGAACAACCATGCGCGCGACGGCGGGCGCGCGAGCTCCGCCATGGAGAAGGAAGCCGTGGCCGAGCTGGCGAGGATGATCGGGTGGGACACGCACCTCGGCCATCTGAGCAGCGGCGGCACGATGGCGAACCTCGAGGCCCTCTGGGTCGCAGGGCAGCTGCATCCCGGCAAGACCGTGCTCGCCTCGACACAGGCGCACTACACGCATTCGCGCCTCACCAGCGTGCTCGGCCTCGCGTTCGAAACGGTGGAATGCGATCGCCGCGGCCGCATGGACGTGCACGCGCTCGAGCGCCGGCTCGCCGCCGGTGGTGTCGGCACCGTCGTCGCCACGATGGGTACGACGGCGACCGGCGCGGTCGATCCCCTCGCCGCGATCGTGGATCTGCGCCGCCGTTACGACTTCCGGCTCCACGCCGACGCCGCGTACGGCGGCTACTTCCTGCTGATCGACACGCTGGAAGATCAAACCAGACTGGCGTTCGAGTGCCTGCGCGAAGCGGCGTCGGTGGTCATCGATCCGCACAAGCATGGGCTCCAGCCGTACGGCTGCGGCTCGGTGCTCTTTCGCGACCCGTCGGTCGGACGGCTGTACCGGCACGACTCGCCGTACACGTACTACACCTCGGACGACTTGCACCTCGGCGAGATCACGCTGGAGTGTTCGCGGCCGGGAGCTGCTGCGGTCGCGTTGTGGGCGACCCAACGGCTGTTCCCGCTCGAGCGTGGCGGTGACTTCGCGCAGGGACTGTCCGACGGCAGGGCCGCCGCGCTCGAGCTCCACCGGCGGATCGCGACGGACCCGCGTTTCGTCACCGGCGCGGCACCCGAGCTCGACATTCTGGTGTGGGCACCGCGGGCAGCGCGCGTCAGCGAGGCATCGATGCTCTCGCGCCGGATTTTCGACGAAGCCGCGCGGCGGCATCTGCATCTCGCGCTCGTCTCGCTGCCGCTGCACCTCGTCGATGTACCGGCGATGCAACGGGACCGGGAATCGATCATCTGCCTGCGCTCGGTCCTGATGAAACCGGAGCACCGCGACTGGATCGATAAGATCTGGGCGATCCTCGACGAGGCGACGACCGCCGCAGGCGTAACGCGCTAGTCGATAAAGCCGCTGCTCAGGCGCACGATCAGATTACGCCCGGGATCGAACGCGAACTCCTTGTAGCGACTCAAGAAGCTCTTGTATTCCTTGTTGAGCGCATTCCGCAGCATGACGTCGACCCGCATCGCGCGTCCGAACATCCGCACGTCGGCACCACCACCCAGATGTAGAAGCGCGTAGCCCGCAGTCGGCACGTCGAGCGGGTTGGGATGATCGGGGCGCGCGAACGCTTCGACATCGACGCTGAACGCGTCACGAACCCGCACGCCGACGCTCGCGCGGCGCGGCGGCAACAGCGGCAGTCCTTCGTGCGCCGTGAGATTGGTGCCGCGCACGGCTTCGACCCGTCCGTGCGCCACGACGCCGGGCGCGACCTCGGCCTCGACCGACGCTTCGCCGCCCAGCATTTCCGCCTCGGCCTGGCGGTATTGGTAGACGCGCAGCGAATCGATGAACACCGCGGTCGGCGTCACGTAGATGAAATTCGACATCCGATTGTGATAGCCGGCGATTTCCAATCGCGTGCGGCGCCCGCTCCAGCGCAATCCGACGTCCACGCCCCGGCTCGCTTCCGGCTCGAGCGTCGAATCACCCTGCTCGTAGCGTGCCTCGCCGATGTGCGGGCCGTTGGCGAATAGCTCGAACAGCGTCGGCGCGCGCCAGGCGCGGCCCACGTTCAGGCTCAGCGAGAAGCCTGCGGCCGGCGCGAACACCACGCCGGCGTTGCCCGACCAGGCGCTCGCGTTGCGTTCCTGCGCCGAGGTGCCGAGTGAGTCGTTGCGATCGGCGCTGAGCCGGCGCGCGTCGGCGCGAAGTCCCGCGAGCAGCGTCCAGCGCCCCGCGCCGGGAATCCACTGATCGAACGCGAAGACGGCGCCGGACACGGTGTGAGCATCGGGCACGATCTGGACGCGTCCGCTTGCATCGTTCGTCTGTCCCACACCGCTGAAGCCGATCGTGGCGCCACCGCGGTGCGCCAGCAGATCGAGCGATCCGGTCTGGAGCAGCAGGTTGAACGCTTCGGACTCCGTGCCGGTCGAGTCGTCCGAGACCTCGATCAGCGAGTGGCGCTGGAGCTGTCCCTTTGCCTCGAGTCGCCAGGCGCCGAGCGGGCGCTGGCCGGTGATCTGCACGCGTTCGTCGCCGGCTTTGCGCTCCGGGCCACCGGCTTCGCCGGGCGCGGGATTCGCCTCGAGCAGCTTGAACTCGCCGCCGTAATGCACGACGCGGATGCCGAGGGCGCTGCCGGAAGGCCAGCGCCAGCCGGCCGCCGCTTCGCCGTTGAAGGCGCCGAAGCCCGTATTGTCGAGCTCACCGGCCGGCGTGTGCAGATTGCCCGAGCCGTGGCCGATTCCCGAGACGCGCCAGCCCATGTTGCCGCGCGCGCCTTCGAGCTGCGCGCCGGCGCTGACTTCGATGTTGTTGCTGGCGCCCGAGAGCGTGAAGCCGCTGCGGGTGAAGCTCGCGCCGCCGGCCGCGTCGGGGAGTTGCTCGGGAATGACGTTCACGACGCCGCCCACGGCATCGGAGCCGTAGAGCACGCTCGCGGGCCCGCGGATCAGCTCGATCCGCCGCGCGAATGCCGTCTCCACCGACGGTCCGTCCTCGTCGCTCCAGGAATAATCTTCGAGCCGGCTGCCGTTCTCCAGCACGAGCACGCGCGCCCCCGAGAAGCCGCGAATCACCGGCTTGCCGATCTGCGAGCCGGTCGTGATGGCGCGCACGCCCGGCAGCACTTCCACGACGTGCGCGAGCGAGACGCTCTGGGCGCGCCGCAAGTCCTCGCCCGAGAGCGACGACGCGGGGAGTGATGACGCGTCGGGTGACACCGCGCCGCGCGTCGCCGTCACAGTCACCGGCTCCAGCCGGAACGCGCTCGGCGCGAGCACGATGTCGATTGCGGCCGACGCGGCGCCGACCGTGATCTCGCGGACCGCGGGCCCGTATCCCGCGTGCCGGACCGTGAGCGTGTACTGTCCCGGCGCCACGGCTATGTGGAATGAACCGTCCGCGCCGCTCGTCACCGCGCGAGCGAGCTCGGGGATTTCGACAATGGCGGCGGGCACGGGCTGTCCCGCCGTGTCGAGAATGCGTCCGCTGACCGTGTCGCCGGCCAGCGGCGCGGCGAGCAGCGACATGAGAAGCAGGATCATGGCGTAAAAAACTAGCCAGATGTCCGGCCGAGGATAGTATTCCGCCCCATGACCGGCTGGCTCGGCGACTGGGCGAATCTGCTGCTGCGGTGGACGCACTTCATTGCCGGCATCGCGTGGATCGGCAGCTCCTTCTATTTCATCTGGCTCGATCGCGCCCTGACACAACCCGCACAGTCACGCGCCGGCGTCGAAGGCGATCTGTGGATGGTCCACAGCGGCGGCTTCTATCAGGTGGAGAAGCGTCGTCCCGCCCCCGGCGAAATCCCGCCGGTGCTGCATTGGTTCAAGTACGAGGCGTTGCTCACGTGGATCACCGGCATCTCGCTGCTGGTCCTGCTCTACTACCTGAGCGATGCCTACCTGCTCGATCCCGGTGTGTCGCGCATCGGCCGTGCGGCAGCGATCGGACTGGGCTCCGGCCTGCTCGTCGTGGGCTGGCTCTGCTACGATCTCTTATGGCGCTCGCCGCTGGCCACGACGCGCGGGGTGGCAGGGGCGATCTCGCTCGCGGGACTCTTTGCCATAACGCTCGGCCTCAGTCGCCTGCTGTCCGGCCGCGCGGCATTCATGCACGTCGGTGCGCTCATCGGCACGATCATGGTGGCGAACGTCTGGCGGCGGATCCTGCCCGCGCAGCAGCAGATGGTCGATGCCACGCGCGCCGGTCGAGGGGCCGACTTCACCGTCGGCGAGCAGGCCAAGCAGCGCTCCGTGCACAACAGCTACATGACGTTCCCCCTGCTCTTCATCATGATCTCGAATCACTTCCCGGCGACCTACAGCGGGCCGCTGAACTGGCTCGTCTTGTCGCTCTTGTTCATCGCCGGCGCGGCGGTGCGACACGCGATGATCGGGACGCGGCCACCGGCGAAGCCGCCCCTCTGGGCGCTCGGTCCCGCCGCCGTGGCGCTCGCGGCGGCCATCATCGTCTCCACGCCGCATGCGGCCCCGCGCCGCGCCGAGACCGCCGCCGACTCAGTGCCGTCGTTCGCGACCGTCCGCGCCGTCGTCGCGCAGCGCTGCCAGCCCTGCCATTCGCGGTTTCAGCTCGACCGCTCGGTCGGACCCGCGCCCGGTGGCGTGACGTTCGACACGCCCGAAAGCATCGAGCGTCTCGCCGAGCGCATTCGTGTCCGGGCGGTCGAGACGAAGACCATGCCGCTCGCCAACAAGACCGGCATTACGGACGACGAGCGGGCGTTGCTCGGCCGCTGGATTGCGGCGGGAGCACCGCTGCGGTAGGCCGGGCCGGTGCCGCTCAATACTGTACGCTCGGCAAGAACCGCGGCGGGCGCCGAGGCTTCGCCGCCTGCTCGTAGGCGTAGGCGTACTTGATGAGTGCCGCCTCGGTCCACGGCTTCCCGATGAACGACATGCCGACCGGCAGACCGAACGAGTAGCCGACGGGCACCGTGATGGTCGGATAGCCGGCCACCGCGGCGATACTCGAGTTGCCGCCCGCGCCGGAGCAGTCGCCGTTCACCCAGTCGATCAGCCACGCGGGCCCACCGGTGGGCGCCACCAGCGCGTCGAGCTTGTCCTTCGCGAACGCCACATCGACGCCTTCCACGCGCGACAGCCGGCGACAATGCGCCAGCGCCTCGACGTAGGCGTCGTCACTGAGCGGGCCCTTCTCCTGCGCCTGGAGGAACGTCTCCTGACCGAAGTACGGCATCTCCGCGCTCTTGTGCGCGTCATTGAACGCGATCACATCGGCGAGGGTTTTCACCTGAGCCGACGAACCGAGTCCCGCGAGATAGGCGTTCAGGTCGGCTTTGAGCTCGTATAACAGCACGGTGAATTCCTGATCGCCGTAATCGCGCATGTGCGGGATCTCGACGGGATCGACGAGCGTCGCGCCTTGCGCTTTCAGAACGTCGAGCGCCGCGTTCACCAGGCGGTCACCTTCCGGTGATCCAAAGGCGCCGCGGGCGACGCCGATGCGCGCGCCTTTCAGGCCGTTGGGATCGAGTGCTTTCGTGTAATCGGGAATACTCGCCGGCGCGGTTGCCGTCGCCGCGTCGGCCGGATCCGCCCCGGCCAATGCGCCGAGCAGGATCGCGGCATCGGTCACGGTACGGCACATCGGTCCCGCGGTGTCCTGGCTATGCGCGATCGGAATGACGCCGGACCGGCTGACCAGACCGAGCGTGGGCTTCAGGCCCACGAGCGAGTTGGCGCCGGATGGACAGACGATCGAGCCATCCGTCTCGGTGCCGACGCCCACCGCCGCAAAATTCGCCGAGATCGCCGCGCCGGTTCCGGAGCTCGACCCGCAGGGGTTGCGATCGAGCGCGTACGGGTTGCGGCACTGGCCGCCGCGGCCGCTCCAGCCGGAGACCGAGTGATTGGACCGGATGTTCGCCCACTCGGACAGATTGGTCTTGCCGATGATCACCGCACCCGCCGCTCGGAGCCGCGTGACGAGCGCTGCGTCGCGCGGCGCGGGCGGGCCGACGAGCGCCAGCGATCCGGCCGTCGTCATCATGCGGTCGCCCGTCGCGATGTTGTCCTTGATGAGCACGGGGATCCCGTGGAGGGGACCGCGCGCGTGTCCGGCTTTGCGCTCAGCGTCCAGGCGATCGGCGATCGCCAACGCCTCGGGGTTCGTTTCGATCACCGCACGGACCTTGGGATCGAGCTCCTTGATCCGGTTGAGGTACGCGGCGCAGATCGAGCGCGCCGTGCGCGCGCCCGTCCGCATGGCGTCCTGCAGCTGTGCGATCGTGACTTCTTCGAGTTCGAAATCGGCGACGGCTGGACGAGCCGCGGGCCGCAACAAGACCGATCCAATCGCCGCGCCGGCACCGTATTCGAGGAAAGAGCGCCGACTCAGAGCTTCCGTCATGATAGTCTCCGGTAGGGACCACCTAGTCTGAATCCGTGAGGCAGGGTACGCCAGATCACGTGATGTGCCTTACTGTTACAGCCCGCATCTTGCGGTAGCGTCGCCAAGATGAATCTTGTGGCAGCCCGTGGAGGGACCCAAGCCCTGACGACCGAGCAGCCGCAGTCCCCGCAGCGTTCACGTTTCGCGTGGTTCACCAGCATCCGCAGCAAGATGCTGATGTTCGCCGTGCTCGCGACGCTGCTGCCATCGCTGACGACCGTGTGGATCTCCTACATCGAAAACAAGCGCGCGCTCACCGGGAAAGCGTCGGAAGAGCTGCTCGGCGAGAGTGCCCAGGCGGTCCGCGACATCGACCTGTGGACCAAAGAGCTTCGCATCGATCTCCGCGTGTTCGCGAGCTCGTACGAGGTCACGGACAATCTCGATCGCATTCCGCTCGTGAAGGGCGAGCCCGTGCATTCGGGCATCTACTACAAGCGGCTCAGCGACTATCTCAACTCGGTGCGCGGCCGCAGCCCCGGCCTCACCGAGCTGCTGGTGCTCGACCGTCACGGCCACGTCGTCGCGACGAGCGCCACGCAAACGCACGAGTTGCCGCTCGCCCCCGACTGGGCCACCGAGCTGACGCGCAACGATTGGGCGGCCGGCGCGCCCTACTGGTCCGAGAACACCGAGCAACCCGAGATGGTCGTGTCGGTCGCCATTCAGTCGATGCGCAGCGGCGGCCGCGCCGGCCCGCCCATCGGCGCCATCGCGACGCGCGTGAGCCTGCGCGCCGTCGCCGATACGCTGGCGCGATTCGCGCCGGGCGAGACCGGCCAGGTCTACTTGATGACGCGCAGCGGCCGCGTCATCATCAGCTCGCGCGGGAACTCGGCCGCGCTGATGCAGCAGGGGTTCACGCGCGAGGCCGCCAACTGGCTGCTCGCGCGCGAGGGCCGTGCGGTGCAGTTCAGCAGTTTCACCGGCGACCGCGTCGTCGGCAGCATCCGCATCGTGCCGGCGCTCGATTGGGTCATGGTCTCCGAAATCCCCGCGCTGGAAGCGTTCCGCCAGGTCACCCGGCTGCGCAACGTGACGCTCGGCGTCGTCGCGCTGCTACTCGCGGTCGTGGGCGCGCTCGCGTACCTGCTCAGCCTGTTGATCGTGCGGCCCCTCAACCGGCTCACGCAGGCGGCCGGGACGGTCGCGAAGGGCAACCTCGACGTCGGCCTGCCGGTCACGACGGGCGGTGAAGTCGGCTATCTCACGGAAGTCTTCAACGACATGGTCGCGCGGCTGCGCGAGAGTCGCACCGAGCTCGAGCGCCTGTCGGTGACGGACCCGCTGACGGGACTGTTCAATCGCCTGCGGATGATGGAGTCGCTCGAGAACGAGGTACGGCGCTCGCGCCGGCTCCGGCACCGCTTCGCCGTCGTGATGGGCGACCTCGATCTGTTCAAGCGCTACAACGACGAGTACGGCCATCCCGCCGGCGATGTCGCGCTGAAGCGCGTCGCGACCATCATACACGAGGCCTGCCGCGACGTGGATTTCGTGGCGCGCTACGGCGGCGAAGAGTTCCTCATCATGATGCCGGAAACGGAAATCGACGGCGCGATGGAAGTGGCCGAGCGCATTCGCAAGAAAATCGCGTCGGAACGCCTGCCCGCGGGGGCAATCACCTTGAGCATGGGTGTCTCGGCATTTCCGACGCACGGCGACGCGCCGGACCAGCTGATCGCCGAAGCGGACTCCGCGCTGTATCAGGCCAAACGCGCCGGCGGCGATCGCGTCGTCGCGGCGGGACGTCCCTCCGTCCCCGCGCGCTAATCGCTACTTGTCGCGCCGGCCGATCAGCGTCTGGTGGATCCAGCCGGGCCGATCGCTGTCGTCTTTCACGCGCACCCACTGATCGACGTACGAGTAACCGACGATCGCCGCCCCGGCCTCGAGCGTAAACAGCACTTTGTAGTTGGCACCCGGCCCGTCCCGCACGTTCGCGCGCCCCGTCGTCTGCAGGCGCAGCGGCAGCGCGAACGGCACTTCGCCCGAGCGCCGCTGCTCACGATCGTCGCTCGTCACGCGGCCCTGCCCTGCGGCGGCCGCGTTTTTCGCCTCGGTCGCGAGGTAGAGCGCGCCGCCATAGTTCTGCTGATCGAATTCGTTGGTCGCGAGCTGCAAGAGCTGCGTGCCCTGCGCGAGCTCGGGCGACGCGGGGCTGCCGGCGTTGCCCGACCGCAGCGCCTGCAGCGCGATCTCGGCTTCCGCCATGCCCGACGCCGCTTCGGCACGCGTGGCGAGCGACTGCAGCTTCGCCATCGCGCGCACGACTTCGCGCCGCGCGTCGTCCAGCCGGCTCTGCAGCTCGTTCACCTGCGCCTCCTGCTCCAGCACCTTCAGCTCCAGCCGAGCCGCGCGGTTCTCCAGCGCGGTGTCGCGCGCGGGCGCGGGCGAGCGCAGGCGCGTGGAATCGCGCACCACGCGCACCGGCGGGGCCGCGCCGGGATGGTGCGGCTTACAGGCCGCGCCGAGCAGCACGGTTATAAGAAGAAGGGGGCGCATAGGGCGACTAACTTGCACCGCGCGCGTCAATCGGACAACCGCGTTCCACGAACGGCAGCGCCGCGCAAATCGCCCGTGGATTCGGCGAGGACCATTGACTTAACTCTGCGCTGTGATGAACCTTCGGGCGAGCGAAGGGGCCATGGCATGGTGCCGTGTGCTGTACCAGTGACTGTTCGAGGACCTGGGCTTCCGCCTGCGGTCCTCGTCGTGTTTCTGGGAACGCTCTCACGCAGCTGTTGTGAGAGTCCCGCCGTTCAACGGCGGCGCAAGCGAAGCCGCCCGCCGCCGGAACCGTACAAGCCAGGAGCAACGCACAGATGGCACGCATCACCGGTACCGTGAAGTGGTTCAACGATGCCAAGGGCTTCGGGTTCATTACGCCCGAGAACGGCGGCAAGGACTGCTTCGTGCATCACACCGCGATTCAGGGAGAAGGGTTCAAGTCGCTGACCGAAGGCCAGCGCGTGGAGTTCGAAGTCGTGCAGGCCCAGAAAGGCCCCGCGGCGCAGAACGTCGTGAAGCTCTAAGCCACCACGGCACCTGAAGCGGCACGGCGCCGCCCGACGAGGGGGCGCCGTGTTCGTTTGGGAGGGTTAGACGCCACCCGCGGCGTCTCATCCCAAGGATCTAGACGGAACCTTCCTCGCTCAACTAGACTAATACCTCCCGATTTGGCAGATCGTTGGCCCACAGCGTACTCTCGCCCCGAAAACGAGGGCCGTCAGTACCATGAGCACAAAGCGCATCCAGATCCTGGTGATCGAAGACAACCGTTTGCTGCGCGACGGGCTCGCCGCGCTGCTCGACTCGCAAACGGAATTCAAGGTCGTCGCCTCCGCCGAAGGAGCCTCGGCGGCCCTCCAGCGGCTGCAGGAACACAAGCCGAACGTCGTGCTGGTCGACGCCGCGCTCGGCCGCAACCGCAGCCAGCGACTCGTCGAGAACATCAAGGAAGCCGCCCCGCACGCCCGCATCATCATGATGGACGTCCAGCCCGAAGAAGAAGACGTGATCGACTTCATCAAGCGCGGGGCGAACGGCTTCATCGCGAAAGATGCGGCGCTCGAGGACCTCACGAACACGATCCGCCAGGTCGCCAATGGCGGCGACGTCGTCCCCTCCGCGCTCACCGGCACCCTGCTCTCGCACATCGCCAAGCAAGCCTCCGTCCTGCGCAACACCCCGATGATGGCGTCGGTGCGCATGACGAAGCGCGAGCAGCAGATCACCGACCTGATCGCGGAAGGGCTGTCGAACAAAGAGATCGCGCAGCGCCTCAACATCGCGACGTACACGGTGAAGAGTCACGTGCACAACATCCTCGAGAAGCTCGCGCTGCACAGCCGGCTCCAGATCGCGGCGCACGCGCACAAGAAGACGCCCCCGAAGGGCGACCGTAGGAAGTTCGTCCGCTAGAGCTAGACCCGACGTGCGATTGTCGCACGCGGTACGCCGCGCGAGCATGACGATGTGCGACAACTGTGGGCGTACGCATATCGCGTCGTGCCGCCCCCGCCGACCGCCGGGTTAGGGCAACTCCGGGAGCTTCTCGATTCCGAGAACGCGTCTGCTTTCGAGCAGGCGCGCGCGTGGGCGGCACAGCTCATTCTCGAGCAGCGCAGCACCCAGATCCTCGTCGTGGCCGACAGCCCGAACCAGCATCGCCCCGTCAATCACCGGCTGGAGTCGGCGCTCGCGGAACTCGAGGCGCACTACCGCGTGACGGATCCGATCGAGATCCGCGCCGAAGCGGCGCTCGCTCCCAAGCATTAGCTCCTTTTCCAACCCGCCCGGCCACCCGCGGAGGGATGCCTTCCGTCCTCGAGGGATTGGAAATTTCAGGTGATTCCAACACCAACACCGAGCGCACCATGAAACCGAGCACGAAGACGCGCCTGCGCGGGAAAATCCGCCAGCTACGCGGCAAAGCCCAGGAAGTGGCCGGTAAGATCGAAGAGAAGTCGGGGGAGCTGCAGGCGAAGAACGAGAAGCGGAAAAGAAACGAGGAGGCGTCATGATGCGGCTCCGGCATTACGGCGCCGCGTTCGTCGTGACCGCAGTCCTGGCGGCCGCGTGCGCCCGCAATCCCGCGACCGGCCAGAACGAGCTGATGCTCGTCAGCGAGTCGCAGGAAATCCAGATGGGCCAGCAGGCCGACAGCCAGGTCATTCAATCCATCGGCCTCTACCCGGATCAGGCGCTGCAGTCGTACGTGCAAGATCTCGGCAAGAAGCTCGCGGCCACCTCGGAACGGCCGAACCTGCCCTGGACGTTCCGCGTCGTCGACGACCCGGCGGTCAACGCGTTCGCGATCCCGGGCGGCTTCGTGTACGTCACCCGCGGCATTCTCACTCACGTCACGAATGAAGCACAGCTCGCGACGGTCATGGGCCACGAGATCGGCCACGTCACGGCGCGCCACACCGCGCACGAGATGTCGCGCGAGCAGCTCGCCAACATCGGTCTCGCGATCGGCAGCATCGCCAGCTCGAAGGTCGCGCAGTACGCGGGGCTCGCGAGCCAGGCCCTCGGCGTGCTGTTCCTGAAGTTCTCGCGCGACGACGAGAGTCAGGCCGACGCCCTCGGGGTGCGCTACTCGAGCCGCGCGGACTTCGACGCGCGCCAGATGGACAGCGTCATGGCGATGCTCGACAAGCTCGAGAAGCAGAGCGGCTCGAAGCTGCCGGAATGGCTCGAGACGCACCCAGACCCCGGCAACCGCATCGAGCACATCAACACCGTCCTCGCGCAGACGAACAAGGATTTCACCGGGACGACGATCAATCGCGATTCGTACGAGCGCCGGCTCGACGGCATGATGTTCGGGATGAATCCGCGGGAGGGGTTCTTCAAGAACGGGGTCTTCTATCACCCCGACCTCAAGTTCAAAATGGCGTTCCCGAACGGGTGGCAGACGCAGAACAGCAAGAGCGCGGTCGCCGCGATGAGCCCGCAGCAGGACGCGATCATCGAGCTGACGCTCGCGCAGGGCGGCACCGTCGACCAGGCGGCGCAGGCGTTTCTGTCGTCGCAGGGTGTGCAGGCGGGCCAGGTGACGCGCGGCAACCTCAACGGGCTCAGCGCCGAGCAGGCGCCGTTCGCGGCGAGTACGCAGAGCGGCACCGTGCAGGGCCATGCGGTCTTCGTGCAGTACGGCAACAATGTGTATCGCTTGCTGGCCTACAGCCCGCAGGCGAGCTGGTCCTCGTATCAAAGCGTCGCGCAGCAGGCGCTCTCGAGCTTCGGGCCGGTCAACGACGCGTCGGTGCTCAACGTGCAACCGCAGCATCTCAGTCTCATCACGCTCGACCGGCGGACGACTATCGCCGAGCTCGCGCAGCAACGCCCATCACCCGTCTCCCCCGCGACGCTGGCCCTGATCAATCAGGTCGAGCCGAATACGCCGCTGGAGGCTGGTCGCATCGTGAAATGGGTCGTCGGCCAGCCGCTGCCGGCGACTCCCTAACGGAGGACTCCTTTTATGATGACGCTGGCGATCATTCTCATCATTCTGTGGCTGTTGGGATTCATTTCGTCGTACACGTTCGGCGGTCTCATTCACCTGCTGCTGGTGATCGCGATCGTGGTCATTCTCATTCGGGTCATTCAAGGCAGGCGCGCCGTATGATCCGGCCCATCCATCTTCTGGCCGCCGCCGCGTGTCTCGCGGCGGCACCGCTGGCGGCGCAGGCGCCGTCCGCTTCCCAGGCGCCCGCGGCGCAGTCGGCCGCGACGATCCCGGCCGCCGCCGGACCACGGCTGGCGCCGGAGTTCCGGAGCTATCAGCCGGCGCTGGTGCAGCACGACGCATCGCCCGCGATGAGCGCGGCGGCCGCCGACCGCACGGTCATTACGATTTCCACCCTTGGGTTGGTGTTACTGGCGGTCTTGCTGATTCTGCTGCTCGCCTGATTACTTCCCCACGCGCCTAGAGTGGGCGCGCCGTTCGGTCCCGCTGGCGATATTACGGCGGGCCGATTCGGGGGAATGAGGAGAGACCGCAGTGAAAGTGCGAAGCGACAAGTCGCCGGTCGCCAAGGCCGCACAAGACGATCAACGCTTCCTCTCGAACCTTGCCGAGATTCTCGCCTCGGCACTGGACGAGCGCGCCATGCTGTCTGCCGTGGCGCGCTTGCTCGTTCCCCGCCTCGGCGACATCTGTCTCGCCGACGTCGTCGAAGACGACGGCTCCGTGCAACGCATCGACAGCACGCTCGACGACTGGCGCCTCGCGCCCACGCCCGGCCTGCGCTCCGGCGAGCCGCTGCTCATTCCCGACGTCACGCCTTCGTCGCTCGCGCACATCGCGCCCGATCCGAACGGCCAGGCGGCGATTCGCGCCGCCGGCATGCGCTCGCTCGTCCTGCTGCCGCTCATCGGCCGCGGCCGCCTGCTCGGCGTCTTGACGCTCGCCAGCACGCGTCCCGATCGCCGCTTCTCGAAGGCCGACCTGCCGCTGCTCGAGGACGTCGCGCAACGCACCGCGCTCGGCGCCGACAACGCGCGCCTCTACCAGCAGGCGCGCCAGGCGAGCCGCGCGCGCGACGACACGCTCGCGGCCATCTCGCACGATCTTCGCAACGGCTTGAACACCGTGCTCACCGCGGTTGGCCTGCTGCTCCGCAGCCTGCCGCCCGATACCGAAGGCCGGCGCGACCGCCGCCACGTCGAGGCCATCCGTCGCGCGGCCGAGCGCATGAACCGCGTGATCGGCGACTTGCTGGACGTCGCCAGCATCGAGTCGGGCCGGCTGTTCGTCGAGCCGCGGCGCGAGGCGGTGCGATCGATCATCCTCGATGCGGTGCGCGCCTGCCGCGAGCAGCTGCAGGACCGGACGCTGCACATCGAGGAAACCGTGACCGCCGAGCCTCTCGCCGCCATGTGCGATCGCGAGCGCGTGCTGCAGGTGCTCGGCAACCTCATCGGCAACGCGATCAAGTTCACCCCCGACGGCGGCGCCGTGCAGGTGAGCGCCGAGCCGTTCGACGACGAGGTGTTGTTCACCGTGCGCGATACCGGCGTCGGCGTTTCGCCGAAACAGCTGCCGCACGTGTTCGACCGCTTCTGGCAGGCGACGCCCAAGGCCCGGCTCGGCAGCGGGCTCGGCTTGACGATCGCGAAAGGGGTGGTGGAAGCGCTGGGCGGAAGGATCTGGGTGGAGAGCCGCCCCGGGGACGGCACGACGTTCTTCTTTACGCTACCGCTTGCCGAGACGAACGGTCAGACGCAGTAGCGCTTGATCGCAAACAAAATCTCGTCGATGTCGATCGGCTTGCGGACGACGTCGTTCACGCCGATGGTCGGCCGCTCGTGGGGCTTGGCGTTGGTGACCAGGACGACCGGGACGGCGGCGAGCTGCGGATCTTCGTTGCGGAACCGCAGGAAATCGAAGCCGTCCATGACCGGCATCGAAACGTCCAGCAGAATCACGTTGGGAAGCGCGTCGCCGCGGAGCGCTTCCAGCGCCTCCGCGCCGTTTGCGAGCCCCACTACGCGATACTGCTCCTCTTCGAGCAGCTCGCGCAGCATCGTGCGAAACTCGGCGTCATCCTCGATGATCGCGACGAGACACCGCTTCGCCGCTTCCTGATCCTCCGCGGGACGCGCGGGTCGCTCGGTTGCTTGAACACGCGCCATACATGAAATCTAACCCGGCTAATGCGAGAAATCGACCTTCGGGGCCTCGGCGGCGCCCGGCGTGGTAACCTCGAAATACGCCCTAGGTCTTTTCCCTAGGACTTTTGCGGTGATTACCTGCGGAAAGCGGCGAATGTACGCATTGTACGTGTTCACACTTTCGTTGTAGTCCTGACGGGCGACGGCGATGCGGTTCTCGGTACCCTCCAGCTGGTCCTGCAGCGCGCGAAAGTTCTCGTTCGACTTGAGCTGCGGATAGTTCTCCGCAATCGCGATGAGACGCCCGAGCGGCGCGGTCAGCTGCGCGTTGGCGTTGGCCATCTGCTGCAGATCGCCACTTTGCACCGCGCCGGCCAGCTTGGCGCGCGCGTCGGCCACCGACACGAAGATCGTCTGCTCCTGCTTCGCGTAGCCCTTCACCGTCTCCACGAGATTGGGAATCAGGTCGGCGCGGCGCTGGAGCTGCACCTTGATCTGGGACTCGGCGGCGTTCACGCGCTCATCCATCGTCTGGATCGAGTTGTACCCGCAGCCGGACACGAGGGCGATCGTCAACGGGACCCAGGGGATCAACGCACGAGCTTTCACGAAGTCGTCCTTTCCATACGGTTCACGTAGTCCGCCGTGCGCGACACGGCGTCGAGATACGCGGCGGGCTCGGCCAGTCCCGTCTCCGCGAATCCTATCAGGACAGCGGCGTCACGCACCAGAGCCTCGTCCGCAGGGACCGGCCGGTCCGCCAGGCGCAGTACGGCGCGAAGCATGGTCAAGAAACCGGCGCGCGTCGTCCGCACGATCTCGGCCAGCCGCTTGGGCTTCCCCCATGCGGCCGCATAGGCCTGACGGAGGTGCATGAGCTTGCCCATCAATTCATGCTCGAGCTGGCGGCGCGCGTCCTCCGGCCGGACGCGAATCCCCGGCCACGGATCCTTGCCCGCGAGCACGCGGTGCGTGGCGCGGATGTCCTCGTACTCGATCGGAAACGCGTCGACCGAGTCCCGCCATTCCTGCTCGGTCATGACGAGGGGGGCCGGATGTCCCGCCTTGGTCCACGCTTGCGCGGGCTCCGCTATGCGATCGAACAACCGCGCCACGCTGCGCACGATGAGCAGGGTGTTCGCCGCATCCGGCTCCCGGGTCCCGGCTGCCGGATCTCGTGCCGCCGATCCATACAGCAAGAGCGACACGAGGTCGTCACCGAGTGCAGCCCTGAGCTGCGAGGCGAAGTCGTCCAGCGTCATGCGCGCCATAGGTTAGAATCTCCCCCCCGCTCCACCGCCCGAGAAGCCGCCACCACCGCCGAACCCTCCAAATCCCCCGAACCCGCCGCCGCCGCGTCCGCTCCAGCCGCTGCCTCCGCCCCAGCCGCGGCCCATGCCACCGAACAGGAACGGCAGCAGAAAGATGCGGCCGCGACTGAGCACGATCAGCAGCACGATCGCGATGATGAATCCGACGGGAATGTGCGGTGTCGGGCCTTGCTCGGGCGGCGGCCGCACCAGCTCCGGCGCCGACAGCGTCACACCGAATTCCTGCGCGAATGCTTGCGCGATCAGGTCCACGCCGACCGCCAGTCCCGCCGCGTAGTCCTCTCGCGCGAAAGACGGCGTCATGGCGTCGCGAATCCGGCCGACGCGCGCGTCGGTGAGAAATCCCTCCGCGCCGCGTCCCGTGGCGATGAAGATCTGTCCCGTGCCGGACCGGTGATCCATAAGCGGCACCAGCAGCAGCACGACGCCAAGATTCTTGCGGGGATCGCCGGCGGCGCCGGAGTCGCCGACGCCCCATTGCCGTCCGATTTGGAGCGCGACATCGGCCGCGGACCGGTCGCCGATGTCGGTGAGCGTGACGACCGCGATCTCGCCGCCCGTCTTGTCGCGCACCTCGCGGATGACGGCGTCCAGCTGCCGGACGGCCGCGGAATCGAGGACACCCGCGAAATCGTTGACGTAGCCGCGGGGTTGAGGGACCGCGACCTGCAGAAGGAGCAGGAGGGAGATCAACGCGATTGCCGGACCAGCAGCGCGTTCAGCATCTCGAGGTCCAGGGGTTTGACCACGTATTCGTCGAACCCGCTCTCGCGCGCACGACGCCGGGTGTCTTCTCCGCTGTAGCCGCTCACGGCGACGACCAGCAGGTCCGTGCGGCCGGAGCTCCTGAGGCGCTCGGCCAGCTCGAACCCGTTCATGCCGGGCATGCCGAGGTCGATGAGGGCGACGTCGGGCCGAAAGTCTTGCACGAGATCGAGGGCCACGGGGCCCGAGTGCGCGACGGTGACCGTGTGCTGCTGCTGGCGCAACAGCGCCGCCAGCGTGGCCGCCGCATCGACATTGTCGTCCACGACGAGCATCCGTTTGGGCGCCGCGATCGCTCCCGCGGCTGCCTCGTGCCGAGCCGGCTCCTCCGGTGCCGCCTCGATCGGCAGGTGCACGATGAACTCGCTGCCCGAGCCCGGACCATCGCTCTTTGCTTCTACCGCACCACCGTGGAGCTCGACGAGACCTTTCACCAGCGTCAGACCGATGCCGAGGCCGCCCTGCGCGCGATCGAGCGACGTGGAGCCCTGGACGAAGAGGTCGAACACGTGCGCGAGCGTCTCGGCCCGAATGCCGTCGCCGTCGTCGCGAACGCTGATGGTGGCGCGCTCGCCCCCGTCGACGGTTCCCCGCACCCAGATGTGGCCGCCGTGCGTCGTGAACTTCACGGCGTTGTGCACCAGGTTCCCGATGACCTGCTCCAGGCGGACGGGATCGGCGTACAGGGTGACGGGATCGGCGGGAAGCTCGACGAGGATGTGTTTCTCGCCGGCGTCGATCGTCGGCCGCAGCGCGTCGATCGATCGGGTGACGAGATCGTTGAGATCGACCCGTTGGCGGTGCAGCTGGATTTTCCCGTGACTGACGCGCGAGACGTCCAGCAGGTCGTTGACCATGCGCGACACGTTGCGGAGCTGGCGATCGAGCACGTCGTGCCCCCAGGCGCGCGTTTGCTCGTCCAGCGCACCCCCCCGCAGCATCTGCACGACGTTCGTAATCGGCGCCAGCGGGTTGCGCAGCTCGTGCGCCAGCATCGCGATGAACTCGTCCTTGCGCTGGTCGGCGGTGCGCAGGCTGGACTCCGCCTGCTTGAAGGTGGTGATGTCGAAGCTCGCGCCGGTATAGCCGGCGAACCGTCCAGCCGTG
Organism: Gemmatimonadales bacterium; assembly: GCA_036522875.1. GTDB lineage: Bacteria > Gemmatimonadota > Gemmatimonadetes > Gemmatimonadales > GWC2-71-9 > 20CM-2-65-7. The sequence goes on along the minus strand of DATDEZ010000020.1, from coordinate 25,162 downwards.
CCGAACTGTGGCAGCGCGACGGTCATCATCCAGCGGTATTCCCCGTCCGCGCGACGGAACCGGAACTGGTGCTCGAACGGCTGCAGGCCGCTCACCGCGTGCTGATACGCGGCGGCGTAGGCATCGCGGTCGTCGGGATGCACGAAGTAGTTCCAGGCGTTGCCCAGCACCTCGTGCGACTCGACGCCAAGGAACTCGAGATAGGCCTGGTTGACGTATTCCATTCCCTCGATGGCGCTCACCCAAATCAGCACCGGCGCGCTGTTCATGAGCGAGCGGAACCGTGCCTCGCGGCGGCGGAGCGCGTTCTCCGTCTCCTTGCGTTCCGTGATGTCTTCGACGATGCCGACGGTAAACGACGGCTTTCCTTGCGCGTCGCTGACGGCAAAGCGATGGATTTCGACCCAGACGGCCTCGCCGTCCTCGCGCACGTATCGCTTCTCGCGCCGGACGGCCGGCACGCTTCCCGAGCGGATCCGCTCGAACGCCTCGTTGTCAGCGGCGACGTCGTCGGGATGCGTGATCTCCTGCGAGCGCAGCGCGAGCAGGGTATCCCGGGGCCGGCCGGTCAGCTCGCAAAACGCGTCGTTGACCCGCTCGAAGCGGCCATCGAGATCGGTTTCGAAGATGCCCACCGGCGCGCGGTCGTACATGATGCGCAGCCGCTCGGCGCCGACGCGCAGCGATTCTGCGGTCGTCTTGATCGAATCGATGTCGACGAGCACGACCACGGCCCCGTCGATGCGGTTGTCGAGCGTGCGATAGGGGCGGATGCGCAGCGAGAACCAACATCCCCGCGCGTCGGTGACGTCGCGCTGGTAGGGTTGCATCGATTCGACGACGTCGAGGAGCAGTCGGTCCAGGTCGGGTACGTCGACGTTCAGCCGGATGTCGGTGATCGGGCGGCCCACATCGGTCGCGATCAGGTTCAGCATCTTTTCGGCCATCGGTGTGAAGCGCCGGATCCGCAGATCGGGACCGAGCATCACGATCGCCATCTGCACGCTGGCGAGGAGGTTCATCAAGTCGTTGTTGCTCTGGCCGAGCTCGGCGTTTCGCATCTGGAGCTCCTCGTTGACCGTCGCGAGCTCCTCGTTGCTGGACTGGATCTCCTCTTTGGAGGTTTCGATTTCCTCGTTGATGCTCTGCAGCTCTTCGTTGGCCGACTGCACTTCCTCGTTCGCCGACTGCAGCTCCGCGTTGGCTGCCTCCTGCTGCTCGATGACCGATTGCAGGTATTCCTTCGTCGCGATGAGCTCCTGCTTGAGCCGCTGGGTTTGCTGCTCGGCGTCGGCGTCCGTCGCGGGCGGCAGCTCGGGGACGGTCGCGGCAGCAGCGCCGGCGCGCTCGTGGAACAGAATGAGGTAACAATTGCGGGCCATGGCGGCGGTGCGCACCGGGATCACCTCTACGTCCACCTGGTGCCAGCCGCCGTTGGTCTTCACGCGCACGCCGTCTTTGCGCACTGGCTCGCCCTCGCGCCGCGCGCGCGTGAGGGCGGAGCGGAGCGGCAGCAGCAAGCCCTCGCGCAACATCTTCAGCAGCGACAGCGACGCCCGGCCGGACGCCGGCGCGAGATAAGCGCCGGTCTCGCCGCGGAACTGGACGATCTCCAGCTCGTCGGTGACGAGCACGCCGGGCGGCGTGAACCGCGCCAGCACGACACGATCGGCTTCGCGCTGCAAGTCTTCGCCGCGGCGCTGCTGCGCGGGCGGCGGTGCGGGCGCGAGGCGACGCTCGCCGGGCACGCGCGGCACGATCACGGGCGCCGGGACGCGCGCCAACGCCGGCTTCTTGAAATAGAAGCGGTGCTTTGCGTCATCCGCCTCGAATAGCTCGCGCAGCGGCCCCGTCGTCTCCGACGCGCCCAGCCACAAAAAGCCGGAGGGCTTGAGCGCGTAGTGGAGCACCGGCATCAGCTGCTGCTGCAGGACCGGCTCCAGGTAGATCAGCAGATTGCGGCAACTGATGAGATCCATGCGCGAGAACGGCGGATCGGCGGCGATGTTGTGCTTGGCGAAGATGCACATGTCGCGGATCGCCTTCGCCACGCGGTACTTCCCGTCCACCTCGTAGAAATAGCGGCGCAGGCGCTCGGCGGAGACGCGCTCCGAAATGCTCTTGGGATACAGGCCGGCGCGGGCGCGCTCGACCGCGACGCCGTTCAAATCGGTGGCGAAGATCTGCACCGGCCAGACGCGACCCTCCCGCTCCATGTATTCGGAGAAGACGATCGCCAGCGAGTATGCCTCCTCGCCGGTCGAGCAGCCCACCACCCACATGCGGATCGGATCACCCGCCCGGTGATCGGCGGTGATGCGCGGAAAGACGTGCGACCTGAGCAGGTCGAACGTCTCGCTGTCGCGGAAGAACGACGTCACGCTGATGAGGACGTCGTGGAACAGGGCGTCGATCTCGGCCGGGTTGTCGCGCAAGTAGTCCGCGTAGTCAGCGAGGCGGTCGATGCGCTGCAGCGCCATGCGTCGCATGATCCGGCGCGTGAGCGTCGTGGCCTTGTAATGCCGGAAGTCGACTCCCATCGCCTGGTGCAGCAGGTTCAGGATGTTCGTGAAGTGCGGGATGTCAGCCGGCGGCGGCTGCGCCCCGGGCGCGACGACGTACGCGTGGCGCGCGATCTCGACGAGCTGGCGCGCGATTTCCGCCGGCGGCTGCTCGAAGTCCACCGCACCCGAGAGCACGGCGCTGCGCGGCATCCCTTCGTACGCCGCGGTGTGATCCTGCGCGAACGTGATGCCGCCCGCCGCCTTGATCTCGTCCAAGCCCAGCGTGCCGTCGCTGCCGGTCCCCGACAGGATCACGGCGATCGACTTGTGTCGCTGGTCCTGCGCGAGCGATTCGAGGAACTGGTCGATGGGGTGATACTGGCCGCGCACTTCGCGGCGTGGGAGCAGCTTCAGCCGCCCGCCGGTGATGATCATGCTCCGGTCCGGGGGAATCACGTAGACGCGATTGGGTTCGACCTGCGGCTCGTCCTTGACCTCTTCGACCGTCATGCGAGTCGCGCGCGCCAGGATCTCCGCGAGGTGACTCGCGTGCGACGGCGAGAGGTGGGAGACGAGCACGAACGCCATGCCCGTATCGGTCGGCAGCGCCTCGAGCAGTTGCGTGAACGCCTCAAGGCCCCCGGCCGAGGCACCGATGCACACGACGGGGAATGGCAGGGCCGGGGCGAGCTCCGGCGCCGTATCCTCGATCGGTTCGGTCGGAGGACGGGATGACGACTCGGCCGGGCGACTGGGACGTTTCGGTCCCCGCCCGCCGTCCCGCTTCCTGCGAGTTGGCATGGTGGCTCAAAGCTAATTCTGTGTTAGTCGGCTTGCTTGAAACGGGTCCGGGCGCTTCGCTGCATGGAGCGCGGTTGCGCGCTGGACGTCGCTGCGCCGGCGGGCCGCCACGCCGAAGCGCCACCATCCCATTCGAGCGGCAGGTTCCCCTGTACCATGCAGCTCCGGTCCTGCGCCTGAGCGGTGAACCACCACCCGCGCAAGCCGGCCTCCGCGGCGTCGATGATAAACCGGCGACCGTCGGCGAGAATCAGCGCGTCACCGGACTGAGGGGTCCGATGTTCCGTCTCCATGGTGGCAATAGCTGCATCGCCAATGCCGCGACGTCAAGAAGTCGGCGGCGCCATTAAACTTCCGTCATGCAATGGCTTGCGGGAATCGTGCTCGCCATCACGCAGCTGCTCGGCCTCATCCTGGTGCCGCTAGGGCTACCAGGATTGTGGATCATGGTCGGCGGAGTCCTGGCCTATGGGTGGATGACCGACTTTCGCACCGTGACGGTGGCGATGATCGGCATCGTGCTCGCGCTCGCGTTCCTCGGTGAGATCATCGACAACTGGATCGGCTTCCGCTTCGCCAGGCGTTACGGCGGATCGAGCCGCGCGGGCTGGGGCGCACTGATCGGCGGCATGATCGGCGCCATGGTTGGAGTACCCATCGCCATCGTCGGCAGCGTGCTCGGCGCGTTTCTCGGCGCGTTCGTCGGGGCGGCGCTGTTCGAGTATACCGTTTCACGTCGCGCCGCGGTTGCCACGCGCGCCGGCTGGGGTGCCGTTCTGGGACGCGCCGCGGGCGCCGCGGTAAAGATCGCGCTCGGCCTTGTCATCGCCGTCATCGCGGGATTTGCAGCGTTGTCGTGAGCTGAAGGAACTGAGAAAAAGAAGAGCGACCGCCCGAGCCCAAAAGCTCGGGAGGTCGCTCCGCTGGACTTCCGACCGGCTACCGCGAGGAAACCGCGGTCGCCTTGCTGTTGAAGCGGCTGGGGAACTGCTTCATGATGCCGTCGCTCAGCATGTCGGCCATCTGCATCGCCTGACGCTGACTCTCGTCATACGCCGAGATGCTGCCCGACCAGTCTTTCTTCAGCTGCGCCGTGGCTTCCTGCAGCAACAGGTTCAAGTGCATTTGAATCGCGCCGCGCAACGTCTCTTTCGCGAAGCCGCGCGGGTTGGCCGAGCTCAAGAGGGCGGCGATACTGTCGCCATTGGCGCGGAGCTCGGCGATTGCCTGATTCAGGCTCGTCGAGTCGACCTGATTCTGCCCCTGCTGTACCTGCGTTTGTCCCTGCGCATACTGACCGCTCGTGTATCCACTCTGCGTCGTGCTATCGGTCCGGACGCCGGTGTTCGCAGTGGGCAGCTTGGCCTTCGTCGTGTCGGTCATCCGACCGGCCGTGCTGGTGCCGCGGTTGGCCTTGGCCGTATCGGCGTTCGTGCGCCCGGTTGCCGACGGGTTCGCCGGATACTGCGAGCTCGTCTTCACTCGGGCCGTGTCGGTGCGGCTGGTCGAGCTGTCGTTGCCCATGCGGCTCGAGAGATATGTGCTCGAGCTGTCGCGCATGCTCATGCCGGACTGCATGGCGGTGTTGTTGCCTTTCGCCGCCATCAACGTCTTGCCGGCGAGCTGGATATGGCTGCGCAGCAGCGACGCGAGCTGGCTGCCCGCGGCGTCGCCGTAATAGGGCTTGATCGCATCGCCGAGCTCGTCCTGGTTGCGCAGCAGGCGCTGCAGGACTTCCGCCGTGTCGGGGAGGCTCGCGGACGCGCTGACGATGAAATCGCGCGTGTATGCGATGTGATCCGACCACAGCTCCCGCATTCGATCGTGGAACGCCGCGCGACCGACCGCCGCCGTGCGGCTCGTGTCACGCGGAGTCGCCTCCGAGCTGCGCGACGTCGTCGGTTTCCGACGGTGCTGCGCGCTCGTGTCAGGCTTCGTGGCGTTCGACGGTGTCTGCACCGCCAGCGCCGCGATAAGCAGTAGTGACAGCATGGTTCACTCCTCGGGGGTTCGGGTTTCTGGCGTAGTGTATTCGCGTGACCCACGGGAATGGATCGCCCGGAGAGTTGACTGGGGTTAGCCCGTTCGGGCGAAACCGCGTATTCTGCGATCCATGAAATGTTCCGCGTTGCTGCTCGCCCTCCAGCTGGCACACATGCCGGCGCTGTCCGCGCAGTCCCGCGCGCACACGATTCGCTGGTGGCATGTCGCCCTCGTGGCGGGCGGCGTTGGCGCGGCCAGCGTGTTCGATCGCGGCATGGACGCCTGGGTGCAGGACCGCCGCTCGCCGACGAGCGATCGCTGGGCCCGCGCATTCCGGAACGGGGGCCAACCGGAGGTGGTCTTCGGCGTTCCGGGGGCGATGCTCGCGGCAGGGTTGATCAGCGGCCGGCCGGGCCTCGAGCGCGCCGGCGGTCGCGTGCTCGCGTCGGTCCTGCTCGCCGGCGTGCTGACGGGCGGCACCAAGGAGGTCACCGGCCGCGTGCGTCCCTTCGAGACGCACGATCAGTATTTGTTCAGGCCATTTTCGGGAAAAGACGCATTCCCTTCAGGGCATGCCACGATGGCGTTTGCCCTCGCCACCTCACTCGGCGCGGAAATCCATAATCGCGCGGTCAGCGCGCTGCTCTACGCCGGCGCAACGGGCACGGCATGGTCGCGGCTGAACGACCAGCGCCACTGGCTCTCGGACGTATTGGCCGGCGCCGCGGTGGGACTCACGAGCGCGAAGCTGATCGAAGGCCAGTGGCGGGTCTTTGGCCTCGCGCCGCCGCGTTTCCTCGGCAGCCCGCGCTCGGCAAAATTGGAGTGGCGCGTTCTGTTTTAGCCGTCGAAGGTAAACTCGTCTTCGATCGAGCCGTCCGGCGCGTGGACCTTCACGTCGCTCGGTGCCTGATTCTGCGCCTCGCGGCGGGCGCGCTCGACGGCCTCGGCCTGCGTCTCGAACGAATCGAATTCCCCTTCGGGACGTCGCTCGCGCGTGACGTGCCATTTGCCGTCGCGGGCGGCGACATGAAAAACGGTGCGCGGATTCGACGTGGCCATCTCCTGCTTACCCCGGAAGCTCCGCGGCGGCCGAGGATTAATACTCCGCTAGGCGGCGCGGACCTCTTCGGGCTGGAGAGCACGACGCTCGTCGAACTCACCTTCCCAGCGCGCCATCACGACCGTGGCCAGGCAGTTGCCGATGAGATTCACGGTCGTGCGCGCCATGTCCATGAGCACGTCCACGCCGACCAGCGCGACCGCGGCCTCGACCGGGAGATTGAACGACGCGACGGTGCCCATGAGAATCACGAGCGACGCGCGCGGCACGCCGGCGACGCCTTTGCTCGTCAGCATGAGCGTCAGCATCATGAGCAGCTGCTGTCCCAGGCTGAGCGATACGCCGCCCGCCTGCGCCACGAAGATCGCGGCCACCGACAAGTACAGCGTGCTGCCGTCGAGGTTGAACGAGTACCCCGTCGGCATGACGAACGCGACGATGGGGCGCGGCACACCCAACGCCTCCATGCGCTCCATCGCTTTCGGCAGCGCTGCCTCGGACGAGGCCGTCGAGAACGCGATCAGCGCCGGCTCTTTCACCGCAGCGATAAAAGCGGCGATCGGCACGCGGGCGAAACGGGCGACCGGCAGCAGCACGAGCAGCCCGAACGCCACGAGGGCCACGTAGAGCGTCACCACCACGAGCGCTAGCGTCTGCAGATTCTTGAGGCCGCCCCGCCCTACCGTGACCGCGAGCGCCGCCGCTACGGCAAGCGGCGCGAACTTCATCACGATGCCGGTGAACTTGAACATCACTTCGGCCACGGACTCGCAGAAGCCGAGCATCGTCTCTTTGGCGCGGCCGTGAACCTGCATGAGCCCGATCGCGAAGAGCACGGACCAGCACACGACCTGCAGCATCTGATTGGTCGCCGCCGCCTCGAAGAAACTCTGCGGCACGAGGTGCTCGAGCAGGCTGGCGAACGTCACCTGCTCCGTGGTGGGCGTTCCGGCGGCGCTTGCGGCCACGACCGCCCCGACGCCCGGCTTGATGAGGTTTACCGCGAGCAGTCCGAGGAACAGCGCGAGCGTCGTCACCAGCTCGAAATACACGATCGACTTGAGCGCCAATCGTCCGACGCGGCGCATGTCGTCGCCGTGGCCCGCGATCCCCACGACCAGCGTGCCGAAGATCAGCGGCACGATGATCGACTTGATGATGCGGATGAAGGCGTTGGAAATCGGCAGCAGCTTGACGGCGAAGTCGGGAGCGAGCGCGCCGACGAGGACGCCGACGATCATCGCCACGACGATCCACTGCGTGAGCGTGCGGCGGCGCAGGAAGGTCCACATGGGGGCGTAACGATAACCGCCCCGAAACGACGCCCGCTAGCGGCGGCGCAGCACTCGACGCAGCAACAGCCCGGCCGCCGCGACGCCGAGCGCCAGGATCGGCGCGATCCGCTTCGGCGCGATCAGCTTCGCGCGCAGCAGCCGCAGATCGGCATCCAGCCGGTGGCGCGTGTGCTCGATGTCGCCCGCGATCTCGTCGGCGGACTTGCCGTCGCCCCGCCAACCGTAGTCGGATCGAACGACGACCGTCACGACTTGCTCGCGGGCTCGATGTGTCGCGCCCGCTGCACGAGCAGGAACACCGCGGCGAAGACGACGATCGCGACGATCAGCGCCGCCAGCCAGGCGACGACGCCCAAGGCAATGATGCCGAGGACCAGCGCCGCGAGAAGGACGAAGAGGCCGGCATAGGCGAGAACGCCGGCCGCTCCAAAGAACGCGGCCTGCCTGGCGATCGCGAGCGCCTTTTCCTTGGCCTCCGCCTTCGCGAGCGCGATTTCCTGCCGCACCAGCAAGGTGGCGTCGGCCTTGAGATCGGCGACGACTTCATTCAGCGAACGGTCGCGCGAGTGCGAGACTTGGATAGCCATGCGTGCTGCTACCCTCAACGTTTGATGAACGTGCCCCGCCTCAACTCGTCGTAGGCCTGGATTAATTCCTCGCGCGTGTTCATGACGATCGGCCCCTGCCACGCGACCGGCTCCTCGAGCGGCCGGCCCGAGACGAGGAGAAACCGAATGCCCCGCTCTCCTGCTTGGACCGTGATTTCGTCTCCGGAATCGAACAACACGAGCGAACGGTTCCCGGTCTCCGCCGGCGTTTCGCTGCCCGCGTCGCGCCCACCCGGCGAGACGCGATCGGTCCGCACGCCCTGCGGCGCCGAGGCGTCGCGGAACGTGCCGTCGCCCTCGAAGACGTACGCGAAGGCGTGCCGCGAGCTCTCGACCGGAATCGTCTTGCGCACGCGCGGCGGAATCCAGACGTCGAGATAGCGCGGATCGGCGGCCACACCCTCGACGGGGCCCTGCTTGCCCCAGAAGTCGCCGGCGACGACGCGCACCCGCGTGCCGTCGTCGTCCACGACCTCAGGAATGTCTTTCGAATGAATGTCCTGATAGCGCGGATCGGTCATCTTCTGGTTGCGGGGCAAGTTGGCCCACAGCTGGAAGCCGTGCATGCGGCCGCGCTCGTCGCCCTTCGGCATCTCCTGATGAAGGATGCCACTGCCCGCCGTCATCCATTGCACGTCCCCGGCGGTCATGGTGCCGCTGTTGCCGAGGCTGTCGCCGTGCTGCACGCTGCCGCTCAGGACGTAGGTAATCGTCTCGATGCCGCGATGCGGGTGCCACGGAAACCCGGGCAGATAGTCTTCGGGATGCTCGTTGCGGAAATCGTCCAGCAACAGGAATGGATCGAAGTCGGTGGTTTTGCCGAACCCGAAGGCGCGGCGCAACTTGACGCCGGCGCCTTCCAGGACAGGCTGCGACTGCACGATGGATTTGACGGCGCGGATCGACATGAAGACCTCAGGGGAACCGGTTCGTAGCTAGAACACTAACCGGTTCCCCGAAGCCTAGAAGCCGAGCCAATACGTCGCCTTCAGCAGGAAGATATTCTCCGACGGCCCCTGGAACAGGGCGCTCACGTCGTCCCCGAACTGGATGTTGCCGCGCGCCAGGGTCGGGATCTGGCTGCTGCGCGTCCAAACGAGGAACAGGGTCGATCCCGGGTGATACTCCCACCGCAGCACCGCGTTGCCCCGCAGCGATCGGAACGTGAACGTCGGATCGGGGAACGTGTAGCTCGGTGCACCTCCACCCAGCGTGTCGGCGTCGACCGTGATTCCGGACGCGGACGTGGTCACGGTCCCGAAGTCCTTGCCGTATTCGATGCGCCGCGCGCCCCGCGGAGCGGCGAAGACGTTGTAATGGCTGAACGCTCCGGATGCGATCAGCGGCTGCATGAACAGCTCGAGCGTCAGCGTCGGCGAGAACGTCACGTTGAACCGCGTGTCCATCGAGATCGCGTTCTGCTCGAGATGCGCGAAGACGTAGCGGTTGCCGTAGAAATTGCTCGCCGTTTGATCGGCATAGCTTCCGACGAATTGGTAGCCGGTTTGCGAGTGGTCGATTCCCGGATTGAACGACACCGTGACGTTCGAGCGCGGCCGCAGCTCGAGGCCGAGGCTCACGCTGTTCCCGCACTGCCCTTCGGCATCGCAGTTGTGGCTGGCGTTGAACTGCCCGACGATCTTCTTGCGCGAGTCGGTATTGACGTTGACGGAGTAAAAGTCGTTCGCCGGCAGACGGACCAGCGGCCCACCCCGCGTCAACCGATCGTCGAACACGCTCGCCCGGTGAATCCAGAATGAGCTGATGTTCCAGTAGCTCAATGTCTGGATCTGGCCGTACAGCCGTCCCTCGCGGTCGTTCACATCGCCGTCGAACGTGTACTGCTGCTGGCCGCCGGCGATGACAAACAGCTGCCGATACCACTTGGTGGGCTTGGTCCACAGCGGGAAAATGTTCGCGGACATCCACCAGTAGTCGGCGCGCGAGAAGAACGCGATGTCGTTGTTGTTGAACGCGGGCGAGCGGAAGTTGGTCATGACCTCCCACAACCAGTGGCCCTGCTCCTTCGAGATGCGCGCGAAGCCGCCGAGGCCGGCCATGCCGGTCACCGGTGCGCGGGCATCCGCCGTGTCGGGCCGGTCGGGCCGCTGGAAGAAGTGGGCCGAGCCGAAGCGGATGCGGCGCATCGCGGCGGTGTCGCCCTCGACGTGCGTAGCCGCGAGCTGCGCCATCAGCCGGTACGTGCGCTTGCCCCACCAGCTGTCGCTCGACACGCCGAACGCCTCGGAGTGATGCGAGAGCCGCGACTGGAGATATGGGTCGCCGAGATCGCGGTAGACCGAGGTCGCCATCGCCTTGATCTGCGTGGCGCCGCCGGCCAAATCCCTGGCGACGCGACCCGCGAAATAGTTCGTCGCCGGCTCCACCTCGAAGGCGCCGCGCGAGGTGTCGGTGAACTCGACGGGCGCGCGCTCGCGCTTCGTCACCGCGTCGAGCGCACCGATCGACCAGCCCCCGCTCGTGCGTCCCGTGAGCTTCGCGGCACCGAGAATGGTGGAGTTCTCCGGCATGTCGGCGAACTCGACCGGCGTCGCCAACCCGGAGCGGAACGGCGAGATCTGCGGCGGCCGGCCGATCCGGCGCGTCGCCAGCATCGACAGGCTGGAGACATTCGAGCAGAAGAAACAGCTGAACCCACCGAGCCCGAAATAGCCTGCGCCCTCGACGAAGAACGGCCGCTTCTCGTCGAAGAAGGTCTCGAATGCCGAGAGGTTCACGACGGCGGGATCGACTTCGACCTGTCCGAAGTCCGGGTTCACCGTCGCGTTCAACGTGAGGTTGGAGGTGACGCGGTACATCGCGTCGCCGCCCACGCGCCCGTCGATCGCGTGCGGATCGAAGAACGGATCGCTGCGGTCGCCGGGGATGTTGGACGACCGCCCCACCATGTACGGCGTGACCTCGGCGCGACCGGGCGGATGCCGGATCACGAGGCCGCTCAGATGCCCGAACATGGACGGGCCGCCGGTCTCATCGAGCCGCCACCACGCCCACTGCGACAGCTCGTTCAGCCGGTTTTCCTGCCGCCAGATCTGGAGTCCCCAGGTCTGCGGCTCGGCGGTGGACCGGTAGCGCAGCTGCGAAAACGGAATCCGCAGCTCGGCGGTCCAGCCGAGCGAATCGATATTGGTCGCGACCTCCCAGACCGGATCCCACGAGGGATCGCCGCCACCGCCCAGGCCGTTCGCGTCCTGCTTCACCCCGGAGGGATTGACCTGGAAGAAGAGCCGTCCGATGTGGTCGTGGTAGGTATCGAAAATGACTTCGAGATAGTCGGAGTTCATGTCGGCGTCGCGCCGCACCAGCCGCGTCCGCACGCCCCGCGCGCCGGAATCGTCGTACATGCGCGCGCCGACGTAGAGCGCCGCGTCGTCGTAGGCGAACCGGACTTCGGTGCGCTGCGTAGCCGGGTCGCCGGAGTGAGGCTGCGACTGGAGCAACCCGGTGGCCGGCGGCGCGGTGCGCCAGATCGCTTCGTCCAGCTTGCCGTCGAGGTGGATCGTCTCGTGCAGCTCGACGGCCTGCGCCTCGGGAGGCGCGTGGGGATGGACGTTCTGCGCTATTAAGGAAGCGGGATACAGCGTGGCACAGAGCAGGGCGAGACGGGCGGTGGCGCTCGGCATGGTGGTCACGTGGGCTAGGATACCACGTTGGACGCGGCTCGGCGGAAAAAGGTTGCGGCTCTGACTGGAGCCTTACAATCTCCCTCGTTAGATATGTCTGACCCCATGCCCACATCCACAGCGCACGATTCGGTGACCGCCGCGGTTCCTCCCGCCCCGGCCGCCCTTCTTCCGGAACGCATCGGCCGGCTGGCCGACATCTCGCAGAACCTGTGGTGGAGCTGGCAGCTCGACGCGCGCGAGCTCTTTCACCGGATCGACCATCGTCTCTGGGAAGAGACGCGTCACAACGCGGTACAATTCCTGACGCTGGTGGCACCCGAGCGCCTCGAAAAACGGGCGCAGGACGCCGTCTTCCTCGAGCGCTACGATCAGGTCGTCCGCCGCTTCGACGAGCTGGCGAGCTCGCGCGACACGTGGTTCGCGACGCATTACCCGCAGCTCGGCGACCGGCCGATCGCGTATCTCTCCGCGGAGTTCGCCCTGCACCGCTCATTGCCGATCTATTCCGGCGGCCTGGGCGTGCTGGCCGGCGACCACTGCAAGGAGGCCTCGGACCTCGGTGTGCCGCTCGTCGGCGTGGGGTTGTACTATCACGGCGGCTACTTCGATCAGCAGATCGGGCTGGACGGGTGGCAGCGCGACTCCGATGATCCCGTCGACCCCGCGGTGAATCCCGTGGCACGCGTCAACGGGCGCGACGGCAAGCCGTGCCTCGTGCCGATCACGATCGCGGGCCGCGAGGTCCAGATCGGCGCGTGGCGCGTGATGGTCGGACGCGTGCCTGTCTACCTTCTCGATACCGACATCGACTGTAACGATCCCGCCGATCGCCAGCTCACCGCGCGACTCTACACGAGCGCGCCCGAATGGCGGCTGAAGCAGGAATGGGTGCTCGGCGTCGGCGGGGTTCGCATGGTTCGCGCGCTCGGCATCCATCCCGAGATCTGGCACGCGAACGAGGGCCACGCCGCGTTCATGTACCTCGAGCGCATGCGCGAGCACATCGCGAAGGGTCTCACACTGGCGCAGGCAAAGGACCAGATCCGCGCGTCGAGTGTGTTTACTACTCACACGCCGGTGCCCGCGGGTCACGATGTTTTTTCGAGCGAGCAGCTCGAGCAAGTGACAGGACCGTTCTGGAACACGATGGGTATCACCCGCGACCAGTTCATGGCGCTTGGCAGACCGGGGCCGAACGATCCACGCTTCGAGATGACGGTGCTGTCGCTGCGCTGTGCGGGCCGCGTGAACGGCGTGTCCGCGCGCCATCGCGAGGAGTCGCGGCGCATCTGGCAGTGGGTGTGGGGAAGCAAGCCCCTTGCCGAAGTCCCGATCGGCTACGTCACCAACGGCGTGCATCTCGGCACATGGATGGCCCGCCCGATTCGCGATCTGCTCGCCACGTCGCTGGGCAGCGATTGGGAGTCGCACGCCGACCCGGCCGCGGTCGCGGCGGCGGTCCGCACGCTCGACGACGACCAGCTGTGGGCAGTCCACGAAGGTCTCCGCCATCTGCTGTTTCATTATATCCGTGAGGAGGCACGTCACCGTTGGCGGGTTTACTGGAAGGATCCGGCAAAACTGGCGGGCGCCGGCGCGCTCCTGTCCCCCAACGTGCTGACGCTTGGCTTCGCCCGGCGCTTCGCGACCTACAAGCGCGCCGATCTCCTGTTCCGCGACCCCGAGCGGCTGCGCCGCCTGCTGACCGATCCGCGCCGGCCCGTGCAGATCATCTTCTCCGGCAAGGCGCACCCCGCGGACGATCCCGGCAAGCGGGTGTTGCAGCGCGTGTTCGCGGCCGCCCAGGACCCGACGTTCGAGGGCCGAATCGCCTTCCTCGAGGACTACGAGCTGCACCTGGCGCAGCGCATGGTCGCGGGCGTCGACGTCTGGATCAACCTGCCGCGCGTGCCGCTGGAAGCCTGCGGCACGAGCGGCATGAAGGCCGCGTTAAACGGCGTGCCGCAGCTTGGCACGCTGGACGGATGGTGGGCCGAGGGTTACAACGGAGACAACGGTTGGGCCATTCCTCTAGCCACGGGCGATGGCGAGCCGGAGCAGCAGGACATGGAGCATCTGTTTACGTTGCTCGAGAACGAGATCGTGCCGTGCTACTACGATCGGGTCCCTGGCCGGGCGTCGCTCCCCTGGGTACATATGATGAAAGGCGCGATGGCCGTCGCGATCGAGCGCTTCACGACTCGCCAGATGCTCCAAGCCTACGTGACGCGCTACTACGTTCCTACAGCCGTCGGCGAAGCGATACCCGGCGAGCCACCGCAGTAACGACCCCCGGATCAGTCCGGGTGGTCGGAGAGAGGGGCCGTTGAAGACACGCGTTCTCCACCTGACCGCCGAGCTGTGGCCGTACGCCCGCACGGGCGGCCTGGGTCAGGCAGTGGCCGGACTCGCGGACTACCAGGCCGCGAGCGGCACGGAGAGCCACGTCGTGCTGCCGCTCTATCGCGAAGCCCGCGCGCACGTCGGCAAACTCGAGCCGCTGTGCGATCCGTTCGAGGTCGAAAGCGCCGGCAAGCTCGAAGAGGTCCGCTGCTGGCATCAGGTCGGCGACGACTATCCCAAGACGCTGTTTCTCGAGCACAACGCGTCATTCGACCGGCCAGGGATCTACGGCGACTCGGGCGGCGACTATCCCGACAACCATCGCCGCTTCGCGCTGTTTGCCTCGGCGTCGATCGAGATCGCGCGGCGCCTCGGCCAGGGCAACTTGATTCTGCATGCGCACGACTGGCATGCCGCGCTCGTGCCGGTCTTCTTGCGCCGCGTCTACCGCGACGAACCCGACCTCCAGCGCTTGCCCGTCGTCCTCACCGTGCACAACGGCGGATTCCAGGGCGTCTTCCCATACGAGGTGTTGCGCGACATCGGGCTCCCCGAGGACATGTGGTCGCCGGACTACATGGAATGGTACGGCCGGCTCAACTACCTGAAGGGCGGACTGCGCTACGCCGACATGGTGACGACGGTGAGCCCGACGCACGCGTTCGAGCTGCTCACCGACGTCGGCGGCTTTGGTCTCCAGCATTCGTTCCGTCAGCTCGGCGATCGCCTCGTGGGGATCCGCAACGGCATCGACGTGAAAGAATGGGACCCGTCGAACGACGCGCAGATTCCCGCGCGCTTCTCCGCCGACGACATGGCGGGCAAGGTGCGCTGCAAGGCCGCGCTCCAGGAAGCGTGGGGCCTGCCGCGCCGGCCGGACATCCCGGTGTTCGGCATGAGCGCGCGGCTCGTCGCGCAAAAAGGCCTCGACCAGATTGTCGCCTCGAACTCCCTGCGGCTGCTCGACGCGCAGTTCCTGTTCCTCGGCGCCGGCGAAGCGCAATTCGAGAACGCGCTGCGCGAGCTGTCGGCGCGATTCCCCCAGCGCGTCGTGGTGAATACGGCGTTCACCGACGCGCTCGAGCATCAGTTGCTCGCGGGCGCCGATTTCCTGGTGATGCCGTCGCTGTACGAGCCGTGCGGCCTCACGCAGATGCGCTCACAGCTGTACGGCGCGCTGCCGGTGGCGCGCCGCGTCGGCGGTCTGGCCGACACGATCGAGGACGGCGTCACGGGCATTCTGTACGAAGCCTACAGCCCCGAGGCGTTCGACCACGCGATCCAGCGCGCGGTGACGCTGTATCAGGACCGCAGCTGGTTCACGGAGCTCGCGCGCGGCGCGATGCGCAAGGACTTCTCGTGGCGCCAGCCGGCGGAGGCATATGCCGCCGTGTATCGCCGCGCCCAGGCTGCGCGGGCGCTTCCTGAGCAACCGGTGAAGCCTCGCAAGCGCTCGACCACGAGTAAGAGTGGGAGAGGCGTGAACGCTCGCCGCTAGATGGACTTCGTCCTCACACTGCACGGCCACCTTCCCTACGTCCTCCATCATGGACGCTGGCCGCACGGCAGCGTCTGGCTCTGCGAAGGGGCGCTCGACAGCTATCTCCCGCTGATCGAAGCACTCCAGGCGCTCGAAAAAGAGCGCATCCCCGCTCCGATCACGCTCGGCATCACGCCGGTGCTCGCGAATCAGCTCGCGCATCCGTCGTTCGTCAGTGAGTTCGAAGCATACATGGAGCGCCGGCTCGAATCCGCCGCGCAGGCACCGGCCTCGCTCGCGCAATCGGGCGACATGGCGCTCAAGCCGCTCGCCGACTTCTGGCGCTACCGGCTCGAGCGACTGTACGCGCTGTTTCGGTCGCTGGACGATGACTTGATCGGCACGCTCCGCGGCTTCGAGTCGCGCGGCGTGATCGAGATCATCTCGTCGGCGGCGACGCACGGGTTCCTGCCGCTGCTCGCGTGCGACGAGAGCATCCGGCTGCAGCTCGCCGTGGGCGCGGCCGAGCACCAGCGGTTGTTCGGGCGCGCCCCCACGGGCTGCTGGTTGCCCGAGTGCGCCTATCGGCCCGCCGGCCCGTGGGATCCCGGCTACGGCGCACCGCGGCAGCCGTATCGCGCCGGCATCGAGAATCATCTCGTCGCCGCCGGCTACAAATATTTCTTCATCGACTCGCATCTCGTGCATGCCGGCGCGGCGCTGGGATACCCGGACGCCGTCGAGGCGCCGCCGCCGGACGCGGCCACGCGCACGCCGTACACCGCGTATCGCGTCGCGTCCGCCGACGGCAAGGCGCGCGATCTCTTCGCGCTGGTCCGCGATCCCAAATCCTCCGCGCAGGTCTGGAGTCGCGCGCAGGGCTACCCCGGCGACGAGTGGTACCTCGAGTTCCACAAGATTCGGTGGCCCGACGGCCTGCGGCTCTGGCGCGTCACCGGGCCGCGCGTCGATCTCGGCGCCAAGCGGCAGTACGATCCGCAGCAAGCGCAAGCCGCCGCGCGCAGTCACGCCGATCACTTCGCCGGCGTGCTGAAGCAGACCGCGACGCAGCGCGCGCGCAAAGAGAAAGACGCGGTCGTGACGGCGCCGTTCGACGCCGAGCTGTTCGGGCACTGGTGGTTCGAGGGCGTCGACTTTCTGGCGAACGTCTACCGCCGCCTCGCCGCGGACGGCGTGCGCCCGGTGACGGCGCGCGACCATGTCGCGAGTCACGGGCGCCGCGCGCCCACGATTCAGCTCACGGCGGGCTCCTGGGGCAAAGACGGCGACTTCTCGTATTGGCTGAACGATCAGACGTCCTGGACCTGGAAACGACTGTGGGCGCTGGAGCAGGAATACTGGTCCGTCGCGCGCAAGGCGCTAGCCGGGGGCGAGCGCACGCAGGCAGTGCTCGCGCAGGCCACTCGCGCGATGCTGCTCGCCCAAGCTTCCGATTGGCAGTTCATCATCTCGACCGGTGAAGCCGCCGACTACGCCAACCAACGCTTCGACGAGCATTGCGGGCAGGCGGAAGATCTCGTCCGCGCGCTGGCGACCGACGCCGTGGACGACGCCACCCTGCGGCGCGTCGAAGCGCTCGGCGCGCAGGACAGCGTGTTCCCCAATGTCCTGCGCAGCGTCGCCGCCATTGTCCAATGACCGCGCAGCAATCGGGACAGGTCGTCATCCACGGCCACTTCTACCAGCCGCCGCGCGAGAATCCGTGGACGGGCCAGGTCGACGCGGAGCCGTCCGCCGCTCCTGACCACGATTGGAACGCGCGCATCACGCGGGAATGCTATCGCCCGCTGATTCCGATCTATCAATACCTGAGCGTGGATTTCGGTCCGACGCTGCTCGACTGGCTCGAGCGTGAAGTGCCGGACGTCTACCGCGGCGTGCTGGCGGGATGTCGCGGCAATGCGGTCGCGACGCCGTATCATCACATCATCCTGCCGCTCGCCACGCGCCGCGACAAGGAAACGGAAGTGCGCTGGGGGATCGCCGATTACCGGCGACGCTTCGGCCACGCGCCGGCCGGGTTCTGGCTGCCCGAAACGGCAGTCGATCGTGAAACGCTCGACGTGCTCGCGGCGGAGGGCATCGCGTTCACGATTCTCGCGCCGCACCAAGTCTCCAACGCGCCTGGGCAGGGACTCCCCGCCAGCATCGCGCTCGATCACGGGCGGTCCATCGCCGTATTCGTGTACAGCGGTCCGCTGTCGCACGACGTCGCGTTCGGGCCGCTCACGACGAATGCCGACGGTCTCACGGCAGCACTGGCGCGCACGCCGCCCGGTGCGGTCGCGAGCATTGCGGTGGACGGCGAAACGTTCGGCCATCATCACAAAGGCGCCGACCAGACCCTGGCGACGGTGCTCGAACGACTCCGGCACTCCCACGCCGCGCGCGTGACAAATTTCGCCGCGGTGCTGGCCACGCACCCCGCGACGACGACGGTCGACCTGGTCGAGCGGACGTCGTGGAGCTGCAGCCACGGGATCGAGCGCTGGCGCGCCGCGTGCGGCTGCCGCACCCATCACGACAGGCCGTCGCAGCAGAACTGGCGCGCGCCGCTGCGCGCCGCCATCGACTGGCTTGCCGGTGAGATCCACACGCTGTACGAGCGCGAGGGTCGAGACCTGCCCGGCGGACCGTGGGCGTTTCGAGATGGCGCCGGCGGCACGGGACCGGTCGGCGGCGGCGAGGACGCGACGCGCCTCATCGAGATGGAGCGCGGCGTGCTGCGCGCGATGACGTCGTGCGGGTGGTTCTTTGACGACATCGCTGGCCTCGAGGCACGGCAGGTACTGCGCTATGCCGCCCATGCGATCGCGCTCGCGGGCACGGAGGCCGGCCGGCTCGAGGCCGGCTTCATCGAGCGGCTCGGCGACGCGCGCAGCAACGATCCGGCTGCCGGCAGCGCGGCCGACGTGTTCCGCCAGTCGTTTCAGCCGGTGCAGCCGTGAGCGATCACCCGCTGCGCTTCGTGTTCGGACTCCACCTGCACCAGCCGGTGGGAAACTTCGACCACGTGATGGCGGATCACGTGCGCGACGTGTACCGGCCGATCATCGAGCGCACGACCGCCGCGGGATTCGTCCCCCTGACGCTGCACGTGTCGGGGCCACTGCTCGAATGGCTCGAGGCGCACGACACGGCGTGGCTCGACATGATCGGCCGGCTGGTCGCGGACAGCAAGCTCGAGCTGCTGCTCGCGGGCTTCGACGAGCCGATTCTCGCTTCCCTGCCCCGGCCCGATCGGCTCGAGCAGATCGGTCGCATGCGGGAATACTTGCAACGGCGCTTCGGCGTCGAGGCCGTGGGGTTGTGGCTCACCGAGCGCGTGTGGGTCCCGGGACTCACCGAGGACCTCGCGGACGCGGGCGTGGAATACGCGCTCGTCGACGACCGGCACTTCCTCGTGAGCGGCTTCCGGCACGACGAGCTGCATCGGCCGCATCAGACCGAGTCGAACGGCAAGCGCGTGGGTCTGCTCGCCATCGACGAGCGGCTGCGTTACCTGATTCCGTTCCGCCCGCCCGAAGAGACCGCGCAATACCTGCGGCATCTGCGCTCGCACGGCCACGAGCTCGCCATCCTGGCCGATGACGGCGAGAAGTTCGGTGGCTGGCCTGGAACCAAGGACTGGGTCTACGGCTCGGGCTGGCTCGACACCTTCCTCCAGACGATGGAACGGCTCACCAGCGCGGGGGAAATCCGCCTGACGACCGGCCGCGACGCTTTCCGGGAGGTGCCGCCGGCCGGCCTCGCCTATCTGGGGACGGCCTCGTATCGCGAGATGGAGAAATGGGCGCTGCCGCCGCCGGCGCAGCGCGACCTCACGCAGCTCGAAGAGGAGCTTGGCCCCAAGCACCTGGCGGCGTCGGCATCGTTCGTGCGGGGGGGGCACTGGCATCACTTCCTGGTGAAGTATGCCGAGTCGAACCGGATGCATAAGACGATGATCGCCCTGTCGGAGCTCTGCCGGAAACGGGGCGACCCGCCGGTCGCGCGCCGCGCCATCGGCCGCGCGCAGTGCAACGACGCCTACTGGCACGGCGTGTTCGGCGGGCTGTATCTGCCGCATCTGCGCAATGCGATCTGGCAGCACCTCGCGCTCGCCGAGCAAGCGCTGCGCGCCGGCGAGTCGCTCGCGTACGAGCAGCTCGACATCGACTTCGACGGCTACCAGGAGATCTGGATCCACTCCGCGCAGTTCTCCGCGGTCATCAGCCCGCAACGCGGCGGGGCGATCGAGACGTTCACGCGTTTCTCCGACGGCCTGAACCTCGCGGACGTGTTGACGCGGCGGCGCGAGTCCTACCATGAGCTGCCGAAGCATCACCAACAGGCACACGAAGGCAAGGGCGGCACGGCCAGCATTCACGACATCGAGCGCCAGTCCCGCCTGACGGCGCTGCCGCCCGTCGACGCCGAGCCGCGCGCGATTCTCGTCGATCGCATGCTGGCCGAGGACCTCCAGGCGCCGGATTACGCGCGGGCCCAATACACGCCGGTGCGCTCCTGGGCGACCGTTCCGATGACCGCCAGGATCGACGCGCAGGCCGACGCGCTGACCGTCACGTTGAACGGCGCGGGCCTGGAAAAACGCTTGACGTTCGATCGCGCGGGATGCCTGCGCGCCGCGTACGACTGGAGACAGGCCGGCGTGCCCGGCAATGCCGTCTTCGCGCCCGAGCTCTCGCTGGCGCGCAGTCTCACGATTCGCCCGCTCCCGGATACCGAGCTCTGGCGCTCCGAGATCACGACGGTGGCGCGGTCGGAGCGCGGCTTCGAAGAAACGGTTCAGGGTTTCTCGATCACCCCGCGGTGGCCGGCTCACATCGGCCAGGCGGGGCTGGAGCTCGGCCCTTGAGTGTGCCGCGCCGCGCCACGTATCGCGTGCAGCTGAACGCGAAGTTCGGGTTCGATCAAGCCGCCGAGGTTGCGGATTATCTGGCCGCGCTCGGCGTCAGTCATTTGTATACGTCGCCCTACCTCCAGGCCGCGCCGGGCAGCACCCACGGCTACGACGTCATCGACCATTCCCGGATCAGCGGGGAGCTGGGTGGCGCGGCGGCGCACGCGCGGATGATCGCCGCGGTGCGCGCGGCCGGCCTCGGCCACATCGTGGACACGATCCCGAACCACATGTCGATCGCGGGTCGCGAGAATCGCTGGTGGTGGGACGTCCTGCGCAACGGGCTCGCGAGCGCCTACGCGCGCTTCTTCGACGTCGACTGGGAGCCACCGGAGACGCGGCTGCGCAACACGCTGCTGTTGCCGGTGCTCGCCGACCAGTACGGCCGCGCGCTCGAGCGGGGGGAGATCCGCCTCGAGCGAGCCGGCGCGTCGTTCACGGTCCGTTACAAGGACCGCGAGTTTCCGATCGACCCGCGCTCGCTCGCCGGCCTGCTGCGCATCTCGGCCACGGCCTGTCGGTCCGATCGCCTCGCGTTCATCGCCGACACGCTCGAGCTGCTGCCGCCCGCGACGGAGACGGATCCGCAGGCGGTGGAACGCCGGCGCCGCGACGATCGCATGGCGGGTGAGATGCTCACCGATCTGCTGGAGAAGGAGCCCGACATCGCGACCGCGATCGACCGCGCGGTCGGCGCATGCAACGCCGATCCCGACTCCCTCGATCGACTGCTCGACCAGCAGAACTACCGTCTTGCGTGGTGGCAGGCGGCTGATCGCGACCTCGGGTATCGCCGCTTCTTCGACGTCAACACGCTGATCGGCCTGCGGGTCGAAGATCCGCGCGTGTTCGAGGCGACGCACGAGCTGGTCACCGCGTTCGTGCGCGACGGCGTCGCCGACGGGCTCCGCGTGGATCACGTGGACGGCGTGCAGAACCCCGAGGTGTACCTGCAGCGCCTGCGCGAGGCATGCCCCTGCTACGTCGTCGTCGAAAAGATTCTGGCGGCGGACGAACGGGTGCCGGCTTCGTGGCCCGTCGAGGGCACGACCGGCTACGACTTCCTGAATCTCGTCATGGGCTTGTTCGTCGAGACCGCGGCCGAGGCGCCGCTCACGCAATTCTACGCGACGTTCGCGGGCGTCTCGGAGGCCTATGCCGACGTCGCCCACGACAAGCGGCTGCTGGTCTTGCGCGAAGGACTCGGCAGCGACGTGAACCGGCTGGCCGAGCTCCTGCTGCGCATCTGCGAGCGCCACCGCCGGCACCGCGACTACACGCGACATCTGCTCACCGAAGGACTCCGCGCCTTGCTGGCGTCATTCCCCGTGTATCGCACGTACGTGCAGCCGGACCAGGGTGCCGTGCGCGATGAGGACCGCCGCACCATTGATACCGCCACGAGCGAAGCGAAGCGGCGGCGGCCCGACATCGACGGCGAGCTCTTCGATTTCCTGCGCGCGATACTGACGCTCGGCGTCCGCGGCGAGCTGGAGACGACGTTCGTGCGACGCTTCCAGCAGCTCAGCACGGCGGTGATGGCCAAGGGTGTCGAAGACACCGCGTTCTACACGTATAACCGGTTCGTCGCGCTGAACGAGGTGGGCGGCGATCCGTCGCGCTTTGGGATCCGCGTCGACGAGTTCCACGCGCGGATGCGGGCGATGCAGGAGGAGCATCCGCACACGATGCTGGCGACCGCGACGCACGATACCAAGCGTGGCGAAGATGTGCGCGCTCGACTCTGCGCAATCACGGAATGTCCGGCGGCCTGGACGGCGGCGGTCGAGCGTTGGTCCGCGCACAACGAGCGCCACCGCAGCGGCGCGATCCCCGATCGCAACACGGAATACCTCTATTATCAGACGCTGGTCGGCGCGTGGCCGGTGACGACGGACCGTGCCGTGGCGTACATGCAGAAGGCGACGCGCGAAGCGAAGACGCATACGTCGTGGACGTCGCCGCAGAAAGAGTACGACGAAGGACTCGAGCGCTTTGTCCAGCGCACGCTCGACGATCCGGAGTTCACTCGCTCGGTGCGCGAGTTCGTGGACACGGTACTCGTTCCCGGACGCGTGGTCTCACTCGCGCAAACACTGATCAAGTTCACCGCGCCCGGCGTGCCGGACATCTACCAGGGCACGGAGCTCTGGTCGCTGTCACTGGTCGATCCGGACAACCGGCGACCTGTGGACTTCGCCGGGCGGCGTCGCCTGCTCGAGGAAATCCGGACGGCGTCGCCCGAGCAGGTGCTCGCCCGAGCCGACGAAGGCGCTCCCAAGCTCTGGATGATCCATCACGCGCTGCGCACCAAGCCTTCCGGCTGCTATCAACCGCTCAGTGCGACCGGCACCCACGCCGCGCGCGTCGTGGCGTTCGGGCGCGGCGGCAATCACATCACGGTCGTGCCGAGACTCGTGCGATCCATGGACGGCTGGGCCGATACTGCGCTGGCGCTACCCGACGGCCAATGGCGGAACGTCTTCACGGACGGGACGCACAGCGGCGACGTGCGCGTGGCGGATCTCCTCGCACGCTTTCCAGTGGCGTTGCTAGAAAAGCAGTGATCGAGGTTGTCGAGGTTGGTGAAGGTGGTGAAGGTTGGTGAAGGTTGGTGAAGGTGGTGTAGTTTCCTGGCATGGCCGCCCCGGACACCTTCGTCGCACTCGCCGCCCAGCTCGCCGAAGTCGGTCGGCTCGCGTACGCGCGCGGCTGGGCCCTGGGGACCAGCGGCAATTTCAGCGCCGTCGTCGCGCGTGCACCGCTGACGCTGGCGATCACGCCGAGCGGTGTGGACAAGGGCCTGCTGGAGCCGGGCGACATCGTCGAGATCGATGCGGAGGGCGCCATCCGTCGCGGCAGCGGGAAACCGTCAGCGGAGACCGCCATTCACGTGGCGGTCGCGCGAACCACCGGCGCCGGCGCCGTGTTGCATACGCACTCGATTTGGAGCACGATTCTCTCCGCGCGTGCGGACGGCGCGCTCGCCCTCGAAGGCTACGAGATGTTGAAGGGCCTGGGCACCGTGAAGACGCATGAGCACCGCGAGACGCTGCCGATCATCGCGAACACGCAGGATTGGCACGCCGCGGCGCCGGCCGTCGCGGCATTGCTCGACGCGAATCCGGCGGCGCACGGCTTCCTGATTCGGGGGCACGGCCTTTACACGTGGGGACGCGATCTCCCCGAAGCCAGGCGACATCTCGAGATTCTCGAGTTCTTGCTCGAAGTGATGGGACGAAAGCGAGGCACATCATGGCCACAGTGAAGATTCCGGACGAACAGCGCACGATCATCGAGCAGCGCGAGGTGACCGAGTATCTCGCGACACTGGGCATCGAGTACGAACGCTGGCCGCTCGCCGAGCGCGCCGCGGCGAACGCGCCCTCCGAGGCGGTGCTCGCGGCGTACGCACCGGAGATCGAGCAGCTGAAGGCGCGCGGCGGCTACGCGACGGCCGACGTCATCGACGTCACCGACTCGACACCCGGGCTCGACGCGATGCTCGCGAAGTTCTCCACCGAGCATTGGCACGATGAAGACGAAGTCCGCTTCATCATTCGCGGCCGCGGACTCTTCCACATTCATCCGAAGGAGCCCGGCAAGCCCGTCATCGCCATCGAGGTCGAGGCGGGCGATCTGATTCGGGTGCCGCGCGGTACGTGGCACTGGTTCGATCTCTGCGCCGATCGCAACATCCGCGCGATTCGACTCTTCCAGGACAAGGCCGGGTGGACGCCGCACTACACCAACAGCGGCACGGACAAAGGCTTCCAGCCGGTGTGCTGGGGACCGCGATACCTCCACTCGAGCTGAGCGCAATCCGCGTCGTCCTGCTGGACATCGAGGGCACCACCACGCCCATCGAGTTCGTCCATCAGGTGTTGTTCCCCTATGCGCGGGCGCGCGTCCACGAGTATCTCGCCCGGCATGCCGGCGATGCGGACGTGCAGCGCGACATCGCGCTGCTGCGCGCCGAGCATGACGCGGAATCCGAGCGCGGCGTGCCGGCGTGGGACGCGGAGACCTACGTCTACTGGTTGATGGACCGCGACCGGAAATCGACGGGTCTCAAATCGCTCCAGGGCAAGATCTGGGAGACGGGCTATCGCGCTGGAGAGCTCAAAGGCAAAGGCGAGGTCTACCCCGACGTCCGGCCCGCCCTGGAACGCTGGCATAAAGAAGGAAAGCAGATCGCGATCTTCTCCTCCGGCAGCGTCCAGGCGCAACGCAATCTGTTTGCGAACACGACGGCCGGCGATCTGTCCGGCTACCTCTCGGCGTATTTCGACACGACGACGGGTCCCAAGCGCGATGCCGAGAGTTACCGTCGCATCGCTTCGCGCCTGGGTGTGCCCTCTCCTGCGATTCTGTTCGTCTCCGACGTCGTGGCCGAGCTGGACGCCGCGCGCGCGGCCGGCATGCGCACGGCGCTGGCCACGCGCAGTGGCGCAGAACCGGACGAGTCGCTCACACCGCATCCTCGCGTTCGCTCCTTTGCCGAGCTAGCGTAG
>DATDEZ010000019.1:0-3997 GCA_036522875.1 Gemmatimonadales bacterium | reverse complement strand
ACGATCTTGTAGACTCCGCCGTCCAACCTCACGATATAGATCTCCCCGGAAGCATCCTCTCCGAACGAGCTGATATTCGGCCCCGGAGAAAGTATCGTCGTCCAATCGAGCTGCCCCGATCCCGCGCCGAACTGGATCGAGTGAACCATCCCGGTGCAGAAATCGGCGAAAAAGTAGTGTCCCACCATGACCGGCAGCTTGCTGCCGCGATAGACATACCCGCCCGTGATCGCGCACGTACCAAACGCGTGGGCATACTCGGCGTACGGCAACACGAGCCCCGTCTGCGTGCACGTGCCCGTCAGATTGGGATAGCAGTGCGCGCCTTCCATGCGATTCCAGCCGAAGTTCGCGCCGCGCCCCGCCTGCACCGCGGTCGGTGAGACGTCGACCTCCTCGAACGCGTCCTGCCCGACGTCGCCGATGTAGAGATCGCCGGTCTGGCGGTCGAACGAGAAGCGCCACGGATTGCGCAGCCCCCACGACCAGACCTCCGGCGCGAACGTCGTGTCGCTGACGCCGGGATTGCCGGCGGGAATCGTGTAGCCGCTCGCGCCGCTCACGTCGAGCCGCAGGATCTTGCCGAGCAGCGCGTGCTTGTTCTGGCCGTTCTGGTCGGGATCGCCGCCGCCGCCTCCGTCGCCCGTGCCCGCATAGAGCATCCCGTCGGGCCCGAACTGGAGCTGCCCGCCGTTGTGGTTCGACTGGCCGGGGTGCGCGATCGCGATCACCGTGTCGGCGCTCGCGGCGTTCGCGCTGTCGGGATCGCCCGAGACGTTGTAGCGCACGACGCGAATGTCGCCCGCGAGGTTCGTGAAGTAGACGAAGAAGCGGCCGTTGGACGCGTACTGCGGGTCGAACGCGATGCTGAGCAGCCCGCGCTCGCCACCCGATGCGACGTGGCTCGTAATGTCGAGGAACGGCCGGCTGAGAATCGTGTCGTGCCGCACGACGACCACTCGGCCGCCCTGTTCCACGACGAAGAGCCGAGCGGAGTCGGTGGCCGGCGCGCCGACGTAGGTCGGAGCGCTGAAGTTGCCGACGAGGTGCGTCATGGGCGTCCCCGGCGGCGGCGGTGGCGGCGGCTCGATACTGAGGAAGCCGCAGGCGCTCAGCGCGAGCGGCGCGAGCAACGCGAGCTGTCTCATCCGAGCACGACCTCCACTCCTTCTTGCCGCAGGCGACCGAGCAGCCGGGCTTCGATGCGTGCGCGTAGCGTGACGACGCCGTTCGTCTGCGTCTGCTCCAGAATCTCGGCGTCGCGATGCAGCGTGGCCAGCAGCTTCCCGTTCGCAACCGGAACGCGGATCTCGGCGACCGGGCGGAGGGCCTGGGCGGAGGTGCGCAGAGCGCGAAGCAGGTCGTCGACACCCGAATGCGGATTGCGGATTGCGGATTGCGGATTGGCGGAGGTGAGTATCGCGTGAGGATACTGCTCCCGCACCAGAGCCAGAAACGCCACAGGATCCGGCAGGAGATCCGCCTTATTGAACACGTAGATCACCCGTTTGCGCTCGACGCTCTCCGGTGAATTCCGCAATCCGAAATCCGCAATCCGCAATTGCCTGTCCGCATTCCGCATTTCTCGCTCCACCACCTCCACCTGCTCCTCCCATCCCGCCTGGCTGGCGTCGATCACATGCAGAATGAGATCGGCCTCCTGTGCTTCCTCTATAGTCGCCCGGAACGACGCCACCAGATGGTGCGGCAACTTCCTGATGAATCCCACCGTGTCGGTCACGCGGAAGCGGTAGCCTTCGCCGACATCCACTTCACGCGCGAGCGTGTCGACCGTGGCGAACAGCCGGTCCTCGATGAAGACATCGGCGCCCGACAGCGCTTTGAGCAGACTCGACTTCCCGGCGTTGGTGTAGCCGACGAGCGCCGCCGTCGGGATGTCGCGCCGGCCCTGCCGCAGATTGGCGCGGTGTTCGGCGACCTCTTTCAGCCGCCTCTTGAGCACCGAGATCTTGTGGCGAATCACTCGGCGGTCGGTTTCGAGCTGCGTCTCGCCGGGCCCGCGCAGTCCGATACCGCCGCGAATACGAGACAAGTGGGTCCACATGCGCGTGAGCCGCGGCAGCAGGTACTCGAGCTGCGCGAGCTCGACCTGGAGCTTGGCTTCGTGGCTGCGCGCGCGCGTGGCGAAGATGTCGAGGATGACCTCGGTGCGGTCCATGACGCGCACGCCGAGACTCTTTTCGAGCTTGACGCCCTGCACCGGCGTGAGCGATTCGTCGAACAGGATCAGCGTCGCGCCGGCGGCGGCCAGCTCGCCCTTCAGCGATTCGACCTTGCCCTGGCCGAGATAGAAGTTGGGAGTGGGAGCGTCGACCCGCTGGATGGTCCTGCCGATGACCTGCGCCCCGGCGGTATCGGCGAGCCGCTCGAGCTCCTCCAGATGTTCATCGACGTGCACCGCGTCGTCAGAGCCTTTTCGGGGTGCCCCAACGAGATAGGCTCGCTCGATAGGGTCCTGAATTTCGATAAGCTTACGAATACGTCGTCTCCCTCAGATCAAGGCTGCAAGCTTGAAGCTTCCAGCTTGAAGCCACTCTGCAACTTGGCGTCTTGTACTACGCTGAGGGCTTGAAGCTTGGAACTGGTCACTGGATCAACTTGCGTAGCGGCACGGTCCCGGAATTCTTCAATTGTACCCTGCGTTCTCCTATCGGTGTATCCAGTATCACAGCCCCGGTAAGTCCATAGGGCAAGCTTTGCGACTGCAGCAGTGAGCGGGCCGCGGCGCCCACCCCCGCCCACGTGAATCGCACCGGCATCACGACTTGACTGTGATTTTGCGGGGACAGATCCAGGGGTTTGTCTATAAGGGCTTCCCCGAAATCCGTCTGCGCGAGTTGCAGCTCAACTTCGAGCCGCGTACTGCGGAGCCGGTATTGATTCGGGTTGTACACATCGAACACGAGGTCCAGGGTGCCGCCAGTGAGACCGATGCCCGTGACGTTGATCTGCTGCAGCAGGACGTCCGGTTTCTCGAACGTGAGCGCGTTCTTCAGCGTCGCGCAGCCCGCGACGAGGACGACGGCGACGAGCGCGCCGGCGGCGCTGGCGTCTTTTCGCATACCCGCTAACATAACTCCCCGATGACCCTTCAGCCGCAAATCCTGCTCGCCAACGCCGACAAGTGGTTGACCGAGTCGCTCGAGAGCGTCCTCATGCAGGGCGGCTACACCGTCATCATCACGGCCAAGCGGCAGCACGTGCTGGAGCTGGCGCGGCGCCACGGGCCGGACGGCATCCTGCTCGACATGGCGCTCGACGCTCGCGTGACCGACAGTCTCTCGCTGTGCCGGTCGCTGCGTTCCGACCCCACTATCTCGCGCGCCACGCCGATCATTCTCACGACGGCCGGCCCCGCGCTGCGCGCGCAGCAGCTCGAGGCGTTGCGCGCCGGCGCGTGGGAGCTGCGCGGCGACCCGCTCGACATGGAAGAGCTGGTGCTGCGGCTGAGCGTGTACGTGCAGGGCAAGCTCGAGGTCGATCGGCTGGGGGCGGAAGGCATGGTCGACCGCGTCAGCGGCCTCTACAACGACGCCGGGATGTCGCGCCGCTCGGCGGAGATCGCGGCGTTCACGGCGCGCCAGGGCTTGCCGCTCGCGTGCGCGGTGTTTCAGCCCGCGGACGGCGTGCTCACGGCCGGCGCGGCCGACCGCCTCGCCCTGGCGATGCGTCGCGCGGCGCGCATCTCCGACGCCGTGGGTCGGACCGGTCCGGCGGAGTTCACCGTCTTCGCACCGGCGACTGATGAGGAAGGCGCGGAGGGACTGACGCAACGGATCCTGGACGCGATCGCGAGCAGCACGCAGATCAAGCTGCGCGCGGGGATGAGCACCGCGCCGGCGGTGCCGCGGCGTCCCTCGGGCGCGCGCGGCTCGAGCGCCGGCACGCAGCAGTTGCCTTCCCCGCCGTCCACGACCGAGCTGCTCGCGCGGGCGCGCGACTCGATCAGCTAGGCGCGCGGGGCGGTCGCTGCGGC
>DATDEZ010000018.1:0-23873 GCA_036522875.1 Gemmatimonadales bacterium | reverse complement strand
GTGTTTCAGCAGCTCGATCCCCGGGCCAGCGTGATTGCCGAGATCGAGGAAGGGGCGGCGGTTTCGCCCGGCGCGATTATCGCGACGGTGCGCGCCACGGCGCGCGCGCTGCTCGGCGGCGAGCGCGTCGCGCTGAATTTCCTGCAGCGGCTCAGCGGCGTCGCGTCGATCACGCGCACGGCGGTCGACGCCGTGGCAGGCACCACGGCACAGATCACGCACACGCGCAAGACGACGCCCGGACTCCGCGCGCTCGAGCTCTATGCCGTCCGAATAGGCGGCGGCGTAGACAACCGCGCGTCACTCGCCGACGCGGTCCTGTGGAAGGACAACCACTGGGCGATGCTGGAACGGGACGGCTGCGCACTGCGCGATGCGCTGGCGCGGGCGGCGCGAGGCATGCCGGTGATCGTCGAGGTCGAGTCGGACGCCCAGCTGGATGCGGCCCTGGCCGCCGGCGTCACGCACGTGCTCGTAGACAACCAGTCACCCGAGCGGGTCGCGGTGTGGGCGCGCCGAGCGGGCCCGCACGTGACGATCCAGGCCTCGGGCGGGATCACGCCGGCCAACGCGCGCGCGTATGCGACCGCGGGCGCGCACCTCATCGCAATCGGCGCGCTGACGCACTCGCCCCCGGCCGCGCCGATTCGACTCGAGATCAGCGCGTCCGAGCCACCTCGTACAAGTACTCCACGTGCGACCGCACCGCCCCGTCGATCCCCTGCACCTTCGGATTCGCCGACTCGATGACGTAGTACTCATCGGGCGCGTGCGCGCCGCTGCCGTGCCCCAGTCCGAAGTGCCCCGCCGCCAGCTTGAGCGGATCGCCGGTGAAGACGTAGCCCGGCCACGAGCCCGCGTTCCGCGGCAACAGAATCGGCTCGACGTTCGACCGGCGGTACACCGCCTGCTGCGCGCGAATCACGGCGGCATCCCGGGGCGTGCTCGTGGGGTCGTAGCCGCCGGTCATGTTGACCTCGATGTCGCCGAAGCCCCGCTTGGCAAGGTGCGTCTTCAGCTTCTCGAGTGAATCGGCCGCCGTCATGTCGGGCACGAGTCGCAGATCGAGCTTGGCAACCGCGCGATGCGGCAAGATCGTCTTGCCGCCCGGTCCCGTATATCCGCCGACCAATCCTTCGATGTTCACCGTCGGGCGCCCCATCAGACGCTCGAGCGCCTCCGTCCAGCTCGCGTCGTGCACCCAGTGCTCCACCCCGAGCAGTTTTTTCGCCGCGTTCTCGTCCATGCGCTGCGCCGCGGCGCCGATCATCGCCTTCTCGTCGGCCGACAGCGGGCGCACGCGCTCTTCGTAATTGTCGATCGCGGGATCGTTGCCGTCGGGCGTGACGAGGGTCTGGAGCGCGAGCACCAGGTGCCAGGCCGGGCTGTCGACGCGGGCCTTGTTGCTCGAATGGATGTCGGCTTTGGGGCCGCGTCCCCATTTCTCGCCGCTGGACACGAGCTCGCATTCGATCACGCCCTTGGCGCCGAGCGTGATGGTGACCTCGCCGTCGAGCCCCTGGGACGCGGCCGGCATGAAGATCCCGATCGTGTTCTTGAGGGCGGCGAGCACTTCGGGCCGGCGCACGACCTGCGGAAAATGCGGCGAGCCGATTTCCTCTTCACCCTCGGCCACGAGGACGAGATTGACCGGCAGCTTGCGATTCGCGCCGCGGATGGCGTGCAGCGCCGCGAGGAACGTGGCTTCCGGTCCCTTCTGATTCACGGCGCCGCGGCCGATGACGACCTTCCCCAGTCCCGGCTTGTCGACGAGCGCGGCGTCCCACGGCGGCGATGACCACTCCGCCGGATCCACCTGCTTCACGTCGTACATGAAATAGAGCCCGAGCGTCCGCGGCGCTCCGGCATCGAGCGTCGCGAAGATGCCCGGCTGGCCGTCGCTCGGCAGCTTCGTGACCTGCTGGAAGCCGGCGTCGCGCAGCATCCGCATCGTCAGCTCGCAGCCCTCGTTCATGCCGCGGTTCTCGGCGGCGATCGACGGCTGGCGGATCCACTCCTGGAGCCGCTGCACCGCCTCGTCGTGACGTCGCTCGACTTCGCGGAAGATCGGTGTGAGATCGGATTGCTGGCTGCGAACGAGAGGTGGCAAGGTCATGGCCGCGGCTGCTGCCCCGGCACTCTGGAGAAAAGCACGACGGTCGATGCTCATAGTCTCCCCGGTTGGACTTGCGCCATGAATTCTGCCCGCTAGGCTTGAGGCAGCGCTAGGGGCGCTTCCAGTCCGCGGAAAGGGCCGTGCCCACCCACCTGCTGTCACAATCGATCACGAACTTCTTTCAGCCCGAAAGACGCGGACGGCCGGGCGTGCATTGAGAGGAGCTTCGTATGTTTCCAAATCCGCAAGACGCGTTAGAGCTACCGGTCACTCCCAGCATCGAGCACTACCGCAAGCTCGCCAAAGACCTCGTCAAGGCGTGCGAGTCCGGCACGATCGCCGCGTGGGCGAATCGCTGGGCGCCCCAGGCTGCCGAGTTCGCCACGCAAACGATGACGGGCGAGGGACGGCAGTGCGTGCTCGCCGATGCGCAATTCGTGCTCGCGCGCTCGCATGGATTCAGAAATTGGGCGGCGTTCGCTGCTCATCTGGAAGCGCTCACGCAGTCAGATACTCAGACAGCGGCGTTCGAGGCTGCCGCCGACGCGATCGTTCGCGGCGATGAGCAGACGCTGCAGCAACTGCTGCGCCGGCATCCCGGCCTGATTCACGCGCGCTCGACCCGCGAACACAACGCGACCTTACTGCACTACGTCTCGGCGAACGGCGTCGAGAACTATCGTCAGAAATCACCGCCCAACGCGGCGCGCATCACCGCAGTGCTGCTCGCCGCCGGGGCAGCGGTGGACGCCGAGGCGAATGTCTATGGCGGCGGCTGTACGCCGTTGGGACTCGTCGCGACGAGCACGCCCCCGCGCCAGGCCGGCGTGCAGATTCCCGTGATCGACGTGCTGCTCGAGGCCGGCGCGCAGATCGAGCATCCCGATCTCGCGGGCAAAGGGTCCGATGCGATTTATGCGTGCCTCGCCAACGGCTGTCCCGAAGCCGCCGCGCATCTGGCGGAGCGTGGCGGGCGGGTCGGGCTGATCGGCGCGGCCGGCATCGGACGACTCGACGTCGTGCGGCAGCTCGCGCCTGAAGCCGACGCGTCGCGGCGCGAGATGGCGCTCCGTTACGCCGCGGGCTACGGCCAGAAAGCCGTGGTGGAGTTCTTGCTCGACAGCGGCGTGAATGTCGACAGTCACCACGGCGACGGGCGGACCGCGCTCTACTACGCCGCCCTCGGCAAGCACGATGACGTCGTACAATTGCTCCGCGATCGCGGTGCTTCCTCACCAAACCCTCACTAGCGCGCCCGTCTCAATTGGGACAGAATCCATTTCCCCACTTCGGAGTCTCATGATGCAACGCCGAATGCATGCCCTGTTGATTGCCATGGCAGTACTGCCGTGTGCGCTGGCCGCGCAGGCCAGCACGGCCGCGCCGGCCACCGCTCCAGCACCGTCGGCCAATCCGGTGTCGGACGCGCTGAGACAGATGGAGCAGCGCTTCGCGCGCATCCTCGTGGCGGCCGCCGAGGCGATGCCCGCCGACAAGTACAACTACCGGCCGACGCCGGGGCAGATGAGCTTCGCCGCGATTCAGGTGCACCTCGCGAACGAGGGCAACGATCTGCTCTGCGGCAAAGTCGCCGGCACGGCGGCGCCGCAGCGCGCTGCCCCCGTGGACTCGACCGCGGGTAAGGATGCGCTCGTGGCGCGGCTCCGGGAAACGTTCCAGTTCTGTGAGCAGGCGTTCGCCAAGCTCGATGACTCGAAGCTGAGCACGCCGATTCAGCTGTTCGGCCCGAACCCGTTCACGCTCGCCTCCGCCATGTTCATCACGGTAGGCGACTGGGCGGATCACTACAGCCAGGAAGCGAATTATCTGCGCCTGAACGGCATCCTGCCGCCGACGGCGCAGCCGCGTCGCGGCATGTAGGAGTCGCCGGCGCATCAGCAGACCGTGGGGGCGCAGCGACGCTGCGCCCCCATTGTTTTTGGTTTGACGCTTGGACGTCCCCGCCGTACGTTCCCCGCCCCTCGACCTTTCGGAGACTTTCGTGGCTCAGCGTCTCGGCGCCGTTCTCCTCGCTTCCATCGCACTCGCCTCCACGGCGCTCGCGCAGAATCCCGAGCGCGCCGGCGGCACCCCCGTTCGCGACGCGCGCGTCGGCCTGAAGGCGGGATGGTGGGACGCGGGGACTGCTTCCTGGAACATGCGGCTCGTCTCCACGAGCAAGCCTCCGGCCGAGTTCATTCCCACCGATCCGGGCGATTTCGATTTCATGAACTCGGATGTGGCGTTCAAGGGGAACTATCTGATCCAGGGCAACTTTCAGGGATTCTCGATCTGGGACATCGCCGATCCGTTCCATCCCAAGCTCGCGCACGCCGAGACGTGCCCCGAGCAGCAGAATGACGTGTCGGTGTACAAGAATCTGCTGTTTCTCTCCGGCGAGTCGCAGAATGGCCGCGTCGATTGCGGCAAGCAGGGCGTGAAGGAGACAGCGAGCCCGGAGCGATTCCGCGGGGTGCGGGTGCTCGACATCAGCGACGTGGCGCATCCACGCATCGTTGCCAACGTGCAGACCTGCCGCGGCTCACACACCCACACCCTGGTCACCGATCCTAAAGACACCGGTACCGTCTACATCTACGTGTCCGGTCAGGCGGGAGTGCGCCCCAGCGCGGAGCTGGCCGGGTGCTCCGACGCGCTGCCGGAACAGGACACGGCGTCGGCACGATTCCGCATCGACATCATTCGCGTACCGGTCGCGCATCCGGAGCAGGCGGCCATCATCAGCCGGCCGCGGATTTTTGAAGCCTTGACCGATCCGCGCACGCACGGCGTAACGCCGCTCGACTCCGCCGCTGCGAAACACTTCGCCGACTCGGCTAAGGCGGCCGGCGCGTTCGTCATCGTCTTCCAGGGCTCGCCGTTCGTGCTGCCGGCGGAAATGGTGCAGCCGGCGCTGGAACAAGTCGCTCGCAAGAATGGCCGCACCGTACCGAACGCGGCCGACAGCGCAGCGGTACGAGACGGAATCCAGGCCGACGTCGACTCTTCCTCAAAAGCACCGATGGGTCCCGGCGGCGTCCGTCACGGACCCGATCAATGCCACGACATCACGGTGTACCCGGACATGGGGCTGGCGGGCGGTGCGTGCGCCGGCTACGGCCTGCTGCTCGACATCCGCGATCCCGCGCATCCGGTGCGTCTCGCCGCCGCGCAGGATTCCAACTTCGCCTATTGGCACTCGGCGACGTTCAGCAACGACGCGAGCAAAGTGATCTTTACCGACGAGTGGGGCGGCGGCATCGCGGCACGCTGCCGCAGCACCGACAAGCCGGAGTGGGGCGCCGACGCCATTTTCACGGTCGACGGCAAGCGCAGTCTGACGTTCCACGGCTACTACAAGCTGCCGGCGCCGCAGACCGCGGATGAGAATTGCGTCGCGCACAACGGCAACGTCATTCCGGTGCCCGGCCGCGATCTCATGGTGCAGGGATGGTATCAGGGCGGCGTCTCGGTCTTCGACTTCACGGACCCGGCGAAGCCGGTGGAGATCGCGTACTTCGACCGCGGGCCGATGGATTCGACCAAGCTCGAGATGGCGGGGAGCTGGTCGGCCTACTGGTACAACGGCTACATCTACTCGACCGAGATCATGCGCGGGCTCGACGTGCTCGAGCTCCAGCCGAGCGCGCTCCTCACCCAGAACGAGATCGACGCCGCGAAGCTCGTGCGGGTCGGCTATCAGAACGTGCAGGATCAGCAGCGTGCGACGTGGCCCGCCAGCTTCGCGGTGGCGCGGGCCTACGTCGACCAGCTCGAGCGGTCGCAGGGGCTCGGCACGGATCGCATCACCGCCGCGCGGACCGCGCTGGCGAATGCCGAGCGCGCCAGCGGCCGCGCGCGACGCAGCGCGCTGAACGCGCTCGCCGGCCAGCTCACGCAGGACGCGGCGAGGTCATCCGATTCGAAGAAGGTGCTGGCGCTCCAGGCCGCGGTGCGCGACCTGGCGCGGTAAGGGAGGAGCTACTCGCTCAGCCGTTTCGGAGCGCCGGACGTGGGCAGCGAGTGCGGGTCGGACTTCTGCGCCGTCGGTGGCGTCGTCGGTTCTTCCGGCGACGTCGCCTCGCGCAGCCCGGCCTTGAACTCCTGAATGCCCTTCCCGATCGACCGGCCCATTTCGGGAATGCGCTTGCTCCCGAACAGCAGGGTGATGATCGCGATGAGAATCAGAATGTGCCAAATGCTCAGATCGGCGAACACAAGAACTCCAGTGAGAGGCTGCCCCTAAATTAGCATGAGAACCGCACTTGCCGCCATCGTTTTGGCCTCGGCCGCGCATCCCGCGCTCGCCCAGAGTCCCCTCGGAAAGCGTGCAATCGTCTACACGACGGCCGACAGCACCACCCTGCGGCTGACCCCAGCCGACACGCTCCAGTTTCAGCCCGCGGAGCCGATCAGCGAGGGGCAGGTCTACGTCTTTGTCGACCCGCGGCGCACCTTCCAGACGATGATCGGGATCGGCGGCGCGCTGACCGACGCCGCGGCCGAGACCTTCGCCAAGCTGCCGCCGCTCCGCCAGGACGAGGTGATCTCGGCCTACTACAGTACCGATAGCGGGATCGGGTACACGCTCGGCCGTACCAACCTCAACAGCTGCGACTTCTCGAGCGCGAGCTACACCTATGTGACCGAAGGCGACAGGACCCTCGCCTCGTTCAACATCGCGCCCGACCTTCGCTACAAGATCCCGCTCATCAAGCGCGCGCTCCAAGCGACCGGCAACCGGCTCAAGTTGTTCGCGAGCCCGTGGAGCCCGCCGGCGTACATGAAAGACAACAACGACATGCTGCACGGCGGGCATCTGAAGCCCGAGTACCGCGACGCGTGGGCGTTGTACTACGCGAGGTTCGTCCAGAGCTACGCCAAGGCGGGCGTGCCGATCTGGGCCCTCACGATCCAGAACGAGCCGATGGCCACGCAGACCTGGGAGTCGTGCATCTATCAGCCCGAGGATGAGCGCGACTTTCTCCGCGACCACCTGGGGCCGACGATGTGGAAGCAGGGCCTCAAGGACGTGCACCTCATCGTGTGGGATCACAACCGCGATCTGATCGTGCAGCGGGTGCTCACGATCTTTGGCGACACGGCCGCGGCGCGCTACGCGTGGGGCACGGGCTTCCACTGGTACGAAGACTGGTCGGGCGGCACGCAGATGTACGACAACGTCGCGCTTGTGAACCGGCTCTTCCCCACCAAGCATCTGCTCTTCACCGAAGGTACGCCGGCGAACTTCGACTCGACCGGGTACGGACGCTGGAGCCTGGGCGAGGCGTACGGCCGATCGATGATTCACGACTTCAACTCGGGCGCCGAGGGGTGGACCGACTGGAACATCCTGCTCGACGAGACGGGCGGCCCGAACCACGTCGGCAACTACTGCTTCGCGCCGATCCACGCCGACACGCGCACCGGCGCGCTGATCTACACAAACTCCTATTACTACATCGGCCACTTCTCGAAATTCATTCGGCCGGGCGCCAAACGCATCGTGGTCGCGCCGAGTCGCAGCATGTTGCTGGCGACGGGGTTCGTGAATCCGGACGGGAAAGTGGCCGTGGTCGTCATGAATCCGGGTGCCAAAGGCGGGCAGTACCACGTGCGAATCGGCGACGCGAGCATTACGCTCACGTCGCCGCCGCATTCCATCCAAACGGTTGTGTTCTAGTCTACCGAGAAGGTCTTGTTGCCTTGTGAGACGTCGTTCAGCGTGATCTCGACGCGGTAATCACCCTTCGCCAGGCCGTTCGCGTTCGAGAGACGGAATTCGACGCGCCGCGGCTTGTCGGGGCCGATGTCACGCGTCTCGGTCGCCAGCACGTGATTGTCGCCGTAAACCCAGCGCGCCTGCACGGTTCCTTTTCCTTCGCCTTTGGTCCCGACGGTCAGATGCACCACGTCCGATGGACGGAAATTGGACGTGTGATCGTCGATGGTCCCGTCCGACTTGAGGGTACGGCCGAGGTCGATATCGGTCACCTGGACGACGGCTTCGGCGCCGCGCGCCTTCTTGCTGTTGCACCCGGCAGTGATGCCGAGGCCTGCGCACAAACTGAGTAGTGCGAGACTACGAATCGCTTGGGTTCGCATGATGTGCTCCGGTCGTGTTGAGGGTCGTTGCACCTCCTTGAACGATCATTAAGCCCCGGTGCGTCTTGCATCGCCCATCCGGGCGGGGTATCTCGTTCGCGGGATGGAGAATCGGACGGTATTTTTGCCTCCTTCCTATGAAAAACACCGCTCTCCTGCTCGCGACCGTCCTGCTGCTCGGCGCCTTCGCCTCCTTGCCCCACGACAATGGCTTGGCGCGCACGCCGCCGATGGGCTGGAATAGCTGGAATCACTTCGGGTGCGACG
Source organism: Gemmatimonadales bacterium (assembly GCA_036522875.1). Classification (GTDB taxonomy): domain Bacteria; phylum Gemmatimonadota; class Gemmatimonadetes; order Gemmatimonadales; family GWC2-71-9; genus 20CM-2-65-7. The sequence continues at coordinate 15,385 of DATDEZ010000018.1, read as the reverse complement.
TCAGCGCCCGACTGATCAGGGAAACCGCCGACGCGATCGTCGCGAGCGGCATGCGCGACGCCGGCTATCAGTACGTCGTGATCGACGACTGCTGGCAAGTCGCGCGCGACCGCTCCGGCCGGATCGTCGCCGACTCAGTGCGCTTCCCCGGCGGGATGAAGCCGCTCGCCGACTACGTCCATAGCAAGGGCCTCAAGTTCGGCATTTACACCGACGCCGGTCGCCGCACCTGCCAGGGACGTCCCGGCACCTACGGCTCCGAAGAAATCGACGCGCGCACGTATGCCGAGTGGGGCGTCGACTACGTGAAAGAGGATTGGTGTAACGCCGAAGGGCTCGACGCGCCGACCCAGTACGCCAGGTTCCGTGACGCGCTGTTGAAGGCCGGCCGGCCGATCGTGTTCAGCATCTGCGAATGGGGCTCGAATCATCCGTGGAACTGGGCGCCGCGCACGGGCAACCTGTGGCGCACCACGGGCGACATCGGCGACTACTGGGCGAGCATGGTCAGCCGCGTCGATCTGAACAGCCAGTACGCGCTCGCCGCGGGCCGCGGACCCGGCGCCTGGAACGATCCCGACATGCTGGAAGTCGGGAACGGCGGCATGACGGACGACGAATACCGCGCGCACTTCAGCCTCTGGGCCATCATGGCGGCGCCGCTGATCGCGGGCAACGACGTGCGGACGATGAGCTCCGCCACGCGTGATCTGCTCACGAACAAGGAAGTCATCGCCGTGGACCAGGACTCGCTCGGCGTCCAGGGAATGGTGGTCGAGATCCCCGGCCCCGACCTGCAGGTCTGGGCCAAGCCGCTCGCCGACAGCTCGCGCGCGGTCGTGCTGTTCAATCGTTCCGCGCTGCAGACGGTGATCACCGTGCCGTGGTGGTCGCTCAAGATTCGCGGCGCCGCGAAGGTGCGCGACCTCTGGGCGCACGCCGACGCCGGCAGCTTCGACGATCATTTCAGCGCGACCGTCCCCGCCCACGGCGTGGTGATGGTCCGCATCACACCGGCGAGGGGCTCATGAAGCGTCGGGAATTCGTCCAGACGACGGCCGGCATCGTCGCGGCCGCACATTTCGGTCCGAGCACGTCACCCAAGCCGTTGCGCCTCGGCCTGATCATCGGGATCGGCACGGACGCGGACGCCGCGATCGCCAAAGTCCACGACCTCGGCCTTCCCACCTGCCAGGCGTTTGTGGACGACTTCTCGGCCGGCGCGAGCGCGCGGCTCACCCAAGCGCTGACCAAGTACCAGATCGAAGCCACGTCGGTCGTGGTCGGCGGGCCGGGACGCGAGGTGTGGGACTTCTACGAGGGACCGCTCACGATCGGCGTCGTGCCGCGCGATTCGCGCGCGCAACGCGTCGCCCGGATGAAACAAGGCTCGGACTTTGCGAAGGCCTGCGGCATTCCCGCCGTGCAGAGCCATGCCGGATTCATTCCGGAGAACCCCAACGACCCGGTCTACAAGGAAACCGTGGCCACGATGCGCGAGGTCGTGCAGTACTGCCGCGCCAACGGCCAGAGCTTTCGGTACGAGACCGGGCAGGAAACGCCGATCACGCTGGTGCGCACGATGCAGGACGTCGGCCTCGACAACCAGGGCGTCAACTTCGATCTCGCGAATCTGATCCTGTACGGCAAGGCGAACCCGGTGGACGCCATCGAAATTCTCGCGCCCTACGTCCAGGGGATCCACGCCAAAGACGGGCTCTGGCCGACGAATCCCAAGCAGCTCGGCGAGGAAGTCCCGATCGGGAAAGGCAAGGTGGATTTCCCGCAGATCATCGCGCGACTCAAGCAGCTGAACTACCAGGGCGCCGTCACGATCGAGCGCGAAGTCTCAGGCCCCGAGCAAATCGCGGACGTGCGCGCCGCCAAAGTCTACCTCGAGAATCTCATCGGCTAACCGGAGGACGAGCGTATGTCAGACGTCGACCGTCGAGCGTTCCTGGGCGTCACCGCTTCCGCTGCCGCCGCGATGTTCATCAAACCCGAGCTCATACGCGGCACCCGCGCCAACTCCGCGATCCGCGTCGGCCTGCTCGGCTGCGGCGGCCGCGGCACCGAAGACGCGGAGAACCTCGTGGACACGGGTGGCGCGCGCGTCGTCGCGCTGGCCGACCTGTTTCAGGATCAGCTCGACGCCGCCCACGCGCACTTCGACCAGGTGCAGACGGCGAAAGGCTATCCGGCGCTCGACGCGAAGCAGCTATTCGTCGGGCCGCACGCGTTCGAGCAGATCGCCGCGTCGCAGGAAGTGGACGCGATCGTCGTCGCGACGCCGCCGTTCTTCCACCCCCAGCACCTCGACGCCGTCGTGACCGGCGGCAAGCATGTCTACTGCGAGAAGCCGGTCGCCATCGACGTCCCCGGCGCGAAGCACGTCATCGAGATCGGCAGGCGGGCCGAAGGCAAGCTGTCGCTCGACGTCGGCTTTCAGATCCGCGACTGCCCGCCGTTCGTCGAGCTGGTGAATCGCATTCACTCGGGCGCCATCGGCGACATCGTGTGCGGCGAGGCGTACTACCTCACGGGCTACATCGACCGGCCGCCATGGCCCAACGCCTCTCCCGCCGAACGGCGGCTCCGCAACTGGGTCCACGACCGCGTGCTCTCGGGCGACATCATCGTCGAGCAGAACATTCACGTGATCGACATCTGCAATTGGGTGCTGCAAGCGCATCCGCTCAAGGTCAGCGCGTCCGCCGGGCGGCGCGGCCGGCCCGCCGACGACGGCGACTGCATGGGCAACTACAACGCCGTCTTCACGTATCCCAACGGCGTGGAGGTGACGTTCAGCTCCACGCAGTTCGCCAAGGGCTGGTGGGACGTCAGCGAGCGTTTCTTCGGCACGAAGGGCACGTCCATCTCGCCGTACACGGGACCGCTCGGCATCTGGGGCGACAACCCGTGGCAGGCGCCGCTCGTTCAGCAGCCCGGTGCGCAGCCGGCCGCGTTCTCGGTGACCGGCAACTTCACGTCGAACCTCCAGTCCGCCGACCCCGCGAAGAAGACGGCCTTCATCGAGAGCATCAACTCGGGCAAGTTCCACAACCAGGCGGCGGCGGGCGCCGAGTCGGCGTTGTCGTGCATGCTGGCGCGGACCGCGGCGTATACCGGCCGCGACCTCGCGTGGGACGATCTGCTGAAGTCGACCGAGGTGTGGGACGCGAAGCTCGATCTCAACCGGCTGCGCTGAGGCTCGCATGGTCACGCGACGCGATTTCGTGAAGTCGACCTTGGCGGTTGCGGGCGCGGCAACGCTGCCGCTGCGCGCCGCACCGCCCGCAATCAAGAAGGGCCTCGTCTTCGACATGGTGTCGGCGGACTTGAGCTATGCCGACCGCTTCAGGCTCGTTCGCGATTCAGGCTTCGCCGTCGTGCAGGCGCTCACCGAGCCCGACCAGCAGAAGGCCGAGCAGATGAAGCAAGCCGCGGATGCCGCGGGCGTCCGGATCGACTCGGTGATGAACGTGGACCACTGGCAGTATCCGCTGTCCTCGAGTGATGCGTCCGTGGTGGAGAAGAGCCTGACCGGCATGCGGACCTCGCTGCACAACGCGAAGCTGTGGGGCGCGGACACCGTGCTGCTCGTTCCCGCCGTCGTGAATCCGCAAACGTCCTACCGCGACGCCTGGACGCGCTCGCAGGCGCGGATCAAGACGCTGCTGCCGCTGGCCCAGGAGCTGGGGGTCGTGATCGCGATCGAGGAGGTGTGGAACAAGTTCTTGCTGAGCCCGCTCGAGATGGCGCAGTACATCGACGAGCTCAAGAGTCCGTGGATCAAGGCGTGGTTCGACGTCGGCAACGTCGTGCTGTACGGCTACCCGCAGGACTGGATCCGCACGCTCGGCAAGCGGATCGTCAACGTTCATCTCAAGGATTTCAAGCGCAAAGAAGGCGGCTACGCGTGGGTGAACCTCGGTGAGGGCGACGTCGATTGGGCCGCCGTCCGCCAGGCATTCACCGACATCGGCTACGGCGGCAGTGTCATCGCGGAGCTCGACGGCGGTGACGCCGCGTACTTGAGCGACGTCAGCCGCCGGATCGATCGCCTGTTGCTGAGCTAGACTATTGCGGCGTATCGAGCGGATGCTTGCTCCGCTCGAAGAACTCCGTCTGGAGCCGCAGGCTGGTGGAATCGGCCTTCACGGCTCGGATCGACTGCACGAGCGCGCTGATCCAGCTCTTCGCCTCGAAGTCGCCCAGCTCGCGCGTCGCTGCCGCGCCTTCACCCGCGTAATGGTTCGGGAAGCGCGCGTACCACCAGATCCCGGTGTACAGCCCTTCCGGTAAACCCGACAGTCGACCCTGATCCGCACCGGATTCCTGCGCCGCGCGATCGAGATGCACGAGATCGGGCCGCGCCACCATGCTCATCGAGGTCTCGCTCTCGCCCGCGTGCATGTCCGTCGCCGGGTTCGACTTGTGCGCCGGTCCGCCCGGCCCGCCGCGCGCGATGCCCTGGATGTACACGACATAGTCGTGCGGCGACTCGAGCTCGCTCTGCGCGAAATACGGCAGCAGGCTGTTGTTGCCGCCGTGCCCGTTCACGATGATGATCTTCTTGCAGCCGTTGCGCGCCATCTCGTCGGTCGTCTCCTGGAGCAGCTGCAGCTGGAGCCCGCGGCTGTACGCCACCGTGCCCGGCTCGTGCTTCGCCTCGAAGATTTGACCGAAGTAGTACTCGGGAAAGACGACCGCGTATTCCTGCTGCGCCGCGTTCAGCGCGACGTACCGCACGTTCAACAGGTCGTTGCCCAGCGGCAGATGCGGGCCGTGCTTTTCCATGATGCCGAACGGCAACAGGCACGTCCCCTGCGCGCGCGTGATGCCTGTCTTGAAATCCGCCGCGGTGAGCTCTTCCCAGTGAACGGACAGCTTCGCTTGCGCCGGCGGCGTAGCAGGCGCGCCCTGCGCCCACACGAGTGAGACGCAGAGCGCGTTGATCGTCAGCAGTGACTTGTACAAGGTGGCCCCCGTGAAAGAATCGAGAGCCGAATTGTATCGCCAAATCGCTACAGCGTCACGTTGAACGCGGCGCTGGTGCCGGCCGTGAGATTGCTCGCGCTCGCCTTCAGCGTATATCCCATCCCGGGCTCGTCGACGCTGAGATCGCCGAACGTAGCCACACCGTTCACGACGTTCACGACCAGCGTCCCCGACAGCCGCGCGTTCTGAAACAGGCTGCCGTCGTGTCCCAGCGCCACCGTGACCGTGCCGTTGAATCCCGTGACCGTCTTGCCTTGATCGTCGAGCACGGCCACCTGCACCGCCGGCGCGATCGTCTGACCCGGCAGCGTCGTGCTGCTCGGCTGCACGACGAACCCAAGATGCGTCGCGACCTGCGGATTCAGCGCCAAGACGTGCGCGGACCAGCTGTTCGGCGACTGGAACGACCAGGTCCATTGCGGATCCACCACGCCGGCCGGCGGCAGCGCGTAGGCGGCGGCGATCTTGTTCGTCGAGTCCCACGCGGCGGTGATCCAGCCGAAGTTCGCGGGATTGGTCAGGTCGGGCGCGCCGGTCGACGTCGTGAACGTGTAGGTCACGGCGCCCGCGTTGACCGAAATCGCGCCGGGATCGGCGATCGTGGTCGTCGTGCCGGTGCCGGTGGCGGCGTGATGCGCACCGATCGCTTGTGCCACGACCGGACTCACGCCGCGATAGGCGGCGATCAGCTCGCCGGCCTCGGTGACCTGGTCGGAAAAGATCGCGTGCACCGCGAGGTTCTTGTCGAAGCTCGGTGACGGGTAGGGAAAGCCGCCGACGTTGATCGCGACGTACGTCGCCGCGGACCAGCCGTTCACCGTCGTGTAATCGACGAGCGAATAGCTGTTGCCGACGGGCGTGCCGTCCTCGAGGTGGTCGGTCACGTCGGTGATGGTGTTGGTGCTGCCACGCCACGTGAACGTCACGACGATCGCGTCGCCGGGGTGCGGATTTTGGTCGAGCTCTTTACCGACGTGCGTGCCGCCGGTGCCGTAGCCGATGCCGATGTTGACCGCGGCCTCGACCTGGTCGAGCGTGATGTCGCTCGCCACGCCGTTCGCGACGACCAGCGCGTGCAGACCGCCGGTCGTGCCCACCGGAGCAGGCGCGCTGGGGTCCGATGATTCAACGCAGCCGACGGTCAGCGCCGCCAGCGCGAGGAGTGCCAGTCTGAAATGCTTGAGTGAGTTGGTCATGCGTGATGCTGCGGCAAGCTCCGGGCCAGGCAACATCCCTCGCCGCGAGCATCACGATCCGCTGCGCGCGCAGCACAGTGTGGTGCACGCGCATCGTACCGACGGACTAGACCGGGCTGAGCTGCGGCGTTCTAGCGACGATTTCCCGGCCGCAGCTTCCGGTCGAGGAAATCGACCGCCGCCGCGTACGCCTGCATCCAATGGGCGTGCAGCAGGAAGTCGTGGATGTCGTCGGGGAAAATCAGCTGCTCCACGTCCACGTGCCGCGCCCGCAACGCGGCAGCGAGCTGCACGGTCTGGCTGAACTGCACGTTGCGGTCGTCGTCGGCGTGGATCAGCAGCACCGGCGAGCGCCAATCGTCCACGTACGCGATCGGCGAAGACTCGTGCGCCACCCGCGCGGCTTCCGCGTTCTTGGCGGGATCGTACTCGACCCAGTTCTGGATCTCGACATTCCAGTCGTGCACGCCGTGCAGGTCGACGCCCGCCGCGAACAGATCCGATGCTTTCGCGAGCCCCATCGCGGTGAGAAACCCGCCGTACGAGCCGCCCCACAGCCCGATGCGCTGCGGATCGACGTCGCTGCGCGAGCGCAGGTACAGACCCGCCGCCATCACGTCCTGGAATTCGCTCGCGCCCTGCGCGCCATAGTGCAGCGCTTCGCGGAATTCCATGCCATAGCCGATGCCGCTGCGATAATTGACCGACAGCACGACGTAGCCCTTGCTCGCGAGATACTGGTTGAGCGCGTAGGCATTGCGGTAGTAGTACATGTAGTGCCAGCCGAGGAGCATTTGCCGCCGCGAGCCGCCATGAAAGAAGATGACGGCCGGCCGCTTCTCGCCGCCTCTCGCGCCGGCCGGAAGAAAGAGCTGCCCGTGGATTTGCAGGCCGTCGGTCGACGAGAAGATCACCTGCTGCGGCTCGACCAGCGCGGCGGCCGGAAATCCCGCGGGCGCGGTCGTTAGATCCTTCGACGCGCCGCCGATCGCCATGACGGCGGGCCGCGGCGGCTGCCGTGTGTCGGCGTGCAGGAACGCGATCTTGCCGTCGCTCGTCGGAGCCGGAGCCCACTCGAGCTGCGTGCCCTTGGTGACCGCCACCGGCGATCCGCCCGCGGGGGAGACGCGCCACAGATGGCGCCGATCGATGTCGTCCTGGTTCGAGTTGTAGTAGATCGCGGTGCCGTCCGCGGTCGGCGCCACGTACTCGACCTCGAACGCACCGGGCGTCAGCAGCGTCGCACGCGCTCCGCCGGCGGCGGGCACGCTGTACAAGTGCGTCCAGCCGTCTTTCTCCCACGGAAAGACGAGCCGGTCGCCGGTGCCCCACGCGATCTGGTTGTCGGCGACGATGTCGTGGAAGGCGCTGCCGGGGCCGGTGTCCGCGACCCACGCCGCGCGCCCCGCCCCCGTCGCCACATCCGCGACGCGAATCGACCACGGCTCGGCGGACCGCTCGGGCGTGAACGGCAGCGTGCCCACGCCGGCGGGAATACGCATGAAGGCGATGCGCGTGCCGTCGGGCGACCAGACCGGCTCGCCGTCGGAATCGGTCGAGGGATCGAGATAGCGCAGCGCCTTCGTCGCGAGATCGTACACCGCGACGAAGGCGTGATCGCCGCGGTCGCTGACGAACGCGAGCGCCGAGCCGTCGGGCGACCAGCGCAGTGCGCTGGCCGACCCGCGCGCATGAACCAGCTGCGTCGCCGCTCCCGAATCGACGAGCGACGCCGACCAGATCTGCCGGCTCTCGACGAACGCGACCCGATCACCCTTTGGCGAGACGGCCGGCCCTCGGCCTTCGCCGAGTCGCCGCGGGGCGCCGCCCGCAAGCGGCACGAGCCATACGTCCTGGGTGACGCCTGCTGTGACGCTGCGCGGGTTGGGGTATTCCCCGCGGCCGTTTTTCCCGCCGCCGCGAACATAGACGATCGCCCTGGCGTCCGGTGTCCACCGGAGCTCCGTGATCTCCTGACCGTCATCCTCGGCATAGCTGGTGATCGCATGGGCCCGATAGTCGGGCGGCGCGGCGACCCAGATGTTGCGGACGCCGCGGTCGTTGAAAATCCAGGCGACGGCGCCGCTCCCGGCGGTCGGCGCGGCGACGAGCTCGTCGGGAAACGGCGCGCTCATTACCTGCTCGAGCGTGAAAGGCTGTTGCGCCCCGAGCGTGATCGGCGCGAGTAGCAAGCCGGCGAGAATGATGGTTGGTTTCATGGCGAGGTGAAGATACCCCTCATTTTCCGGGGTAATAAGAGGAAACGGAGGAAACGATGAGATCAGGATTGCTGGCGCTCGCGCTCGCCGCGGCGGCGTGCGCGCATCCCGGCAGCACCGCGCAGCTCGACCCGAACGCGCCGACGACCGTGAAGGTGGAGAACGACAACGTGCTCGACATGAACGTCTACGTGCTCAGCGGCGGCCAACGCTTCCGCCTCGGCATGGTCTCCGGCGGTCACACGGAGGTGCTGACGATCCCGGCGGCGTTCGTGCACGTGTCCACCGACCTGCGCTTCGAGACGCGCCCGATCGGCTCCCAGGCAGGCCCGCGCACCGAAACGATCACCGTCTCACCGGGCGATCAGGTGACGCTGATGATTCCCCCCGAGTAGGCGAACGTGTCGCGCGCATTCGTCAAAGAGGACGCCGGCGGTCCAGAGCGGCGCTTCAGTCTGCCGCCCAAAGGCGATCCGGGCTACGATGCCGCGGCAGCGCAGGCGTTGCTCGACGGCGCGAACGTCGGCGACTCCTACAGCGCCGAGCTGGCCACGGGCTACCGGTGGGGCGAGCCGAAGCTCAAACCGCTGGTCGAGCGCATCCTCGCCGCCGCGCGCGATGAGGGGAACGAGCGGCTCGAGCAGCTGGCCGAGCGGTTCCTGCGCGCGTAACGCGTCCTCGAGCGGTCACGTCCGGGCGACATTCGGGACACGAGCCGCGGACGCCACGGGATCGGCGCCCCTGATGAGCAGCCAGAGCATCATCACCAGCTCACCGAGCAGCGCCGGCTGGAAATAGAGAAACAGTTTATCGGCCAACGGCGGCTCGAGCACGCGGGCGGCGGACAGCGCCAAATAGGCGATGCCGTTGACGATCAGCCATACGCCGATGAAGCGCGGTAGGAACCCCGACTTGTAGGTCAGGCGGCCCATCGGAAACAGCCACACCCCCCAGAGAATCTCCGCGGCCGTGATCGAATGCTCACCCAGGCGGACGAACAGGAGGACGAGCGCATCCTGTTGCGGCTTGTCGAAGACGCCGAGAAACGCGGGACCCTGCGCCACCGTCAGCGCGCCGGCGTCCCAGACGAAGCCGGCGAGCCCGAGGACCGCGGGCATGACGCCGCCGGTGAAGACGAGCCACCAGCTGAGCTCGCGGTCCACGTCCTTGAACAACCGATAGAACGCGAACACGAGAAAGATCAGCATCATGGAGCCGAACAGACCGGAAAGCATCCCGATCTTGAACAGCGTTTGGTGCGCGGCGATGTTCGCGGCGGTAGCAGCCGCGTCGTTGTGGACGTACAGCTTGTCAGGGATGTAGATGAGCGTCAGGGGACCGAACAACAGCAGACTCAGATACCAGAGACCAACCACTCTTCCCGGGTTGCGGGCCATGCGTCCCTCCGGCGGTGATCAGGGCGTGACGCGTCCGTCGGGGATTACGCTTGCCGCTCCGCGAAGTTTCTCGCTACGGCAAGAGCCCGTACACGATGACCTTGTTGGAGAACGTCGGCAGATACACGCGCCCGTTCGCGATCGTCGGCGGCGCGAACTTCGCGTAGAGCCCGGCACCGTCGCGCGCCGGGTACAAATTGCTGTTCCACAGCTCGTGCGTGACGTCGCTCGCGGCGAACGCCCGCAAGATCCCGGGGCTGACGAAGCTCTCCGCGTCGCCGCTCGACGCATACCACGCCCAGAGAATGCCGGTCGAGTCGGTTGCCCCGTTGGAGGAAACCGATAACACCGCCCCGCTCTGCCCACCGGGCCCGCCGCCGCCGTTGTAGATCGTTTCGCCGGCCTTATCCATCAGATTCGTCGCGCGACTGAACGGAATCGCGTGCAACACGTCGTTCTCCGCCCACACGTACACGAACTCCTTCGTGCTGCCTTTGAAGTACGCGGCCTGACAATGCATGTTGGCGCTCGGACTGAGCGACACGACCTGCCGCACCTGGTCGGCTCCCGAGACCCAGCCGCCCATGTTGTCCTTGTCGAGCAGATAGAGCGTGCCGGTTTTCGCGCCCGTCACGAAATACGGCGAGTTGGGAATCAGGAATGAGCCCATGGTGCCGTAATCGAGATCGGTGTCGTTCAACGCCTGATAGCTCTGCGGCGTGAAGTAGCTGCCGACGAGGAGTGTCGAGCCGGAGGGCGTGAGCTTCAACGCGCTTTCGCTGCGGTTCGTCAAAATCGTTGCATCGCCGCTGTCGCCGACGGCGCCGTTGCCCGTCACGACGTACAGGCTGCCCAGCGCGTCCGCGGCCATCCCCATGCCGCTCTCCCACATGCCGCCGGCCCAGCCGTTCGGCGTGTCGTTATAGGTGTAGCGCTTGAGCAGCGTCGTCGCGTCGTAGCCGAGCACCCATCCGTGATACGGGCCCCAGTCGCAATGCGACGAGAACGACACGTAGACGACGCCGTTCACGAGCGTGAGCCCCGATCGCTGATTCTGTTTTTGCGGATCGAAAGAAACGACGTTGCTCACGCTGCCGTCGCCGTTGCCCGTGACCGCGGCGGTGATGCGCACCGGGCTGCCAGGCATGTCGCCGCCGGTGAGGATGTTCACCGCGTGCAGGTCCTGCGCGAACAGGCCGCTCGTGGAGATAGACGCGCCCCGCGCCACGAAATACATGACGCCGCGCGCCTCGTCGATCACCGGCGTCCCGACGATCCCCATGTTGCCGCTGAAATTGTTGTAGCCTCCGCCGCAGGCGCCCGTCATGTCGGTATTCTTGGGCGGACGCATCCCCGCGGCCGAGTAGTTGCGGTGCCAGTAGAGGCGGCCGTCGTCGCCGTCGAACGCGTAGACCGAATTGTTCGCGGTCGCGACGTATACGACGTTGTGGTAGCTGTGGGCGATCGGAAGGTTGGCGACGACGAGCGGCTGCGCGTGCACCTGGTCGTCCACCAGCAACGAGAACACCGCGCCGAACGTCGAGACCGACACGTTGCTCGGCTTCAAGATCGTCTCGTGATCGTTCAGGCCGGCGCGCGTGTTGTCGTTGTGCTGCGTCGGCACGGAGACGGCGAGCGGGTCCGGCATGCCGTTGTCGGTGATGTGGCCGGCGCACGCGCCGAGCAGCGCGAGGAGGAGCGGCGGAGACAGCCTGTGTATCGTCATGGGGTCCAATAATAGGACGCCGGCTCACCCGCCCACAATCAGCGCCACGGCGACGAGCGCGGTCACCACACCGACCGTCTGCCATGTGCTCAGACGCTCGCCGAGAACCCCGCGCGCCAGCAGCACCGTACCCGCCGGGTAGAGCGCGGACAACGTGACGATGGGACTGAAAGGCCCGATCCGGACCGCGATCAGATAGAGCGCGTTGGCGATCATGTCGAGCGAGCCGCCGCCCGTGGCAAGTGCCGCGAGCGACAGCGGCATGCGCACCGATCGCCGTCCGACGGCGACGACCACGAGAAAGAATCCCACCGACGCGATGCGGTCGGTGAACAGCGGCCAGAGTCCCGCCTCCCGGTGTGTTTGGGCCAGCGCGAGGAGGAAGACACCGACACCCAGCCCGGCCAGGAGCGCGGGGCCGAGTCCGCTCGGGCGGTCGGACGCGCGGACCGTTGGACTCGGAGAGACGCTCAACAGCACGATCGCGGCGACTCCCAGCGCCATTCCGACGACTGGAAGCAACCCGAGCCGCTCGCCCAGCGCGAGCGACGTCAGCACCGGGATCGCAACACCCGTGACGGCGGTGGTCGGCGCGACGACGGACATCGTGCCGATCGCGAGCGCGTGATACAGCAGCGCGACGCCGACGCCGCCCGCCAGCCCCGCCGCCGCTCCCCACCACAGATCCGCGGCCCGCGGCGTCGCGGCCGGCATCAGCGGCAGCGCCAGCGCGACCAGCACGAGGCCCGCGGCCTGTGAGATCAAGACGACGGGAATCGTCGCGGCGCGGCGCGTCGCGATCCCGCCGGTGAAGTCGGCGGCGCCGTAGAAGCCGGCCGAGAGCAGCGCGAGGACGTAGGCCATAGGGTCAGCTCAACGACGCGACTTCGCTTCTGACTACGGACCCCGGCCGCGCAATACGGTGATCGAAGCCTTGGGCAGCGTAAACGTGGACGGCGCTGTCTGGAGCGCAGTCGCCACGGGCGCATGATCGGGATCGGGGTGACTGTTCGGTCCGTCGTTGATCCACACATACTGCTCGCTTCCAAACGACACCGACGTCACGGGCCCCGCGAATCCCGTCTTCCTTCGGCCGTCGTCGAACAGCACCTGCACCGTGTGCGCCCGCGCCGAATCCCGATTGACGAGCATCACCGACCAGGTGCCGTCGGGACGCAGCACGGCATAGGACGTCACATCCGCAGCGTCGCTCGTGCTCGCGAACATGCGATGCACGCCCGAGCGGTGCTGCAGCCACTCCACGTTGAGCATGCGCGCGGCCCAGTACGTCGCCGTGTAGCCCTTGATCGCGTACGTCTCGTCCGACACGAAGTTCGACCACGACGCCCAACCGAGGCAGGTGTTCTGCACGCCCTGGGGCTGAATCGGGGAGTGGTAGAACGCGGCCCCGCCGCCCTCGAAGAACGAGCCGATGTTATCGGCGAGCCACAGCGCGCCGAAGATCGTCGTCATGGGACCGCTCAACGACCAGGACACGTGACTCTCCGTGACCATCAGCGGCACGGTCGTCGGCACACCGTCGTCGCGCCACACTTGCAGGATGTGCTTCATCAATCCGGGCTCGCGGTACAGCGACTGCCAGGTGATGTCGCACGGATCGAACGGATAGTGCTCGAACGAAACGAACGCGAGGTCGGAGAGCCGGCCGTGCGATTTCAGGTAGTCGACGAAGCGCCCCATCCACGACGTGCGCCCGCGCGCGTCGGGCCAGAGGGTGATGTCTTCGTTGACGCCTTCGAACACCGGTCCGCCGAGCCGCAGCGTGGGGTCGACTTTGTGAATCGCCGCGGCCCATTGCAGGTACAGCGCCGCGTAGTCCTCCGGCATCGCATGCTTGCCGTCGGGCTCTTCGCCCATCTCGACGTACGCGATCGGATAGCCGCGCCGCTCGATGTAGGCGATCTGCGCCGCGGCGTCCTCCGGAGTACCGTACAGCATCGTGACCGGAATCATCGCCGGCAGATTGTTCGTCAGACCGCTCGTGAAGAGCAGATCGAAGCCCGTGTGCTGATAGCTGCCCGAGTTGTTCACGTCGGCGCCGGAATGCCACGGATCGATCGATGACGCAGCATATGTCGTGAGGGGCTCCTCGGAACCCTTCGTCGCGGCGACGAATGTGCCGCTCGCGTCGAGCGTGCCGGCGTCGATCTGTTGCATCGCATAGCCCACGCAGTTGCGCACGTCGGCGGCGCCGTGCTCGTCGCACGTGTTGGAGGACTCGGTCATCAGTATCCGCACGTAGCGCGTGCTGACCGGCGCGCTGCCCAGCTTCAGCGTGACGGTGCCGCCCCGCGCCTGCCGCTGGACTCCCGAGCCGAACACCTTCCACTGTCCTTTCGGTCCGCCGTCGAAGTCGAGCGCATTTGTGCCGACCCAGTATTCCACCTGATACGTCGTCGCAAAGGGATTCTCCCACACGATCCGCACGGCGCTCACCGGCTTCTCGGCCTGCAGATCGACGATGACCCACTGCGGATGCAGTGTATCGCTCTCCCCCGTAAACTTGCTCGTCAGATAAGGATTGCTCTTCCAATACGTGAGGTTCGCTCCTGCGACCGGCCGATCGCCGCTCGTCGCGAAGCCGCGATGCGGCAGCGCGTACGCGAGGATGTATCGGATCGGATCTTTCAGCTCCGTCGAACCGGTGAAGTAGCCGCTGCGATGCGCGGCGTCGCTCCACGTGCCGTTCTCGGTCCAGTGCCACGCCGCCATGCGCAGCTCGGTGTTGTTGCGATAGGTGAGCGGTCCCCAGCCCGCCGACAGCGCCTCCGCGATGATGTGCGGCGTATAGACGCGATTGATGTCGTTGCGTGACAGGACGTCGATCGAGCTGCCGAGCGCGCTGTCGGGATCGAACGAATTGATGACGTGGCTTGGCCTGGCGTCGACGCGCACGGTGCCGACCTGAAGCAGCGCGGTGAGGAAGAGAACGAGGTTCATGCCGGATCAGGCACCGAGCCTCACCCACGCGGCGTTCCTCTCGCTCGATTCCACCGCCGCATGAATGAACCGCACCCCGTCCGCGCCGTCCTTCACGGTCGGCACGAGCAACGCCGCCGGATCAGGCTTGCGCTTGGCTCGGCGCGCGCGGATCTGCTCCGCCAAGTCGCGATACAGATTGGCGAACGCCTCGAGATAGCCTTCCGGATGCCCCGACGGGATGCGCGTCGCGCGCGGCGCCGCGGCGCCGAGGCTTGGACCGCCGCGCGACAGCATCTGCGGAGGCTTGCCGGTCGGCGTAAAGCGCAGCTGGTTCGGATGCTCCTGGTGCCACTCGAGCCCGCCCTTCTCGCCGTACACGCGCAGCCGCAGCCCGTTCTCGTTCCCCGGCGCGACCTGGCTGCTCCACAGCATGCCGCGCGCGCCGTGCTCGAATCGCAGCAGGATGTGCGCGTTGTCGTCGAGCTTGCGGCCCGGCACCATCCGGCTGACGTCCGCGGCGAGCTCGCGGACCGCAAGTCCGGTGACAAAGCAGGCGAGGTTGTGTGCGTGCGTGCCGATGTCAC
This sequence comes from Gemmatimonadales bacterium, assembly GCA_036522875.1. Lineage (GTDB taxonomy): Bacteria > Gemmatimonadota > Gemmatimonadetes > Gemmatimonadales > GWC2-71-9 > 20CM-2-65-7. Next base: position 319 of record DATDEZ010000018.1, on the reverse strand, counting down.
CGAGTGAGCCGCCGGCGCCGGCGCGGCTCGGATCGACGCGCCACGCGGCCTGCTTCTGACCCGTGTCCTCGACCTTGGTGGTGAGCCAGTCCTGCACGTATTCCACGTTGACGATGCGGATCTCGCCCAGCTCCCCCGCCGCGATCATCTCCCGCGCCTGCCGCACCATCGGATAGCCGGTGTAGTTGTGCGTGACGCCGAAGACGAGCCCGGTGCGCTGCACCGTCTGGACGAGATCGAGCGCGTCCGCGACGGTCGTCGTCATCGGCTTGTCGCAGATCACGTCGATGCCGCGATCGAGAAACGCGCGGGCGATCGC
>DATDEZ010000017.1:0-15832 GCA_036522875.1 Gemmatimonadales bacterium | reverse complement strand
GGCCACCGGCGGCACGCTGTTCCTCGACGAGATCGGCGACTTGCCGGCCAACGCGCAGGCCAAGCTCTTGCGCGTGCTCGAGGAACGGAAAGTCACGCGCATCGGTGCGAACAAGACGATCGACGTCAACGCCCGGGTCGTGGCCGCGACGCACCGTGATCTCGAGCAGGAGGTCTCCGAGAAGCGGTTTCGCGAAGACCTGTTCTACCGCTTGAACGTGCACGTCCTGCGCGTGCCGCCGCTTCGAGACCGCTTGTCGGACGTGCCTGCACTGGTCGACCATCTCGTCGCCACGACGTGCGAGCGCTTCGGCCTTAAGCCCAAGACGGTGGCGCCCGCGGCGATCGAATCGCTGATGGCGTATGACTGGCGGCGGAACAACATCCGCGAGCTGCGGAACGTGGTGGAGCGCATGATCATCGCGAGCGACGGCAACGAACTCACCACAGACGTCGTGCCGCAGGAGCTCCGCGCTGGTACGCCACACGCCGCACGCCGCGTGTCGTCTGACCCGCCGCGCACGTTCGAAGAACAGAAGCAGGAGGCCGAGCGTCAGATCATCATTCAGGCGCTCGAGCGCAACGACTGGCATGTGACGAAGACTGCGAAGGAGCTGGGCCTATCCGATCACGCCAGTCTCTTGAAAATCATGCGCCGGCTTGGTGTCCAGCGAAACACATAGGGGCCTGGTGTCGGGTGTCAGGGCAGACACTACGCTACGGTCTTCTTTTGTAAGTCATTGAATACCAACTGACACCAGACACCGGACACCTGGCACCGCGTGTGCTTTTCCGAGGAGCGAACCCCCTGCTCCCGGAGGAGCCATGTCGTATCAATTCGAGCTGAATCGTTCCAACCGATCGCTGCGATTCCCGGTCATCATGATGGCCGTGATCGTCAGCATGGTGGTCGCTGCCTACGTCATCGCCGCGTGCAGTGATCACACTCCCAACCAGGCGCGCGCGAGCGAGGTGCCTGCCACCAACGTTCCGGTCACGAGCACGAGCACGACCACAAGCACCGAGAAGCCGTCCACGCTCGTCATCAGCGGTCCGGTGACGTTCGAGATGGCGGATTCCGCCTATCGCGATCGCCGCTACGATGACGCGACCACGTTGTTCAAGAGCTACACCGAGAGCCGGCCGAGCAACGCGTGGGGCTTTTACATGCTGGGCCTCTCGGCGTGGAAGTCGGGCGATCGCGCGCAGGCCGAGAGCGCGTTCGCGCAGTCGCTCGCGCTGGATTCCACGCACGTGAAGAGCCATCTCAATCTCAGCCGCGTGCTGCTCGAGGACGGGCAGCCGGACAGCGCGCTCGTCCACATCGAGGAGGCGATTGCGCTGGACTCGACGTCGAGCGAGCCGGTGCGCCTCCAGGGCCGCGCGTTCGAGATGCAGGGCAAGACCGATGACGCCGTGGTCGCCTATCAACGCGCGATCGAGCTCGACAGCACCGATGTCTGGTCGCTGAACAACCTGGGCGCGCTCTTCATTCGTCTCGAGCGGTTCCAGGACGCGATCACGCCGCTGCAGAAGGCCGTTGCGCAGGACAGCGCGGTCGCCGTGTTCCACAACAACCTCGGCATGGCGTTGGAGCGGACAGGTCAGTACCGCGCGGCCGAGACGGAGTATCGTGCCGCGGTGGCGATCGAAGGGACGTACGGGAAAGCCGTGACGAACCTGCAGCGGGTGCAGCAGCTGAAAGAAACGCCCTAGGTCAGCCGCTCAGTTGTCGGCGAGCCGCCTCAAGAATCGGTTGAGGCGGCTTTCGCTGCTGTGTGTCTCTTCGCCGATGTAATCGACGCGAGCCTCGGCGAGCGCGGCGTGCAGCTCGATGCGCGCCTCGGCGGCACGCGCGCAGAGCGCCGCTTCTTCCGGAGCGGACGCTTCGAGGAGATCGGCGGCGAGCGCGAGCATTCTGCCGGCGAACGTCACGTACGCGCGCACCATGCCGTGCCCGTTGCCGCCACGCTCGACCCACTCCGGGAAGCAGCCGGACCACCACAGCGCGAGCGCGGCGGAGTCGGCCGCGGCCTCGGCTTGTGCCACTGTGCCGCTCGGCAGCCCGCTGACGTAGCGCCACCACTCCTCCATTCCGTTCACGCCCTGCGCGATGGCGCGCTGCGACTGCGATGCGGCGAAGACGACGGGCAGCGTCGCGGCGTAGTCGGCGAGCAGAATGTCGGACACGCCGCGATGGCGCAGCTGCGCGCGGATCGGGATGTACCACAGCAGCGTGAGGGGGAGCGGCGCGGGCGCGCCGCCACGGCCGAGTACCGCTTCGAGCGCGGCGGGAGAATCGAGGACGGTGTCGACCGCGCCCGCCTGCAGCGCCTGATCGGCCTCGCGGCCTTCGGAGACATCCATCCGCGCGATCTCGTCCACCAGGCACGCGAGGTCGCCGCGGGTCAGCTGACGATGGATGATGGGCCTAATCATGCTCTCCTCCCTAACCAAGACGAGAGGCAAAGATGGTGCCGGTCACCTATCTAGCTGGCTGTCAAAGCCTTAAGCTGTGATCTCCCCCACTATAGTGCAGAATTCGTGCTGCACAATGCATTAGCAGTCAGGCCCTTGGAGTGCTAGGGTCGCGCGTTTATGTTCCCGCTCCCATGAAAGCCACAGACATCCGCAAAGGTCACGTCCTCATGATCGACGGCCAGCCGTGCCGCGTCATGGACTTTACGCACCGCACGCCCGGCAACTTGCGCGCGTTCGTGCAGGTGCGATTCCGCAGTCTCGTTTCGGGGAACACGTTCGATCAGCGCCTCGCCGCGACGGACTTTCTGCAGGAGGCGCGTCTCGATACCAAGGAGATGCAGGTCCTCTACCAGGATCAGGGCGGCGTGCACGTGATGGATCAGCAGACCTACGAGCAGTACACCCTCGATGAAAAGGCCGTGGGCGAAGACACGCCGTGGCTGCAGCCGGAGATGGTGGTGCAAGTGGAGTGGTTGGACGGGCGGCCCATCGCGATCGAGCTGCCGTCGGTGATCGAGCTGAAGGTGATCGAGACGTCGCCGGTGATGAAAACCGCGACGAAGACCGCGAGCACGAAGCCCGCGAAGTTGTCGAACGGGGTGACGGTGCAGGTGCCCGAGTTTATTTCGCCGGGCGAGACGGTGCGCGTCGACCCGCGCTCCGGCCAATACCTGGAGCGCGCGAAGTAAGCTCGGAGTATCGGTAGCAGGTCACGAGGTGGTCGTTGACCATGCCGACGGCCTGCATGAACGCGTAGACGATGGTCGGACCCACGAACTTGAAGCCGCGTTCCACGAGCGCCTTGCTCATCGCGACCGACTCCCTGGTCTCGGCGGGAAGGCGCTTCAGTGTCTTCCAGGCGTTCACTTTCGTCGCGCCGCCGACGAACTCCCACAAGAATCGGTCGAATGATTCGCCCGCCTCTTGCATCTTCAGATACGCCCGGGCGTTGGCGACTGCCGATTTCACTTTTTGCCTGTTCCGCACGATGCCGGGGTCCCGCAGGATCCTGGCGACTCGCTTCGCGTCGTAGCGCGCCATCTTGTCGGGATCGAATCCGTCGAACGCCTTCAAGAAGGCGTCGCGCTTGCGCAGGATGATTTGCCACGACAGTCCGGCCTGAAATCCATCCAGCACCAGCTTGCCGAACAGTTGTTTGTCGTCGTGGACCGGGACGCCCCACTCGGTGTCGTGGTAGGCGATCATCTGGTCGTCCTTCGAGGACCAGCCGCAGCGCTCGATCATGCGGGGAAGATACCACCAAACAAAAGAGGCCAGGGTTTCCCCCGGCCTCGATTGCGGAGCTGCGATGACTCGTCCCTAGCGAGTCACTTTCGACTCCGAGCTGATCTGCGGCTGCCCTTCAGACTGCTGCTGGCCCGACGAGCCCTCGCGGATGATGACGAGGAACTTGGACGTCCGCCAGAAATCGGCGGGTGACGTAATCGTCAGGAACGGCACGCCCGAATACTTGTTGTGGTCGCGCTGCTCGGCGACGTAGGACAGATCCTGCAGTGAGGCGATCTGGTAATGCGCGGTGGCGCTGGGCAGCGGGATCTGCGTGACCTGGCGCGTGTCGATCGCGGTGAAGTCCCGCGGATCGAGATTGCGCGCCGGCTGCAGCGTCTTGCCGGTCCGCCAGAGAATGAAGAGCACGCGGCCGCCGCCCTGCTCGGTCAGGATGCCTTTCTTCTTCAACTCGTCCCGAGTGCCGATGATGTAATAACCGGTGGCGAGGCTGTCGCGCAGCGCCACGTTCTCCGCGGTGAGCGTGTTCACCTGATCGGTCAGCAGGTCGATCGTCGTCTTCTGTGAGGCGATGACGGCCTGCAGGTTGCCGACGGTCGAGTCGTAGGCGGCGCGCAGACTGTCCGACAGCGCCGTCAGGTTCTTGACGCGTTCCCGGCTCTGCGCGAGCGCGTTCTCGGTTTCCGAGACGCGCGCAATGACGTAGCGCAGCTTGGCGACCAGCGTGTCGTTGGCCGCGGTGATCGGGCTCTCGCTCGAGACGTGGAGCCGGTTGCGCCGGACTTTGACCTTCGCGAGCTCGACGTTGACGTCGCTGATGAGCCGCGAGCTGATGGCCACTTCCTGCATCAGGCTATCTTTCTGCGCGTTGACCTGCTCCAGCTCGGCCAACTTGCGCTCCGTCTCCGCCGAGGTGCCGCACGCGGCGACGATGAACACGAGCGCGGCGAGTGAAAACTTCAGGTTCTTCATGCGACGACTCCCCCATCGAGAGTGGTGAGACTAGCTTTGCCGCGTGGCGACACCGCGGCTGTACGTCGGTACGTCCGGCTACAACTTCCCGGAGTGGAAGGGAAGCTTTTATCCGCCCAAGCTCTCGAGCGGCAAATGGCTCGAGTACTACGCCCAACAATTGGGCACGGTCGAGATCAATTACACGTTTTATCGCACGCCCAGCGCGAAAACGATCGCGGGATGGGATGCGGCGACGCCGGCGGATTTCCGCTTCGTCGTGAAGGCGCCGCAGCGCATCACGCACTTCGCGCGCCTCAAGAATATCGACGAACCACTCCGATTCTTCGTCGACATCGTTCGCAAGCTTAATGCCAAACTCGGCCCGGTATTATTTCAATTACCCCCAAATTTCAAGAAGGATGTCGCGCGGCTCGGTGATCTACTCACACAATTTCCGGCCGACGTACGCGCCGCCTGTGAGTTCCGTCACGCTTCGTGGTGGTCAGACGACGTCTACGATCTGCTCCGCAGCACGAACACCGCCCTCTGCATCGCGGATACGGAGGAAGGCACGACGCCCGACGTGGTGACCGGAAGTTTTGGCTACGTGCGGTTACGCGACGAAGGCTATTCCGCCGAGGAGCTCAAGGCGTGGGCAGAAAAAATCCAGGCGCTGGGGAGCGCCTGGACCGATGTGTTCGTCTTCTTCAAGCACGAGGAGAGAGGCGTCGGCCCTATACTGGCACGGGAGTTCCTGCAGTTGGCAGGTGATACTCCGCGTCTCCCCACGCCAGAATCGGATAGAAGATCGGACCCAGGAACAAGAGGCCCAGCGTAAAGCCCACACCCTTGCCGAAGTTCACCGAGATGTTGTGCGTCACCATCACGGCGATCACAAAATTCACCAGGGGGATGAGGTAGAGCAGGACCCACCAACCGGGCTTCCCCGCGATCCGACACATCACGACGGCGTTGTAGATCGGGACAATGCAGGCCCAGCCTGGCTGGCCGGCCTTCTCGAACACCTTCCACATGGTGGCGATGCCGAAGACGACTGCCGCAAGCCACAACACCCAAAACATCGGTCCCGGCGCGGAGCCGGTCGAGAACGTCTGCTGCATGGGCGGGCCTCGGGTGAGGGTCGCCCCAAGATAATGCTTTAGCGCTTGCCGGCGACTTTGCGGCGCTTGGCGGGCTTCTCCTTCTCCTCCGCCGCGGGCCCTTCCGCCAGACTCTGCTTCAGCGCCTGCATCAGATCGAGCACCTTGGTCTTCGGCGCTTCCTCCGGCTCCTCGGTGATCTGCTTGCCCTCGACCTTGCGCTCGATCTGCTCCTGCATGCGCTCGCGCACATTGTCCTTGTACTTCTTCGGCTGAAAGTCCTCCGTGGCCGCCTGGTCGATCAGCTTCACGGCGAGGTCGAGCTCCGGCTTCTTCACTTCCGTCTTGGGGACCGGCACGTCGGCGATGTCGCGGATCTCGTCGGCGTAGCGCAGCTGCTCCATCACGAGCCGGCCTTGGACCGGCCGTACCATGATCAGGTACTGCTTGCCGCGCGCGGCGTACTGTCCGATCGCCACCCGCTTGGTCTGCTCGAGCGCCTCGGCCAGCAGCTTGTAGGCGCGCTCGCCGCCCTTGTCGGGTCCCAGGTAATACGTGCGGTCGAGCCAGATCCGGTCGATCTGCTCGGCCGGCAGAAACTCCACGATGTCGATCGCGCCGGTCGCCCGCTCCTCCAGCGCCTTGAGCTCGTCGGGCGTGAAGGTGACGTACTGCCCTTTTTGAAATTCGTAGCCCTTGATCATGTCGGCGCGTTCGACTTTTTCGCCGTCCTTGGAGCAGACGTACTGCTGCTTGAGGCGCGCTCCGTCTTTTTTATGGAGCCAATTGAACGAGATCGCGGCCTTCGATTCGCCGGCAGCGTAGAGCTGCACGGGCACGGACACGAGGCCAAACGAGACCGTGGCGGAGCCAATGGAATGGGCGGCCATATGGGGGTATGATACGCGTCCATGCCTACCCGTCGGAAGTCCCAAGCGAAAGGGGGGGACGCGCTCAGTACCTACCGGGCCAAGCGCGCATTCGACGTCACGCCCGAGCCCGCGGGGTTAGTCCCCAAGGCAGGGCCGAAGCAGGGCGGTTTACTCATCGTGCACATGCACGACGCCACGCGATTGCACTGGGACCTCCGGCTCGAAATGGACGGCGTGCTCAAATCCTGGGCCGTTCCAAAGGGACCTTCCGCCAATCCCGCCGACAAGCGGCTCGCCGTCAAAGTCGAAGACCACCCGCTCGAGTATGGCGATTTCGAGGGCATCATTCCGGAAGGGAACTACGGCGCGGGCACCGTCGTCGTGTGGGACCGCGGAATCTGGGAGCCGCTGGAAGACCCGCAGGAAGGGCTGGAGAAGGGCAAGCTGCTCTTCAATCTGAAAGGCTACAAGCTCCACGGTCGCTGGACGCTGATCAAGCTGAAGAAGACCGAGAAGGAATGGCTGCTCATCAAAGAGCGCGATGAGTACGTGTCGACCGAGCCGTATTCCAATGAGTCGGTGCTCTCGGGCCTCACGAACGACGAGCTGAGCAACGCCAAGGCGCGAGCCGAGCCGATCAAGAAGGAGCTGGCGAAGCTGGGCGCGGCGAAGCGCGGGCTCCGCGTGGAAGACACCGCGCTGATGCTCGCGGAAACGCGCGAGGAACCGTTTAGCCGCGACGGCTGGATCTTCGAGGTGAAGCTCGACGGCTATCGCATGCGCGCCGCGTGCCAGGATGGGGAGCCGATTCTGTACTCGCGCAAAGGGCTCGATTTCACCGAGTCGTTTCCCGAGATCGCGCGCGCCGTGAAGGCGATTCCGTTCGAGGGCGTGATCCTGGACGGCGAGCTCGTCGTCACGAACGACTCGGGTCACCCCAACTTCAACATGCTGCAGGCGCGCGCCAAGCTTGGCGCGCGCGAGGCACGGCGCGCGGCGATCGAATCGCCGGCCACGCTATACGTATTCGACCTGCTCGCGTTCGCGGGGTTCGACCTGCGCAAGCTGCCGCTCGTCAAGCGGAAAGAGATTTTGAAAAAAGTACTCCCCGAGACGGGACCGCTGCGCTACTCCGAACACTTCGAGAAGAACGGCGAGGCGCTGTACGAGCAGGTGATGCGGCTCGGGCTGGAAGGGGTCATGGCAAAGAAAGCGGACAGCCCCTATCGCGACGGTCGCTCGGGCGACTGGCTGAAGATCCGCGCCGACAAGATCGACGACTTCGTGGTGGTCGGGTTCACGAAAGGGAAGGGCTCGCGCTCGGGATTCGGCTCGCTGCATGTCGGCGCGTACAAGGACGGGAAGCTGGTGTACTGCGGTCGGGCGGGCTCGGGGTTCAGTGGGGCGCAGCTCGACGAAGTCAGCGCGACCCTGTCGCAGCTCGTGCGGAAGACGCCGCCATGCGAGCCGCCCGAGGGCGGCGCGTTACCGAAGGGATCCGATCACACGTGGGTCGAGCCGAAGCTCGTCTGCGACGTGCGCTACAAGGAGATCACGAAGGACGGGCTGCTGCGCCAGTCGGTGTTCCTGCGCTTTCGAGAGGACAAGAAGCCCGAGGATGTGGTGATGCCCGGGAGTGGGGAGTGGGGAGTGGGAGCTGACGGTGGCAAACCGGCCGCTGATTCGCGCCGCACCAAACCACTCCCCACTCCCCACTCCCCACTTCGTGAGGTGAAGTTCTCGAACCTGGACAAGGTCTTCTGGCCCGACGAGAAGTACACCAAGGGCGACCTGATCGAGTATTACCGGTCCATGGCGCCCTGGCTCCTGCCGTATCTCAAGAACCGGCCGGTCGTGCTGACCCGCTATCCCGACGGCATCAACGGAAAATCGTTCTACCAAAAAGACGCGCCCGGCTTCGTCCCCGACTGGATTCAGACGATTCCGATCTGGAGCGAGGACACGCAGCGCGACATCTCGTACTTCGTCTGCAACGACGTCGAGTCGCTGGTGTATCTCGTGAACCTCGGCACGATTCCGTTGCACATGTGGATGAGCCGCATCGATGATCTCACCAAACCCGATTGGTGTCTCATCGATCTCGATCCGAAGGAAGCGCCATTCGAGCACGTCGTCACCCTCGCCAAGACGATGCGGCAACTGTGCGAGGAGGTCGCAATGCCCGCGTTCGTCAAGACGACGGGCAAGTCGGGCCTGCATATCATGCTGCCGCTCGGTCGCCAGATGACCTACGACCAATGCCTCCAATTCGCGATGCTGTTCGCGCGGCTGGTGACGGATCGCCACCCCGACATTGCGACGACGCAGCGCACGATCAGCAAGCGCGAGGGGAAGGTCTATGTCGACGCGTTCCAGAATCGCGGCGGCCAGCTGATGGTGGCGCCGTACAGTGTGCGGCCGTCGCCCGGCGCGCCGGTGTCGATGCCGATCGCGTGGGACGAGGTCAACGGGAAGCTTCACAACAGCAACTGGACGATCGCCAACGCGCTGAAGCGCATGCAGAAGCGCGGGGACGACCCGGTTGTCAAAGTGCTCGAGCAGAAGCCCAAGCTCATGGGCGTGCTCGAGCGACTCAACAAGCTCCTTGGCGAAGACTGACGACGGCATGCTCGTTCGGCCGCACGACGCGCGGCTGCTGTACGTGTTCGCGCACGGCGCGGGCGCGGGCATGCGACACCATTTTCTCGCCCAGGCTGCCGACGTCCTTGCGGCGCGCGGCATCGCGACCTATCGGTACGAGTTTCCGTACATGCAGGCCGGAAAGAGCCGCCCCGACCCTCCGGGAGTGGCGGAGACTGCGGTGCGCAAAGCGGTCGCCCAAGCATCGCATTGGGCGCCGGAGTTGCCGCTCATCGCCGGCGGGAAGTCGTTTGGCGGGCGAATGACGTCACAGGCACAGGCGCACCAGCCGCTCCCGGGCGTGAGGGGCCTCGTGTTCTTCGGCTTCCCGCTGCATCCGCCCGGTCGGCCGGGAATTGCCAGGGCCGAGCATTTAACGGCCGTTGACGTGCCGATGCTATTTCTCCAGGGGACGCGCGATGAATTCGCGCAACTCGATCTGCTCCAGCAGGTCGTTAGCGGCCTCGGCGCGCGCGCCACGCTGCATCTAATTGAGGAAGGCGATCACTCGTTCAACGTGCCGAAGCGCACCGGCAAGACCGACGCGGATGTGATGGCCGAGCTCGCCGATACCATCCAACAATGGGCGATACAAGCATGCCTAACTACTGGTTAGTGAAGACGGAACCGAGCGCGTACAGCTACGACGATATGGCGCGCGAGCAGACCGCCGTCTGGGACGGCGTGAAGAACCCGGTGGCGATCCGCAACCTGAAGGCGATGCATCCCGGCGATCAGGTCCTCGTCTATCACACGGGTGACGAGAAGGCGGTCGTGGGATGGGCCACCGTGGTGTCGGCGCCGTACCCCGATCCCAAGGTGAAGGGTCTGGTGGTCGTCGACCTCAAGGCGCACCGGCGTCTGCCGAAGCCGGTGACGCTCGCGCAGATCAAGGCGGACAAGACGTTCGCCGACCTGCCCATCGTGCGACAGGGGCGCCTATCAGTGAGTCCGGTGACGGCGCCCCAGTGGAAGCGTGTGCTGGAGCTGAGTGGGACCGACGCCTAGCGCTTCTTTTTGCTGAGCTTGCGGGCGCGGCTCTCCGCGCGCGCCGACGCGATGCCCGCGGCAACACCCGCCACGATCGCCGCGCGACCGACCGCCTTCAGCACCTGGCCGGTGCGCCGGAGCGCTGCCTTCATCCGCATGCGCCGCTCATCGGTCTCCGCCCGCTTTTGCGCTTCGGCCAGCAGCCGATCGGCTTCCTTCGCCGCCGTTTCCGCCCACTTCTTCGCCGTCTTCGCGGCCTTGATCGCCGTCTTTTTGAAGCGCTCTGCGCGTGAAGCCATGAGTCCTCCTCGAGTCGGGTCGTGTTGTAGTCGTTGACCATTACCCGGGCCGGCACTCGACGTTCACGCGTCTGCGTCTACAACCTCCCCCTCGAAGGGATGAATTTTGCCTGCAAATCATCCTGAGATCGCGTGTTAGGACGCCGCGCCGCGCGCTAACCGCACCCGCCGCGTGATGATCCACGCCAGGAACGCCAGCGCGCCGAGTGGGATGACCACGCCCAGCGACTGTACGCCGAGAGAGATCAGGCCGACGAAGTTGCGCCACGCCTGCGCGAATGCCTCACCCATGACGCTGTGGCCGACTTCGCCGACGACGGGTGCCGGCTCGTGCACGGTGACACTCAGCGTGCTCATCGCGGTATGCGCCCGGAGATAGCGGATGCGCCCTTCGTAGCGCTCGATGTCCTCGCGCACATGGGCGAGCGCTTGCTCTACGTCCAACACGTCCTTGAGTTTGCCGGTCTTCGTCGCGAGCAGGCCGATCAAGCGCTGCTCCAGGCGGTGTGCGTTGTCCATTCGGGCGTTCACGTCCACGAACTCTTCACCCACGTCCTCGGCCTCGACACTCACCGATTCGAGCTTCCCAATCGGCGCCAAGCCGCCAAGGCTTTCATCGAACCGCTGCGCGGGGATCTTCAGCTCGATGGTGGCGGTTCGCTGCTCCTTCCTGCCGGACGTGACGTCGCTGTTGGCCACGTATCCCCCGACGCGGGACGACAGGGCGCGCACGGCGAGGATCGCCTGCTCCAGCGAATCGACTTCAATCGAAGCCGTTGCGGTACGGACGATCATGTTCGCATCGACGGATGCGGCCGTCACCGGCGGAAGTTCCGTCCCGCTGACGACGACTTCCGCAAGCGCAGTCGGGGCCGCGGGGCGTGCTAGGTACGCGCGCGGCGCAAACCGCTCCTGCTGGAGCGTTGCCACCGCGACCGAGTCTTGAGCTGGCGTCGCGCGCTCGCTCCTCCCACACGCTACAGCGAGTCCGATTGCGACCATCGCGATCATACGGGTTTTCATCATGACGCTCCGGTGGAGGACAGTCCTGAAGAGACGGCGCGGACATGTCGTCTTGCACAGCGGCGCGATGAGGCTTCTTTCACAGTCACATGATGAATCGATGACAAATGAAGCCTGGAGGTGGAGCCGCTCGTAGATTTGAGCCATGGACGCGGTTGCCGTTCGACTCGAAAAGCTCAAGCGCGAAGCCAAGAAGGAATGGCAGCGGAAATGGCGGAAGAAGCTGCGCCAGGCCGCGCCGGCCAACGCCGCCGAATGGCGCGCGCTTGCCGGGGACGCCGCCGCCGGTGTCCTCAAGGTCGCCGCCATCATCGCACTGCCGTTCGCGGTGCTCGTGCGCGGTGCCGTATTCATCTATCAGCACGGCGACGCGTCGGTCTGGCTGTCGCTGATGACCGCCGCGTTCCTGGCGGCGGCGGTCGTCACGGTGTACGCCGTGTGGGTTGCGAGGCGGTTCACGAAGCGGGGAGGGCGAGGTGGCCGGGGGCTCGTGATGCCGCTCGCCAAGTGGGTCGCGCTGCCGCTCGTCCTGTTCTACTGCGGCTATTCCTTACTCTACATCGCGAACGTGCACGCCAAGTCGGAGCCGGTGCGCGCCTACTACACGACCTTGCATCCGCTGCTCCGGCTCGCGCTCTCGACCGTCATTCTGGTCGACCGCGAGATGCTGATCACCGATTCGGGTCGGCAGCCGGACGACTATGCGCGGATGGGCTTGCCCGTGAACAATCGCACGCGGCATTACGTGCAGGCGGACGGCTGGATCCACGCCGTGGACCTGCGGACCACGGGGCGCGGCGCCATCAAGAATCGCGGCGTGCAGCTCTACTTCTGGCTGATGGGCTTCGACACGCGCCGGCACGTAGGAACGGCCGACCACCTGCACGTCGAGCTGAACTAGGCGAACAGCTGCTGCAGCTCGGCGAACGGAATGCCGTACGCCTCGAGCGTGCCGTACGTCCCCTTGTCCTTCCACTCCCGCGCCATGCGCCGGATCAGGCCGAGCGTCGCGCGCTGCGGGGCTGAGCCAAACGTCACGCGCCGGACACCCAGCGCGGCCAGGTCTTTGATGGTCGGTGAATTAGGCGTGCCGAGGATGTTCACCGGCGCGTGGATCTGCTGGACCACCTGCTCGATCGTGTCGCGATCGCCGACGAACGGCACGAACACACAGTCCGCGCCGGCCTGACGGTACGCGTTGCCGCGGCGCACGGCTTCGGCGAGACGGCGCTCGCGCGGGACCTCGGGCGCCTCGAATGCATCGGTCCGCGCGTTGAGCACGAGTCGCACGCCGGTCTTGTCGGCCGCCTCGCGCGCGGCGCGTACGCGCTCGACCGCCAGGTCAAAATCGATGAGGTGCTTCTCGGCGCGGCGATCCTCCAGATTCATGCCCACCGCGCCCGCGTCGATCGCGCGGCGCACGGTCTCGGCGACGTCGCGTGGCTCGGGGCCATAGCCCGCCTCGAGGTCGGCGGTGACGGGAACCGAGACTCGGCGCGTGATGCGCGCGACGGCCGCGAGCATCTCGTCGCGCGCGATGCGCTCGCCGTCTGGAACGCCGAGGCTGAACGCAATGCCCGCGCTCGTCGTCGCGAGGGCCTGGTAGCCCGCCTCGACGAAGATCCTCGCGCTGCCCGCGTCCCAGGCATTGGGCAACACGAGCATCGGCCCCTCGACGTGGAGGCGGCGTAACAGCTCGGCTCTGTCGGCACTCATCGTGCCAGACGATAGCCTGTTTTGCGGACCGTGAGAATGTGCCGCGGGTTGGCGGGATCGCGCTCGAGCTTGCGGCGCAGCTCGGCCACGTGCGTGTCGACCGTCCGGCTCATCACCTCGGCGCTGTAGCCCCAGACCTCGGTCAACAGCTCCGCGCGCGTGATGCAGGCGCCCTCGCGCCGCACCAGCGCGAGCAGCAGGTCGTATTCCTTGGGTGTCAGCGCGACGGGCGCGCCGTCGCGCAGGACGGTCCGCGAGGGCGTCAGCACTTCGATCTCGCCGAACTTCTCGAATGGCGGCGACGGCGCGCCGCCGTTCTTGCGCGGCTCGGCGACACGCCGCAGCAGCGCCTCGATGCGCGCGAGCAGCTCGAGCACGCCGAACGGCTTCGTCACGTAGTCGTCGGCGCCGAGCCGCAGGCCGCGGACCTTGTCGGCCTCTTCGCCCCGCGCCGTGAGAATCAGCACCGGCATGCCGTGCCCGTCTTCGCGCAGCGCGCGCAAGACGCGAAATCCGTCCATCCCCGGCAACATGAGATCGAGCACGATCAGGTCGGGGTTCGCGACGCGCGCCCGCGACAGGCCCTTGGTGCCGTCCTTGGCGACTTCGACGTCGTAGCCCTCGATCTCGAGGTTGTTCCGGAGCCCATAGGCGAGATCCGGATTGTCCTCGATGACGAGGATGCGCTTGGGTCCGCTCGCGGCCGCGATCATGCCGGGAGCTCGATGACGACGCGCGTGCCGACGTCGGCCGCGTTGTCGTCGATCCAGGTACGGCCATGGTGCAGCGTCACCAGCTCGCGCACGACCGCCAGTCCGATTCCGCTGCCGGCGACCGCCGAGCCGCGATCGCGCTCGAGGCGCCAGAACCGCTCCCACACGCGCTCGCGGTCGGCGTGAGGAATGCCGGGCCCGGAGTCCGCGACCCACAGGCGCGCCGTGCCGTTCTCGCGCGTCGCGCCGATCTGGATCTGCTGGCCCGCGGGCCCATACTTGACCGCGTTGTCGAGCAGGTTGAGCAGCATCTGCCGTACGGCCCCGGGATCCGCGGGGACGACCAGATCTTCGGGAATCGACGCGGAGAGCGACGCGCCGCGCGCGGCAGCGAGCGGCGCGAAGCCGTCGATCACTTCCTGCACGAGCGGCGCGAGCGCCGTCGGCTCGGGCGTGATGTGCGCGGTCTGGCGCTCGGCGCGCGAGAAGTGGAGCAGGTTCTCGACGAGGTGCGTGAGGCGCCGCGCTTCCTGGTCGATGATCGCGAGCGAGCGACGTCGCTCTTCGTCCGACCGCACGCGGCCGAGCGTCAGCGTTTCCGAGAACATGCGGATCTGCGCGAGCGGCGTGCGCAGCTCGTGTGAGACGCCGGAGATGAAGTCGCTGCGGAGCTGCGTCAGCTGCGACTCACGCCGCAGCTGGAACAGCGCCGTGCCGATCAACACCGCCGTCAGGCCGAGTAAGCCGAGAATCAGCGGCAGCCGCGATTTGGGCAGCCCTCCGATGATGAGCTTGTCGGCCATCGACGCCCGCAACGTCGTCTGGGCGTAGAGGTCGCCCATGTCGGTGCCGACGGTGTCGCGCGCGGTGAACGGCGACGTGTACTGCACGGCCGTGCGATAGATCTCGACGCCATAGTGATCGGTGATGATGATCGAGCCCATCGAATCGTACTGCACGCCGCCGGTGAGGGGACTGGGCAGAAGCGGGAATTTCTCGGTCGCCTGAATGATGAGGGGCCGGAGCGCCGTGGGCTTTGCCTCGAAGCCGAGCGCCGTTCGCAGCACGCCGTCGGCATCGCGCAGGACGGTGTACGCGACGTAGCGTCGATCGCCGTCGACTTGCCCGAGGATCGTCCCCATGTGCCACGAGGTGTCGTACACGGTGCGCGTGTGGATGGGGAGCGTATCGACGAGCCAGCGACGAATGTTCGCCGGCAGCGGCTGTCCCGACGTCTTCAGGCTCTTGTCCTTCAGGTCCATCCAAAACGTGAACCGGATGTACGGCGCGATGGAGAAGTCGTGCTCCATCGTGTCGAAGTGCAGCTCTTTGGGCTTGGGCGGCGACCCACCGGGCATCATCTCGTGCGCGTGTTGCAGGGCGTTGAGCGGCGGGCGAATGACGTAGTAGATGTCCTGCGCGGTGCGGAGCGCCACGCGCGCGGCAGCGAGGGCGGCATAGTCCCGCAGCACCCGGTCGGCTTGCGCGCGATGGTACTTCGCCGTGCGATAGGCTTGCGTTCCCAGGGTGGCCGCGACCCCGAAGGCGAGCACGAGCAACACCGCGACCACGGCGCCGCGGCGGATCCGGAACCGACTCATGGACTGAAGAATCCCTTTTTCCGGGCCAACCGGCAACACTGTGTGAACTCTGCTGGACGTTTCTCTGACAAAAATGCGGCGCGGAGTGCCCTACATTCGGGGAAGACAACTGTAGGTCGCGGCCCAAGTGTCGACGGCCACTTGGCCCGGCCTCGCCAACCCGGAGTGCAGCGCGTGGCTCCGGGTTTGGTTTTTC
>DATDEZ010000016.1:0-7484 GCA_036522875.1 Gemmatimonadales bacterium | reverse complement strand
CGAATGCCGTCCGCGAGGTCGGTGTAGGTGAGTCCGTTGGCGACGAGACGTGCCGGGTCGGCGATGACCTCGAGCTCCCGGACGTCGGATCCCTGGACGTCCACCCGGCCGACGCCCGGCACGCGCGAGATCAGCGGCTTGATGTCGTAGCGCGCGAGATCGTACAGCGTCGCGGGATCGCCGCCCTCGACGTTATAGGAGAGAATGGGGAACAGCGACGGCGTGAGCTGCTCGACTTCGAGATCCAGATCCGCCGGCAGCGACGCCTGGACCTGATTGACCCGCGCCCGCACGAGCTGCAGCGCGCGGTCCATGTCCGTGCCTGAGGCGAAGGTGATCGAGACCTCCGTCGCGCCGCGGATCGTGTGCGACCGCACGCGCGTGACTCCCGGCACGATGCTGACGGCCTCTTCGAGCGGCCGCGTCACGCTGAACACGATCTGTCGCGCGCCGAGCGTCGAGCCCTCCGCGACGACGGTGATGCGCGAGAAGCGGAGCTCGGGGTAGATCGCGGAGGGAAGTCGCAGCGCCGCCCAGATGCCGGCGACGCTGAGGACGCCCACGAGGAGATACACGAACCGCCGCTGGCGGCTCAGCGTCGCGAACAAGCTCACGGGCTAGGGGGAGGGGGCGGCCCGATTTTCGTGCTGTCGGTGACGCCGTAGGCGCCCGTCGTGACGACCCGCTCTCCCGCGGCCAACCCGCGCACGATCTCGGCGCGCGCCTCCGAGCGCCCGCCGACTTCCACCGGCCGCGCGTGCGCGATCCCAGCCGAGTCCACGACGTAGACCCGGAAGCCTTCGCCGTCAGGCACGAGCGCGGTCACTGGAATCGTGATCGCGTGGGGATGCACGCCGGTGATGATCTGTCCGGAGACGGATTCGCCGATTCTGAGCGGCCGTGCCGCCGCGTCGCGGCCCAGGCGGGCGCGGACCGCGACGGCGCGCGAGGTGGAGTCGACGGCAACTCCGACGTTCACGACGATCGCCGTCCCCAATTGTTCGGCGCCCGTCCCGGCTGCTTCGCCGCTCCGCAGCGCCAGGGTGTCGCCACTCTGAATGTGTGCCGCTTCGGTTGGCGAGACGTTGAACACGATGTCCAAGGCCGCCGGATCGGCGACCTCGACCAGCGTTTGACTTGCATCGACCGACGCGCCCATGACCGCGGTCATTCGCGTCACGACGCCGGCGAGCGGGGCCCGCAACGTCGCGAGCTCCTGGGAGCGCCGCGCGGTGACGGCAGCGGATTGCGCCGCGGCGAGATCGGCGGCCGCCTGGTCGGCGTCCTTTTGCGGCAGAATCCCGGCCTGCGCGAGTCGCTCGGCGCGCGCGGCGTTCCGCTCGGCGCCGGAGAGCGCCGCGGCGGCGCTCTGGGCCGCGGCGTCGAACGGCCCGCGCTCGAACCCGATGAGCGAATCGCCCTTCGACACGCGCTGCCCGGCGACCACGAAAATTCGCGCGACGCGGGTCGGCCCGGGGGCTGCGAGCGCGGCATATCGACCCGGACGTGCGTTCACGGTGCCAATGGCTTCGATCGTTTGCGCGAAGGGCTCGCTGGCGGCGACGGCGGTACTGACACCGGTGACCGTCGGACCGTTCTCCGCTTCCTTCTCTCCGCGCCCGCACGCGGTCAGCGCGCCGAGCAGGACGAGTCCCAGCGTGCGCGCGTGGATCATTGTTCGGCGGCCGACGTCAGCCACCGCAGCATGCGTGCGGCGGCGTCGGCGGCCGCGAGGTCATCGATGTAGCGCGCCAGGATTTCCCGCGCGTTGCGTTGCGCCTCGAGCACGTTCGCGAGCGCGACCGCTCCTTCGCTGTAGGCCTGCAACGACATGGCGGCCACGCGGTCCGCGCTCGTCACCAGCGCGGCGGACCGCCGTACGCGGGCCTGCGCGGCAGCGAGCTCACGGGTGGCGCGCGCCACGGCCGCGTCGGTCTCCCGCCGCGTCTGGTCCAGCTCGGCGCGGGCGCGATCGCGGTCTGCGACTGCCTGTGTGACCGCGCCGCCGCTGCGATTGAAGAGCGGAAATGGCAACGAGAATCCGATGACGGGCAGCAGCTCGTGCGGTCGAGCGCTCGTCGGGTCGCCTTGATCGACACCGAACTGGACGCTCGGCGCAAAGCGGCTCGCCCGTGTGAACGTCAACGCGCGCTCAGCGGCTTTTAGCCGCGCGGTGGCCGCCGCGATGGGGAGATAGTCGCGGGCGGGGGCGGGCGCGCTCGCGCCGTCGGTCGGGAGCAGCGAATCGACCAGGACGATGCTCGGCTCGTCGCCGCTCAGTCCCATCTGCAGCTGCAGCGATAACAGCGTCCCGACCGCCGTGAGCGAGTCGTCGGCGGCCGCGTTTTCCAGCTGGCCGGAGTTCACGGCAGCGAGGCGTACGTCGAGCTCGCTGACATCGCCGACTTCGCGGCGCAGCTGCGCGATCTTGAGCAAGCTGTCCGCGTCGTCCGCGGTGCGACGCGAGAGGCGGGCGTGCATCGCCGTGGCGAGCGCCCGGGTGTACGTGGTGTCGACGTCGAACCGGATCGCGGCTCGGTCGAATGCGAACTGATAGCGGGCGGCGTCGCGCGTCGCCTCGGCGGCGCCGATGCGCGGCGCGCGCAGCCACGGCAGATCGAGTGGCAGCTCGCCCAGCGCGTGATAGTTCGGGACGTCCTTGGTGTAGCTGCCGGCGAGCGTGGGGTTGGGAAACGCGCGCGCGGTGCGTACGGCGCCAAGCGCTGCCGTCGTGTCGGCGCGGCCGAGCGCCACGCGCGCACCGCGGGTCAGCGCGGCAGCAACCGCGTCGGCGCGAGTCACGGGTTGTTGGATTGAGAGCGCCATGAGCACCAGCAGCATGGCGGGAAGCTAGCGGGACGACCTTACAGGAAGCTTACAGGCTCGCGGGCGGGAAATCGACCTGGACGCGTGTTCCTGTCGTATCCGAGGCGACCGAAAGCCGGGCCCCATGCGAGTCCGCGATCCACCGGGCGATCGGGAGTCCAAGCCCCGCGCCTTCCGCCCGTTGGCGCGCCCCGTCACCGCGATAAAAGCGCTCGAAGATGCGCGGCAGCTCCGCCGCCGGAATCCCGACGCCCGTGTCCGTGACGATGACGGCACGCTGCCCGTCTCTGGCCGAAACGTCGAGCCGGACGTTGCCCCCGGCGGCCGTGTACTTGATGGCGTTGTCGAGCACGATCAACAGCAGCCGCTCGACGAGCTCCGCGTCACCCAGGATCTGCGCTTCGTCGAACGATCCCACAGCGAGCGTCACGCCTTTCCGCTCGGCGAGCGGCCGCACCGCCGCGACCGCGTGAGCGGCGATATCGTCGAGGTAGAGCGTCGCCCGCGTCATGCGCCGCTCGCCGGCGTCGGCGCGGGCGAGGGTCAGCAGATCCCCCACGATTCCGCCGAGTCGGTCGGCTTCCCGCGCGATCGCCTGGAAGGCCGCCGCATCGCCGCTGGGATCACGCGCCTGCGCGAGCGCGACTTCCGTGCGTGTGCGGAGCAGCGTGACGGGAGTCCGCAGCTCGTGCGCCGCGTCGGCCATGAAGCGCCGCATTTGCTCGATGGACCGTTCAACGGGGATCGTCGACTGACGCGCGAGCACGAATCCACCCACGATGACGAGCACGAGCGCCGCGAGCGCTGCCGCCGCGAACGTGCCGATCAGCCATGCGTACTGCTCCATGATCTGCGGCCGCTCGGCGACCGCGGCAGCCACGTACGCCGTGCCGGAAGGTGTCGTAAATCGCTCCGCGTGCAGCCGCTGTTGCCTGCCATGCGGTCCGATACGCTGCACGTCCGCCTCGCCGGCCCGGACCGCGGCCTGTGCCGCGGCGACGATCCATGCGTCGGCGCGCACCGGCGTGACGGGATTGCCGGCGCCGTCGAAGAGGTAGAGCGCGCGATCCGGAATGCGGAGCTCCTCCACCGCGTCCGCCGGGCCGCCCGCGGCGCGCTCCGCTTCGAGCTCTCGGGTCGCGCTTTGAATGGCCGCGGTCGCGGAGCCGAGCGATGCGTCGAGCCGCCGGCCGACCTGAATGCCGATCGCGACGAAGATCGCGGCGCCCAAGAGCAGCAGGATCGCCAGGAAGGTCGCGGCGTACCACAGCGTGAGTCGTACGCGCAGTCGGTCGAGCGTCATTGCGTTGGCGGTCCGATCCGGTAGCCGGCGCCACGCACGGTATGGATGAGCTTCATGTCGAAGCCGTCATCGATCTTGCTGCGGAGTCGCCGCATCAGCACTTCGAGGACGTTGGCAAAGGGGTCGTGGTTGTCGTCCCAGATGTGCGCGGTAATGGCGGAGCGCTCGACGACCTGCCCGGGATGCCGCAGCAGAAACTCGAGGAGCGCGAATTCCTTGGCAGTCAGCGCGATCGGTCGTCCGCCGCGGCGGACGGCCCGCGAGCCGACGTCGACTTCGAGGTCGTTGAGCGCCAGGTTCGCCGGCGCGAGCGTCAACGCGCGGCGGCGCGCGAGCGCGTGCAGCCGCGCGACGAGCTCGCGAAAGGCGAACGGCTTGGTGAGATAGTCGTCGGCACCAGCGGCGAGACCCCGCACGCGGTCGTCCACCGCGTCGAGCGCGGTCAGCATGAGCACCGGCGTCGTCAAGCCGCCCTGCCGCAAGCGATCGCAGAGATCGAAGCCGCTGCCGCCGGGCAGCCGCACGTCGAGGATGATCACGTCGTAGTCGCCCGAGTGCGCCCGGGCGACGCCGTCGGCGAACGTCGCGGCGACGGTTGGGTCGATCCGGTGCTCGCGCAGGCCGTCGCGCAGTAGACCGGCCAGCTCGGCGTCGTCTTCCACGATCAGCACGCGCACGTCGCAAGATTCATCGTGGGGTGACGCGGGCGCCAGAGGCTGGTAAGATTGCTGCATGATCAACCTGCTCGCGCTCAGCGCGCTTCTCCTACAGGGGCCGCAGGCCCCCCAGGCGTCCCAGGCGCCGTACCACGTGGCCGGCCACATCGCCCTGCCCGGCGAGGGCGGATGGGACTATCTGACCGTGGACACCGTGGCCCACCGCCTGTACGTCTCGCGCGGCACGCACGTCGCGGTCATCGATCTCGACCACGATTCCATCATCGGTGATATCCCCAACACCAATGGCGTCCACGGCATCGCGATCGCCCGCGACCTGAATCGCGGGTTCATCAGCGACGGCCGCGATACGACCGTGACCGTGTTCGACCTGCGCACGCTGGCGACGATCGGAACGATCAAGGTGACGGGCCGCAATCCCGACGCGATCGCGTACGATCCCGTGTCGCGGCGCGTGTTCACGTTCAACGGCGGCAGCGCCAACGTGACGGCGATCGATCCGCAAACGAGCGCGATCGTGGGTACGCTCGACGTCGGCGGCAAGCCGGAATTCGCGGTGTCGGATGGGCGCGGACACATGTACGTCAACATCGAGGACAAGAGCGAGCTGGTGGCGTTCGACCCGCGGACGCTCACGATCCAGGGACGGTGGTCGCTCGCGCCGTGTGAGGAACCGTCTGGTCTCGCCATCGACCGCCGGACTCGTCGCCTGTTCTCCGTGTGCGGCAACGCCGTCATGGCGATCTCCGACCCCGATCGCGGTCGCGTGATCGCGAACGAGCCGATCGGCAATGGCGTGGATGGGGCTGCGTTCGATCCGGCCACCGGTTTCGCCGTCAGCTCCAACGGGGAAGGCTCGATGACGGTCGTGCACGAGGACTCGCCCGACAGCTTCAAAGTGGTGGCGACTGTTCCGACGCAGCGGGGTGGACGCACGATCGCGGTGGACGAGCGCACGCACCGTCTCTACACGGTGGCGGCGCAGTTCGGCGAAGCGCCGGCACCGACGCCGGACCGCCCACGGCCCCGACCCCCCATCATTCCGGGGTCGGTGGTCGTGGTGATCCTGGAGCGTTAGCGCTTAGTTGCCGGTCACGATGCTTTTGTAGCTGTCGGGATTCCATTTCGGGCGTTGCGCGGCGTTGGCCACGTCGAGCCCGAGATAGAAGATCAGGCGGGCGATGCGGGACTCCTTCTCCGCGTCGATCTTGTCCGGCGAATCGCCCACCTGGTGGTAGTCGACATGCGTGCCGTTGAAGAAAAACAGGATCGGCACGCCTTTCCTCGCGAAGTTGTAGTGATCGGACCGGAAATAGAAATTCTCTTGCGGCCAGATGTCGTCGATCGGCCGCATGTTGAGCTCGGGATGCGCGGCGCCGACGCGGTTCAGCGTCGCGCCCAGATCCGAGTGCTCTTTGCCGATCGCCACGATCGTGTCTTTCCAGTTCCGCCCGACCATGTCGATGTTCAGATCGGCGACGATGTTTGAAATCGGAACCGCGGGGTGATTGGAGAAGTACTCGCTGCCCCACAGGCCCTTTTCCTCACCGCTCACGTTCAAGAAAATGATCGACCGCTTGGGGCGCGGCGTCATGCCGGCGAACGCCTCGGCAATCTCGACGACCGCGACCGTGCCCGAACCGTCATCGTCTGCGCCGTTGCAGATGGAGTCGGCTCCCTGGGCGCGGCAACCGCCGCTGCCGCGTGGCCCCGCGACCCCCACGTGATCCATGTGCGCGCTGAAGACCACGTACTCGTTCTTCAGCGTTGGGTCGCTCCCCTCGAGGATCGCGACCACATTGGGTGCCGTATTCTTGTCGACCGCTTCAAGGCGCGCGTGGACGTGCAGCTGCGCGTCGCTGAGCGGTTTCACGCTGAACGTCGTGGCGCCCTGCGCGGCCGCGTAATCGACGCCGAGGGCGGACAGAACCGGACTCAGCGCGGTGGAGCGGATGACGAGCGTGAGCGGTCCGCCGACGGGCCGCCCGGGATCGCGCAACGTGGGACCGTTCAGCCGGCTGGTCACTCGGCTCCACACCGAGTCAGGCGCGTCGTTTACGAACACGACGGCGGCAGGCTTCCAGCCGAATACGCGATCACGATCGGCGCGGCGCAGCCGCCCGGTGGCCAGAATGACCATCTTGCCCGCGAGTGCCGCGGTATCGGCCGTGGCGCCGTTGAGTGGTCCGGAGACCAGAACGAGATCGCCGGCGTAGTCGCCGTTCTCGAACATGTTATCGGCGAGGATGAAATCCGTGCCGTACTTGAGCGCGGCCCCCGGCCCGCCGTGCACGAAGGCGGTCGAGCTGTCGCTCACGACTCGCACACGATCGATAGCGTAACGCTGGATGAACGTCCCGCGATCACCCGCGGGTTTGAGGCCCAGCCGCCGATACTCACCCGCGATGTAGTTCGCGACCTTGTCCAGCTCCGGACTCGGCGTATCGCGTCCCTTCATCGAATCGTCGGCGATGATCCCGATGCGGCGTTTGATGTCGCCGGGGGTGATCGTTTGGGCCGCGCGGAGCGCGGGGTTCTGCGTTTGCGCGATCAACGCGCTCGAAACCAGCAGCAGGGCGAGCAAGGATCCTCTGAGAAGATGAAAGGGAAGGAAAACTAACGCGCCCGACCGTGTGGGACTACGATCGGGCGCGTCAGGTTTCAGTTTGAATGCCTCA